>CALODD010000125.1:0-10150 GCA_942491945.1 uncultured Gammaproteobacteria bacterium | reverse complement strand
ATTGCGGTAATTTTGAACACTTTTCTGCCTTGTAAAGGTTAACGAGAGGTACATTTCTGTGCCACAATGTATCGCAAAACAATATCGTTAAAATCTTAATTGTCAAACTGCAAATGCATGCTGGCAAAAGTGACCAGCAGCTGGATGGAGCCCAGGCATTGCCTGGGAAAAGGCCTCATAAGCATTTTCAATATATTTTTGAGGATCATTCATAAAATCATCTTGTTCAATGAGTGATATGTATGAACCACTGAGCTGGTCATATGTTTTGCAGTGATCACATGAGTATTTATCATCAGTAGAAAGGTTGTAGCGATTGTCGTTGATAATCTTATATAACTTATCAGAGTCAATACTTCTAACAGAGCAACCATCGTCTTTCTTCTTGCTGCTTACTAGCCAGTCATATGTGCCATTGTCTTTCTTTATCACGCCAACGATACCGTTTGTTCGGAATGTTTTGTCTTCTCTTGTTATCTCCTTTAGTGAGTATTCAATTTCCCAATCAATCCATTTGCTATCTTTTGTGTTTGGAGAGACTATTACTATAGTGACAGAAGTCCCGTGCATCATGTCGGTTAAGTTTTTCTTTATATTGTCTACTGTGGTATCAGTGAGATCTGGAGAATCGGCGGTTTCGCCTTGATAGTACGTTGCATCATCTCCAAGCGCGTCAATAATTTTATCTCGTAATTCTTGGGCTTCACTGTATTTGTGAGATATGAAAGTTTTTCGTGCCATATGTGTATCTCGAATAAAATACTGCTTTATATGTGGGGGTTAATAGACGGCATATGTCAGCAGTCGTATTTATCTTTTATATGCTGATGGTAGTAACTCCCAATGGATGATGAGTTTGTGAATGAGTGGAACACTCGTTCTGGAACGTTACAATATTCATAGTAGGGGTCACTATTTTTAAAATCGATATACATGCGCCGGTTAGATGAGTTGTATCCAATTTTCCATATCGCACTGGACGTGACATTTGCCCATTCGATCATGTTGATCACCTGTATTGGTCTGTGAGTGTGGTTATAGATTCACAATATTACATACATAAATCTATTCATTATTGATGATTGTAGTGGAAAATATGATTGTGTGTCAGTGTGAACCTTTCATGACAACCCCCATTCTCATGATCCTGATCAACTTTTCTTGACATTGGTCGCCGTATGGTTGTCGGATAGCGCATTAATCGATGATCGAAATGAATACATCACCACAGCAGGGGTTAACTACTGAGCAGGCAAAAGCCCGATTGCAGGAGTACGGCTTAAACCGTCTGCCGGAGCCGAAGCAGGCGGGTTTGCTGCTGATCTTCCTGCGTCAGTTCCTGAGCCCGTTTATTTATATGTTATTGATTGCGGCGGTGATCTCTTATCTGGTGCAGCAGATTCCCAGTACGGTATTTATTGTCATTGTGCTGCTGATTAACGCCATTATCGGCACGGTACAGGAGCATTCGGCGCAGAAGTCGGCGTCGGCGCTACGCAAGATGGTGAAAGGCTCGGCGCATGTGGTGCGTGATGGGGTGGCGCAGACGCTGGATACCGAAGAGATTGTGCCGGGTGATCTGGTGTTGCTGTATTCCGGTGACAAGGTGCCGGCGGACATGCGTTTGCTGTCGGCACAGAATCTGGCGGTGGATGAGTCCATGCTCACTGGTGAGTCGCTGGCGGTGACCAAGAATGCCGAAGCGAATGTCGCTGACGATGCACCGATTGCGGATCGTTTCGATGTCTGCTTTGCCGGCAGTATTGTCACGCATGGTCGGGCACAGGGGCTGGTGACTGATACCGGCATCCATACCGAGATTGGCCATATTGCCGAGCATGTCGCTCACAAGCGTGTGTCTGAACCACCGCTGCTGATTCGTATTCGTCAGTTCACCTATAAGGTCGCGGCCTCCATCGTGATTGCCATCATGGCGCTGGTGGGTCTGATGATGTTGATGGGCGGTTATGAGACCGAGCAGATGGTGATGATGGGTATCGGTCTGGCGGTGTCGACCATTCCCGAAGGTCTGCCGGCGGCGTTAACTGTGGCACTGGCGATTGGTATGCGGCGCATGGTGGGGCATAACGTCATTATCCGTAAGCTGGTGGCGGTTGAAGCGCTGGGTTCCTGCACGCTGATCTGCTCGGACAAGACCGGTACTTTAACGGTGAACGAACTGACGATTCGTCAGGTGATGTTGCCGGATCATCGTCAATACCAGGTGAGTGGTGAAGGTGTTGCACCCGGTGGTGAAGTGCATGGCGCTGATATCAATAGTGATGAAATCGAACAGCTGCGCGAGCTTTGTGTCACTGGCGTGCTGGCGAATGAAAGTCATCTGGATTATTCCGGTGGTGAATGGGTGTCGGATGGCGATATAGTCGATGTGGCGTTTCTGGTGCTGGCAAAGAAGCTGGGTCTGTCGGTTTCCGATATTCGTCAGCAGCAACAGCAGCTCGATGTGATTCCTTATGAATCGGAAAAGGCGCTCAGCGGTAGTCTGAATCTAGATGGTGAGCAGCCGAGTTTGTATGTGAAAGGTAGTCCGGAAAAGATGCTGGAGCTGTCGACACATATGCAAACGGCTGACGGTATCAAGCCAATCGATGTGAAGTATGTCGAGGCGCAGTTTGAATCACTGGCGAGCGAAGGCTATCGGATTATTGCTCTGGCGAAGCGTGACGTTGAGCAAACCGACGATGCGATGACCTTGCTGGGTGGAATGACCTTTCTCGGTATGGTCGCCATGATCGATCCGGTGCGGATTGAAGTCAAAGAAGCGATCCAGCGTTGTCGGCGTGGCGGTATCGAAGTGGCGATGGTGACGGGTGATCATCCGACCACGGCCTGTGCGATTGGTAAAGAACTGGGCATGTGTGAGGAAGGGCATCAGCCGGTGACCGGGCAGATGATTCGAGCAGCCGAGAGAAAAGGTCAGCAGGCATTACATGATCTGATTACGGCCAGCCGAATTTTTGCGCGGATAGAACCGACGCAGAAAGAACTCATCGTTGAGACTTTTATGGACGACGGTCACTTTGTCGCCGTGACTGGCGATGGTGTGAACGATGCGCCGGCCATGCGTCGTGCCAATGCCGGTGTCGCCATGGGCAAGAAGGGCACCGATGTCGCCAAGGAAGTGGCTGACCTGATTATTACCGACGATAACTTTGCTTCGATTGTGAACGGTATCGATCAGGGACGGATTGTGTATAACAACATCCGTAAGGTGATCGCCCTGTTAATCGCGACGGGTTTTTCTGCCTTGCTGTTGTTTTTCCTGACGGTGCTTGCGGGACTGCCGATGCCAATGATCGCCGTGCAGTTGCTGTGGCTGAATCTGGTGGCAAATGGTTTGCAGGACGTGGCGCTGGCGTTCGAACCGAAAGAAGGGGGCGAGCTAAAACGCCCACCACGTAATCCATCTGAGCCGGTGTTTGAGCGGGGCATTGTCGAGCATGTGCTGGTGATCGGATCGGTGATGGGGGTACTGTGTTTTGCGACGTACTTGATTCTGATTGATCGCGGTACGCCAGTTGAAGAAGCACGTAACCTGGTATTAATGTTAATGGTACTGTTCGGTAATATTCATGCGCTATCCGCGCGCTCTGAACATCGCTCTTTATTTAAGATTAAGTTCTTTGCAAATCCATTCCTGATTACTGCCGTGCCACTGGCGCAGCTGATTCACATCGGCGCGATGTATACACCAGGGTTGAGTGATGTATTACAGATTAGCCCGATAACCGGTATGCAGTGGCTGACGTTACTCGGTGTCGCCAGCCTGTTGCTGATCGCGGAAGAGCTACATAAATATACAGTGAGAAAACGTTTCGGTGTGGATTAGGGTATTTACTCGGCGGTGAAATAAATATCACCATAGCGGGCATGAGCTGATTGGCCGGTGTTATCGCTATCGGTCATGATGGCAACACCATCGATTTCATCAATGTCTACGTCATAGAGTGTTTTGAAGTCTTTGATGACATTGCGCTTTTCGTGGAGCCATTGTTGTTTGGAAGATTGCCCGTCCTGTATTGAAACCATTTTGGCTTTCTCGCCAGCAAAGGGATTGTTCCAGGACTGTCCTTTCGAGTGTTGTGCGCTCCAGACGTAATTGATGGCTTTGGTTTTCCAGGGAAATAGTCCGCCACTTTTTACGACATAGACACGCGCGGCATAGTCATCTCCCGCTTTCTGTTTCTCATCAGCGGGAACTATGCTTTTCTTGAGCTTCCATGACCAGTTCAGTATCGGCGTCTTACTGAGGTCAACACTGATTTTACGATAAATCGCCGTGGCATCTGATTGGCTCACAGCATCTAGTACCTGTCTGCCGTCGTCGTTAACCAATTGATATTGGGTATCTTTGACATAGACTTTTCGTTCCCAGTCATCGAGTTTTCCGCTGGAAAATTCTCCTACTGGGAGTGTCCCCTGAGCATAGAGGGAGCTCTGCAGAGTGAGAGCTAATGCAAACAGTATGGTACGCATGTTATCTCTTTTTCAGAATGTGCAGGTGAGACTGTACGGAGGAGCTAAGGTTCAATCCTGCCGCACTGTTAACGCTTGCATGTCATTGCCAAATCAACGACCCTGTCGATATAGCAATTAATAATAAATTTGTGAAGTAACGTTCTCGGCGACCTATCTATGTCTAGTCTAAGCATTCGTAGCTATCTATTTTCTGTTCTCCTGTGTGTTTTGGTGGTCGTTCCGACTGCAGCGGCGGCGGATATTTATAATCTAGTTCGGTATACCGATACCACTGAACTCGAAGCATTGCTGGCAGAAAACCCGCGGGCATGGGATACGGGTGAAGACTATGTCGGTGATTCACCTGCTGGGATTGCCGTCAGTGAAGCGAATCTTGCTGCATTGAAACTGTTTGTTGCGAATGGTTATGAGTTGAATCCGGCAGACTGGTATCAGCATCCAATAAGGTTAATCAGCCCTTACACCGGTACGGCTACGCCAGAACATATGGTGATGCTGGAATGGATTCTTTCGCAGATTGCAATTAGCCACGATGTGAATTTTATATTGATGGATTATGTCGAGAACGATCATGTCGAAGGCGCACGGATATTGCTGCAGTACGGTGTTGATCCGAACATGGTAGTACGGGACTGGTATAGCGCACTTGATCTGTCCGAGAGTGATGAGATGACCGCTGTGCTTGAAGAATTTGGCGCAGAGAGTAACGTAATTAAATTTATACTTGGCCTGATCGTTCTGGTCATCGTGTTGGTTCTGGTATTTCGTTTTCTGCTCAAACCCAAGGTTAAGCAATCCGCAGATAGCTCTGCACAAAAGCCAGAGCGGAATGAAGGCAAGGGAAAGCTGTATGTCGGTATTGGCGTGGTGCTCATGCTGGTGGGTACGTTTAGTATCCTCCTGACACGCTATGGCTCCGTGCTGGGAATTGGTCGATCTGACGAGCCGTTTATTGTCGTGGGTATTGGTGTCGTTCTCGTGGCACTCGGTGTTCGATTCGCGACCAGTGGCCGTAAATTGCAAACCCGAGATGCAGAGGAAGTGTTGCAGGCAAAGTCGGTTCAAACGGGTGATCAGGCACGTCCAACTTTTTTATATCTACGTTCGTTTATTCTCGATCAGGAAGATGGCGATAACAAAATAACGTTGCCTTATGGCATGAGTGTACCGATCAACCCATGGGAAGCCGGTCTGGCAGCGGCGTTTAATAAAGTTGGTGATTTGATTGCGATTGGACGCCCCGGTGAAAAATTAGCGACCACGGGTGCGATGCGTTTATACGTTACCGACGATGAGTGGCAGGATAAAGTTCTGGAGATGGTCGAGAAGTCAGATCTTATTATCTGGACCTATGGAGCGACGGAAGGACTGCGCTGGGAAATATCCCGTCTGGTTAAAATCATTCCACCAGAGAAACTCGTGCTTGCGATGCCGTTCTGGGATAAGAAAATCCCGCAGCGTGAAGAAATCTGGAAGGATGCTCTGGAGCGGTTATCTGAGGTGTTTCCAAAACCATTACCAACCAATGTTGGTCATGAGTTATTTGTGACGTTTGATAAAGACTGGAATGCGCAGTGGGTGGGTGTTGAACCGCCGCCGATGAGCCTGAAGAAAATTCTGACGTTTGGTGCCTGGTCACCAATTGGACAGGGTGTTAAGAAGCTATTAATCACCTCTGGTTATGATTACCCAGCACTGACGATGGGTGAAAAACTGCTCTATGGGTTTTTTGCATTTCTGGGTTGGGTTGTTGTCAGTGTACTTCTTGTCATGATGTATGGTTTATACGTCGCGTTTTTTGACTAAAGTCTTTGCTTCGTATGGGCACGTATGACAACACGCAGATCGATGGCCGTATTCCAATCACGATAGGAATTACCGGTCATCGGAATATCCATGAAGATGCTGTTGGTGCGATCAGCGACAAGTTACGTGAATTCTTTCGTCGTTTAAAGGAAACATATCCCGATTCGCCGCTCATACTGATTTCGCCGTTAGCTGAAGGTGCTGACCAGCTGGTTGCCTCATTGGCGCTTGAGATGGGTATGGGGCTATTGGCCGTGTTGCCAATGGAGCAGGCCGAGTATAAAAAAGATTTTGAGGGTGAATCTGTTAACCAGACGTTTGATGGTTTACTGAACCAATCCGTACTCTGTAAAACACTGCTAGATTTTGATCCTGTTGATCAGCGAAACCTGTGCTATGCGAATGTCGGTAAATGGGTCGTCGACAACAGCGATATCGTACTTGCGCTGTGGGATGGCGATCTGAATGAATTAACTGGTGGTACTGGCGAGATCGTTAACTACTCACTGACAGGTGAGTTACCTGGCTTAAAAGATCATTTTGATAGTAAAGCGTGGACTACTCATCGGCGCCCAGTAGTTCATGTGCATACGCCAAGGCAAACAGAGGGTAGCCCTGATTTATCGGCAAATGTCTGGTTTTACAACGATGCGCAGTCGCTTAGTGTCGAGGGTAAATCGACCTGTTCAAATTTCGATGACATGTTGTCTGAGTTGAATGATCTGGGAAAGATTAATCAATTCAATCTTACTGCTGAAGCAAAAGCGCAGGAAGATGGTTATCCACTTGTTGATTGCGATATCAAACGCATGCCACAGGATTTACAGAATAATCATCAACTATATATGCGGTCTGACCTGACCGCTAATGCATATCAAAAATCCTTTCGAAATTTTGCGCACCTGTTTTATGGACTGTCAGCAGCATTGATGGTGACGTTCCTGCTTTATTTTCGTGTATTCCCATTCACCGAAGTACTGGCGTTTTATATCCTGGTTTATGTTGGGACGGCAGGCGTTTCTTTTTACATTAAGCATTCAGACTTTCAGCGTAAGTATCATGTCTATCGGGCCATGGGTGAGTTGTCGCGTTTATTCTTCTTTCTTAATTTATCTGAAGCCGGTGCGGGAAAGAAAACTTCTGTGCTGGATAACTTTCGCGAGCTGCAATACATCACTCGTAAGGTTGGCCATGATAATCATTGGGTCGTTGAAGCTCTAAGGAAGATTCGATTATTTAATACCGATGAACCAATTGCAGCTGATATTGGAGAACCCATGGCCCTGGTTAGAAAACACTGGGTGGAAGATCAGGGCCGATATTTTAAGAAAGCTCGCCGGCGTGATGAGAGGCAGTTAAATACAATTAATACTGCTGGAAGCATTTTATTTGGTATTTCATTTTTGGCGGGTCTGTCTTTATTCTTACTGGGCTATCTGGAATTTCAGATGCCAGATATAGCAAAGTCTTTGCTAGGTGTTTCGATTGGTGTCAGTGCCGGTCTTGGCGGTATCCTGAAAACCTATGTCTATACGATGGGGTTAAGTGAATTAACCGGTCAGTATCGTTTAATGGAAGAATTGTTTGAGGATGCGATCAGGCGGCTCGATAGTGATAAGCATAATCATCAGGCGATCTTTGAACAGCTCTGGTGGGAGGCCTTGATGGAAAATATCGAATGGTTCTCGATGAAAGAGGCAAGGCTCATTAAAACTCTGAATATTAATAAGTCGATGAAGAGCCTGGCGCGGATGCTAAAGGCCTGATCTATTCTGAACGGTAAAGCAGATATTGTTGTACTGCCCAGATCTCTCGGGCATTCGCGTTTTCCCAACGGACATATTCGCCATCTTCAGATTTATTGTCATACGTTCTTTCCAGAATATCACCAACTAGACTAATGTAATCTGAACTTGCGGAAAGGGTGGTGCCATCTGCTTTTAATGTGACAAGCATGTTTCCGTCGAACCGTTCGCCCGATAATTTTATCTGGTTGACTGCGGTTGTTTCCATTGCTATTTGAATCATTTCATTCACTCTATATTCATATTGATGTGCGTGAATGCTATGCGCTGTATATGACGGTTTTGTTAAAGACGATAAGGCTAATCAACTTTATACAGTTCGTGGCAGGTCAGGCAGCGTTTCATTAACTCTGCTGTGAAGCTTGCTAGATCTTCCATGTCATCGGTATCGGATCGTATCACCAGTTCTTCGAATGCAAGGTGTGTGGGGCCGCCGAGTTGTTTGAATTCCATTGGTAGTTTGTCACGTATCGATTGTGGTGTTGCACGTGCCATACGATTGCCTGAATAGCGTGCGGATTCTTTTATCTTTTCGATATTCTCAGTACCGATGCCTTCCATGATGCCCTGGATGCTGGTCAGCATCATGCGCATCTCGCTTAGAAACTCGACTTTTTCAGCGGGGGTTAAATTCAGGCTTGTTCGGTGATCGATTTTCTTATCGTTACTGAAAGCCGGTTGTGCAGCGATCAGAAATGTCACAAGAAATAATAGTGTAATAAATTTCATGAAAGTGACCTGAGACATCGTTAAGACTTGTTATGTAGCAGTTTAACAAAACTATCTGCGGCCTTGTTATTAATTGTGCTACTGGTACGTGCAATCCATAACGTACGTTCTAGTTTTAACCCTTCGACGTTTATTCTATGTAGCTTACGTCGTCTGAATAATTCACTGACAGCAAAGTAGGGCAGAAAACTAACATGCTTGCCATGCTGCAGTGTTTCGATGATGGCTTCGGTTGAACCGATTTCCAGATGTGTGGATAGTTTTTGAATGCCGACTTTAGGGAGTTCCTGATCAAGTGTGTTTCTGACGGATGAAGTTGATTCACGCAGTACAAACTTTTGTCGGCTGAGTTGTTTGGGTTTTAGTGTTTTAGTCTTACTCAGGGAGTGATTGGGGCCGCAGACGAGGACGATTTCATCGTCTAGCCATTTTTGCACCAGGATATCGGGATGGTCGGGTGCCTGTTCCAGTAGCGCGATATCGGAAAGTCCAGTGGCCAGATGAGTTTGAATGCGGCGGGTATAACCCATTCGGCTTTCGATTTTATATTCCGGATGCGTCTCTGCGAATTGTAGGAGCAGGTTAGGTAGCAAGTGTTCGCCGATAGTAAATGTTGTCTCCAGACGCAGCTTATTTTGTCCCTTTGTGAGTGATGCGAGGTCTTCCTGCAGAATTTCCTGCTGGTCCAGGGCGAGACGAGCAAATCGATAGACCATTTTCCCTGCGGCAGTGAGTTCGAGATTCCTGCCACCGCGTTCCATCAGGGGGGTTGAATAACAGCTATCGAGCGCGCGCAGGCGCTTGGTAACGGCGGGTTGACCGATATGCAGGGCTCTGCCGGCTTCGGCAACGCCTCCGAGTTCAACGACGGCACGCAAGGTTGCCAGATGTTTCAGGTCGGGGAGGTTTAAATATTCCATATTGGAATATTAACAAATAACTATTCATTTGAATATTTGCTTGTAATGCTGATAATGCGCGCCCCCTACTGCGTTGTTCGTATTTCGCATGAATACAGATTTCCAGGAAGGAATATCAATTTAGACGGATTTTGGAGTTTTTTTATGTCTCAGCCAGTAACTGCTGCTGATCTTGAAGCAAAGCGTAAGAACAAACAGAAAATTGCCGCGGCGGTCTTTCTGGTTATTGCGATATTGATGTTACCGGTTGTACCCAGCATTGAAATTGCCTGGGTCATGACGATTCTTTTATTAACGATTTACCTGTTCGCATTTGAAGTTGTTGGCGTTGATGTGGCGGCAACGACGGTCATGGTATTGCTTGGATTAACATCGTTGTTTTATCCGGTG
>CALODD010000124.1:0-15727 GCA_942491945.1 uncultured Gammaproteobacteria bacterium | reverse complement strand
CGGCGTGGATTACGACATCAACTGGAACCTGTCCGGCATGCCGTTCCTGACCGCTGCGGGAGAACTAGTCGAAGCCAGTCAGGCCGCGATTAAAGAAGTCGCCGGCTATGACACCCAGCTCTCAACCGCCGGCGGCACATCCGATGGACGCTTTATCGCACCCACCGGTGCACAGGTGCTGGAACTCGGCCCATTGAATGCCACCATCCATCAGGTGGATGAATGTGTCTCTGTCGAAGATCTGGATACACTCAGCGCGATCTATGAATCCATGCTTGAGAAATTGATGGGTTAGCGAACTTCTCTGACCAATCACATAGTGGTATGGTACAAAGCATGGCTACTGAAATCCCATTAGATAGCATGAGCGTTGCGGAGAAGCTTCAAATGATGGAGCAAATCTGGACGAATTTAAGTGCAGAGCAAAATTCATTGCAATCACCTGCATGGCACAAGAACATCCTGAAAAGCAGACAAGCTCAACTTGATAACCAGGAAACACAATTCTCTGATCTTGACGTCATCAAACAGAATATAAGCAATAAGATTAAATGAAGATCGTACTTCTCGATGAAGTCGAGAATGATTTATTAGCTGGATACCACTTTTACGAGACTCAACAAACTGGGCTCGGGCAATATTTTCTCGATTCACTGTACTCCGATATAGAGTCACTACAGCTCTATGCTGTAATACACTCAATTGTCTTCGGCAAACACCGGATGCTCTCCAAAAGGTTCCCCTTTTCTGTGTGACGTCAGCGTAATGCGGACAGCCGGTCTGATTTACTAAGAGACAGAATTAGTTCATCGTTAACCTGAAAAGGAAACGATGATGAAAAAGATAAGTGCCGAGAAAGCAGTTCGGGATATACGCCGAGCCACCCGCAGAAAGTATTCAGCTGAAGAGAAAATCCGTATTGTCCTGGAAGGACTCCGAGGTGAGGAATCGATATCGGAGCTATGTCGCCGAGAAGGCATTAACAGCAATGTGTATTACCGCTGGTCGAAAGAGTTCATGGAAGCCGGTAAGAAACGTTTAGCTGGTGATATTGTCCGAGAGGCAACGACCGATGAAGTGAAAGAGCTCAGGGCAGAAGCGGCCGCCTTGAAAGAAGCGCTGGCTGAATCGGTCATGGAAAATCGCTTACTGAAAAAAAGCGTGATCGAGGATGGGGAGTCCGATACATGAGGTATTCGGCAGCAGAGAAGTACGAGATTATCCGTACCGTTGAAGAATCCAATCTACCGGTCAGACAAACGTTACGGCGCTTGGGTGTCGGTAAGTCCGCTTTCTACCACTGGCTCAAACGCTATCAGGACGACGGCATTGATGGACTGGAAGACAGGAAGCCATCCGCACTGGCCGCCTGGAATCGTGTGCCACAAGCACATAGGGATGCGGTCATTGAGCTCGCACTGGATCAACCGGCACTCTCGCCTCGTGAGGTTGCTGTCAGTTACACAGATCAGGAGAGCTACTTCGTCTCAGAATCGACGGTATACCGCATTCTCAAGGCCGAAGACCTGATCACGAGTCCAGCGTATATCCTGATGCAGGCCAGTGATCAGTTCCCGCCGTGTTAATGAACTGTGGCAGACGGACTTCACCTACTTCAAGATCATCGGCTGGGGCTGGTATTACCTGTCCACTATCCTGGATGACTACTCTCGATACATCGTTGCGTGGCGTCTGTGTAGCAGCATGAGTGCTACTGATGTGCAAGATACGCTGGATGATGCCTTGGCCTTTACTGGATTAGATCAAGTCAAGGTGAAACATAAACCTAGATTGCTTTCTGACAACGGACCCTGCTATCTATCCGGCGAGTTATCCGGTTATCTGGAGAAGCAAGGCATGACGCATACCCGTGGTGCGCCGTACCATCCGCAGACGCAAGGCAAAATTGAGCGTTGGCATCGATCTATGAAGAATCAGATCCTGCTTAATCACTATTATCTGCCCAATGAACTACAAGAGCATCTGCAGCGATTTATCAATTACTACAACCATGAACGGTATCATGAATCGTTAAATAACCTGACTCCAGCGGATGTGTTTTATGGAAGGGATCAGGACATTCTGGAACAACGTCAACAGATCAAATTAAATACGATGATCCAACGACGGAAAATGTATTACGATAGGCAGTACAATTTAACCCAATAGATGAGCTGATCTGTCTCTTAACTTCAGGCCAACATCTGTCCGGATGCTTTGACGACGTACAGCCAACGGTTATCGCATGATGGCAGAAGCGTTAAGAGATTTATTACAGGAACACGGTGCCATTTAACGCCGCGCGTCATCCCCTAGAATTCTTGTCGGGGACCTAACAAGGAACAATCATATTCCCGATAGAATCATTCGGGAATGACGGTCTTGAAGTTATACGTCACGGTTATAAAACCTCATGCCCGAGAATTCTTGTCGGGGCCTAACAAGGAACAATCAGATTCCCGATAGAATCATTCGGGAATGACAGTCTTGAAGTTATACGTCACTGTTAGAAAACGTCATCCCCGAGTGCCTTTGTCGGGGATCTCTTGATTTATTGAATACCAGAACTATTCAGCACAATAAAGAATAGCGGCATCAGTAAACTGCCCGGAAATCCATGACTTCTTAATGACTCCCGATGCGCCTTTAAAACTGAAGAAAAGTTTACCCGTCGCGGAACCGATCGGCGGTTGGCCGCAGCTACTGACTCGTGCCGCGCCCATTTCCCATTTTTCAATCTCCAGCTTGTAAGCGAACGACGTATTCCAGCTGGTCGTATCCTGAGAATCTGCAGTCTTTTTAATCTGAAAATAACCACCGCCGTATTCCATACCTCGCCCCATCGTGACACCAGCTCCTGGTTCCTCGGGCAATGTCAGATAAACCGTCTGTAAATCCTTTTTCGTCAAACGACCATGCGCCGGGCCCTTGGTCGGATCAAACTTGTGGTCACTCACTTCCAGATGCCACTTGCCCTCATGGTCATACCGAAACACAACCGTACCAGCATTAAAAGGCTGGCCATTAGCAAAGCCAAAAATGGGCAATGCAGGAATATTTTCATCCATTGCCGTATCAGAGAACGTCATACCGTAGCCTTCTGCAACTTGTTGGCCACTGGTGGTAACACCATCGCCAAGCACTGAATCTTGCCCTGCAATCTGTACAGAGGTCGTCGCTTGTGAACCAGTAGCGGAAGAAGCAGTATCGCCCGAGCTCGATGTTTCATCTCCACAACCAAATTGCAGGATGGAAATTGTGAACAGGATGGATATCTTCCTGATGCTCATAATGAACTCCCTATGTATTGACTGAATATAGCAGCTCACCTGATATTATTCTTATGGCAGCATAGACTCCCTGTACACTCCGTTTATCAAAAACCGTTGTCTCGAACGCACATGAACGAAATTCAGAAGCCAGCTAAAACACCGATCTTCCCCCTCAATACCGTTCTCTTTCCTGACGGGATACTTCCACTCCAGATCTTCGAACCACGCTATCTCAGCATGGTCGCCAACAGTATGCGCGAAGGTACCGGGTTTGTTGTCGTATTGATTAAAGAAGGACAGGAGGCCGGTGGCCCAGCGACCTATCATCGTATTGGCACCTATTGCGAAATCATCGACTTCGACCAACAGGACAACGGATTACTGAGTATTACCTTACAGGGTAAATACCGCGTTTCGATAGAAGATAGCGAAGTACAGGCCGATGGACTCAACATCGCGTCTATCATCGAACTCCCCGCACTCGATGACAGTATTCGAACCGACGATGACGACAAACTCCTCTCCATCATCAACGGCATCGTCAATATGCTGGATAAACCCTATAACGAACTCAAACCATCACAACACTCACCACTCTGGCAAATCTGCCGTCTACTCGAATGGACACGACTGGATTTAGATACGATGTATTCATTGATAGAGATGAATAGTGCGGAGGAATTGATGGTGGCGGGGTTAGAGGCTTTGCATCTAGATTTAGCTAATGCAGATTTATAGGACTACTTAATAACAAGTCTACATATGCCAGAATTTAAAGCAGACAAGCCTTAGAAAACTGATCAATATTAACCCTGCTTTGAAAACGCTTCATACCAGTGCTTATCATTGATCTGCATCAATATTACGGTTCGGTAATAATATTACAGTATCGACCCCACATTAAAAGGTAAATCTGATTGATTTTATATGTATGTTTTGACATGGTTACATATACACAACTTTAATAAACACTAAATCACACCCATTCATCGAGATATCACATGCTTCCTACTATTAAATTATCAGCGATATTCTTATTGGTTTTTCTGACTGCATGCCAGATGGCTCCAGTTAGGCAGGTCGAAGTAAAAGAAACCCGCGATATTAAAATGGGAGAAAAGGCTGAACCTGTACAGTTAAAGAAAGTCGCTATCAAAATTAAACGTGGCAAAGTCATTGGTGGGTTAAGCGCAGGTATTATTTGTGTTAAACAAGGCGACTTAAATTGGAAAGGTGGCAGAGTAAGCCTATCTAGCGATGATTTCACAGAGGTATTCCGTGACGAGTTAGAAAATGCTGGATACACAGTGGTAGGAAATCCTGATGCCCTCTTTGAAGACCCATCCGATTACAAAGCAAGATACCTTATTGGTGGCTTGATCAATGATCTAGAAGCAAATATATGCTATCCAATGGCTGGTTTTGGTAACTTCAATAACTCCAAAGGTAATGCGTACGTTAAAGTGAACTGGCAGATATACTCACCACTACAAAGAAAGATAGTCTATACAGTTGATACCGAAGGCGCATATGAAAGAAAGGAAGCAGCAAATTTAGGTTCAGATGACATCATAATTAATGCATTTGGTGTTGCTACGCAAAATCTTCTAGCAGACAAACAATTCTATGACTTGATTACAGCCACACCTCCATCACTAGAGCCTAATAAGAATTTTACTACTATAGATATCCCTGACATTAAGCCTTTTAAGAAAACCATACATAGCCAAATGAACAAGGTAAGATCAGGAGTTGTCACTGTTATATCTTCTTCGGGTCATGGCAGCGGATTTTTTATATCATCTGATGGATACTTACTTACAAACCAGCATGTTTCTGGAGACAATGGAACATTAAAAATAAAACTTGCTACAGGTAGAGAAGTACTAGGAGAAGTAGTTCGATCTGATCGTGGCCGTGATGTTGCACTTATAAAGGTTGAGGATGGTGCTGTGAATCCATTGCCTATTAGGCACGACGAGCCGAATATAGGTGAAGAAATATATGCTATAGGTTCGCCACTAGATGAAAACCTAAATACTACAGTGAGCAAAGGTGTAGTAAGTAGCTATCGAACCGAAGAAGGCGCAAGGTATATTCAGAGTGATGTTAATGTTCTACCGGGTAGCAGTGGCGGCGCACTTGTTGACGCTAAAGGGAATGTTGTCGGTATTACAGTCGCAGGAAGAACTTTCAAGGGGGTCATGGCTGGCATCAATTTTTTCATACCAATTCATGAAGCCTTAAAATTTATGAAAATTGATCTGAAGGACATGTAATAGATAAAACGACATTATCATTTGTAAGCCTACTCGGAGAAATAGAAAGACAGAAATAGTACTTAACCCCATCTTCCTGTACCCTCCACGCCCCGCTGTACTACGCTTCTGGCCTTTTTGGCCGTTACTCAAGAATACTTATGTCGTTTTCCACTCTGGGCTTATCGCCTGAATTACTCGAAGCCATTGCTGAGCAAGGCTATGACACGCCCTCACCGATTCAGGAGCAGGCGATTCCTGCGGTTTTGAAGGGTCAGGATGTGATGGCGGCAGCGCAGACCGGTACCGGCAAGACGGCGGGTTTTACCCTGCCGATCCTGGAACGACTGTCCAAAGGCAAGCGCGCGGGCTCGAATCAGGCACGAGCGCTGATTCTGACACCGACACGTGAACTGGCGGCTCAGGTGGCGGATAGCGTGGCGACTTATGGCCAGAACACGCACTTAAGCGCGGCCGTGGTCTTTGGCGGCGTGAAGATTAATCCTCAGATGAAACGTCTTCGTCAGGGCGTGGATATTCTGGTGGCGACGCCGGGGCGTTTGCTGGATTTATACAGCCAGAACGCCATCCGCTTTAAGGAGCTGGAAGTCCTCGTACTTGATGAGGCGGATCGGATGCTGGATATGGGTTTTATCCATGATATCCGCAAGATTCTGGCATTATTACCAAAGAATCGGCAGAACCTGATGTTTTCGGCGACGTTCTCCGACGATATCCGCCAGTTAGCGAAAGGCCTGGTGCATGACCCGGTCGAAATCTCGGTCACTCCGCGTAATACGACGGTTAAAGCCGTGAAGCAGTGGATTGCGCCGGTCGACAAGAAACAGAAGTCTGCCCTGCTCATCCATCTAATCCGTGAAAATCAATGGAACCAGGTATTGGTGTTCTCGCGTACCAAGCATGGTGCGAACAAGCTGGTGAAGATTCTCGATAGCCAGAACATCAGCGCTGCAGCCATTCATGGCAATAAAAGCCAGAGTGCGCGCACCAAGGCGCTGGATGGCTTCAAGATTGGTAAAACACAGGTGCTGGTGGCGACGGATATCGCCGCCCGTGGTATCGATATCGACCAGCTACCCTATGTCGTGAACTTTGACCTGCCCAATGTGCCGGAAGATTATGTGCATCGGATTGGTCGTACTGGTCGTGCCGGTGCCAGTGGTCTGGCGGTTTCGCTGGTCAGTGCCGATGAATTCGAGCAGCTGAGTGATATTGAACGTCTGACGCAGCAATTGCTGGAACGTCAGATTATTGATGATTTTGAGCCGGTACATGATTTACCCGAATCGAACTTAAGCGCTCCAAAGCGCAAGCGTCCGAAAAAGCCAAAACTGGGCCAGGGCCATCGTGATGGTCAACGCTCTGGTGAGAATTCTCGCGGGCATCGGACAAACTCATCGGGTAACCGTTCTAAGCCGGGTGGCCGATCTAAATCGAATAGTCGGGGTGGGAAGCCTTCTGGTGGTGGTAATTCTAGTGGCAATTCATCTGGTAATACTTCGGGCAATAGCCAGTCACGCCGTAAGATGCCAGCGTATAAATCCGGCTATAGTTGAGGTAATACCGCCGGCGGTTCTAGTAACAAGTGGCCTTCACGTCGAAACCGGAATAAGAACGTTACAACCGGCTAGAATGCCTCTATGAGTCGGATTGCCATTTTCGTTGATGTGCAGAACATCTACTACACGACACGCGATACCTATGGCCGTCCGTTCGATTATCGCCGTTTCTGGCAAAAGATCAGTGGTGAAGGCGAAATCGTTAGCGCCAATGCCTATGCCATTTCGCGTGACGATCCCAAACAGCAGAAGTTTCAGGATGCCCTGCGGCACATCGGCTTTGAGGTAAAGCTGAAACCCTTTATCCAGCGCCGTGATGGCTCTGCCAAGGGTGACTGGGATGTCGGTATCACTATTGATGTCATGGCCATTGCGCAGGAGGTCGATACCGTGATTCTGCTTTCGGGTGATGGCGACTTCGATATGTTGCTGACGAAAATCAGCGAGGATTATGGGGTTTCAACTGAGGTTTACGGGGTACCAAATCTGACGGCTGGCTCTTTGATTAAGGCAGCAGGTATATTTCATCGGATTGACGACCACTTATTGATTCATAATTAACCATACAAAATCAAAGATAACTACACAAAACAATAGATACCTGCCCCGACCAGGTTTTGTCTAAGATGAATCTTCGTGAAATACATCACAAATATGTAACTTTTTGTGAACACTCTTTTAAAGCTGCCTACACTTATTTATATTCGATAGATCAAATATGGGATCGTATTAAATGGGTACTATCACTCGACACTTCATACAGGAGCGAAACTTCGTTCTGACGTCACTGGCTGGCAACATCGACCGAGATACACTTAATCAGCATGTCGATGAATTGACTGCCGATTCAATTGCTCTCGGTCTTAAGTCATTTGATGAACTGGCGGATTGCACCTGTGTTACAGATGTTTCATCACTCACCGTCGAAGACATCATGGCCAGTGCAGCGCGTGAACATGAACGAATCCCGAATATCAAAGGTAAACTTGCGATCTGGGCAACATCATCCGACGTCATAGAGGCCGCTAAGGCCTACGCTATGTCGAGCGAGTTTTACCGTTATCACGTGAAGATTTTCCGTGATCTCGATGAGGCCTTATTATGGCTTGGTATAACCGACCTGAAAGATCAAATTGCGCATTTTCGGGCTGAGTATCTTCCCAAAGCAAGCTAAGCATTACATTAAGTAGAATTCAGCGATACCCGATAACAATGTCATTATCAGGCCAATGATAAATATCCGATAACTATAACCGAGATATCTAAATTTCTTATCGTGTAGAACCTTTCCCATCTGATAGATATCACGACTCATCGTCTTATAAACACTGCCGTCAGTCTCCATTGCTTCACGCATACGTAATAAATATTCATCTTCCGACATCTGAGCAAAGCAACCAAAAAACAATGGATTGCAGCTTTTCAAATCGAACTTCGGCATTTTGGCGCGCGGTATTACTGCGATGACAGCAAATAATGAAGCCGATAATGTAAATACGCATAAAACCATTAAAGATAATGACAGGCCTTCGATAGCAATCTGACGAAATAATAGCGTAAGCATTACAAAAGAGGCTGCAATCAGAAAGCTGGCCTTCTGATCGGCCATCGCGCTGAGCTGTACATGATGCTGTTGTGTGGTGCGTAACATGTAGATGACGCTGCCCTTGGGCTCTACATCATCGAAAATATGCTCGATATCGGCTACTTCTTGATCCCGTGACACTGTAATACCCCCGAATAATGGCGCGGTATTTTACAGATTCGTGGATGAGAATATATGACAGTTTTGTTACGGATCTTTAAATGCCAGCATAAGCCATTTCGCCAACTGCCAGACCAGCCAGAGAAAGAAGATCGGTAGCAGTATGGTCTGGAAGATAAAGATGACAATCAAATCAATCGTATGCCGAGAAGCATCGCTGGCTGCTTCTTCATAGCGCTGCATCTTTCCTTCTATCTCACAGGTGTCGGCGATTGATGTCGTTGCTGAATCGATTAACGCCTTTGCTCTATCAAGTATCGAACCATCATTCGTTGAACTCGAACTGATCTGTGTTTCTTTGTTGATTTCATTAATTTCTGTCGTCGTTTGCTGTAACTCCGTTATTGCAGTTTGATAACGTGGTTCCAGAAACTGTTCGTAAACCAGATCATTGGTGATCGCGATTACTGGCGCAGCAAAACGTAACAAGATTAATAGCAACACGACTTTAGTCAGTAAGTTTTGCGCCGCATCCGAAACCAGATCCTGTCGCCATTGAAAGACGACAGTGGCCGTAATACCAATACCGAGAACCACACTGAGCCATATCCAGATACTGATCGATAACAGGACGTTGAGCACACCAAGCGATGCACTACTAACCAGCATCACCCAGGAAAAGCGTTCGATTAAATCATTGATGGGATCGAGTATCTGACCGGGTGTGAGAATCACACCAACACCCGCAGGTTCTATGGCTAACTCTGTGCCTTGTGCTACCGATATAACACCATTTAAAGCACGTGCTACACCATAGGTAGCCAATGCCCTTACAAGAGCTTCTTCAGTGCTTTGTGAACTGGCGTTATCAAGGACTCGACTAAACGACAGGATGACGAGTAGTGCTGCAATGATACTTAGCCAGACTCGCCGGTCTTTCATCATGAAGCTTTGGCCGCCTTTGCCTGTTTGCGTTCGCTAATCGTTTGCGCGACTTTCTGGCGAAGATAAACCGGGATTGCTTCTTCGGCGCTCACAAGTTGGTCGTTATCGATAATCCACTGTGCGATTGGAATCATGTCCTGCGCTAATGGGGCTGTATCTGGGATCACATCAATTAAACGATCTGCGAGTCGTTCCTGCATTTGAGGATAAGCCTTCCAGCCTGCACCAATCGCTAACCATTGCCCTTCTTCTGGCAGATATAAATCATCCGGTGAATTCACGGCTTCATCGGTCACGCTCTGCATAATGCCGTCGGCCAACTGATAGTTACCCCAGTACACTTCCTGTATGCGCGCATCGAAAGCGGCGCAGATATGTGTGTATGTATTATTCAAACGATACTGTCCTTGCGCCATCGCAGCGAGCGAAGAAACTGGGGCTACGGGCAAATCAGCACCGAGTGCCAGACCTTGAACAACACCAGCAGCAATACGTAATCCGGTAAAGCTTCCAGGACCACGACCAAATGCCAGTGCATCGAGTTGCTTAAGCTGTAAACCTGCTTCAGCAAGTACTGACTCAACCTGAGGCAGGACCAGGTCAGTATGAGAGCGAGGCGCTAACTCTTCACGCAGGATTAATTCACCTGCATTTGAAAGCGCGACCGAACAATATTCCTGAGTTGTGTCTAAAGCTAGGATCTTCATACGGTGGATTGTATCTCAAACTTACGAGCACCTCGAAAAATCCATTTAAGCCGTGTATTACTTTGATCAGTAATGTGATTTATTCGAGGAGTTTTAACAATATTATGCACTTCAATTTACAACACTATTTGTCGTGGGGTTATATTCTCGGTATGCTCGGGTAGTCAACATTAAAGGAGCTATTATGCCTGCCGCAAAACGTAAACAAATAAAAGCCAGCGCCGTTCAAAATATTGTAGATACTTCGACCAGTAAAATTACTGATACCGTTTCACTCGCCGAAAGTACACTTGGCAACCATGCAAAGCTTTCTGTAAAAACTCTCGGCGTTATCCGCCGTCTGAAGAAAAAGAAACAAACACTACAGAAACGTAAAACCAAAGCCGCTCAAAAGCATAAAACAAATCCTTCTGCTGAAGGTAAAAAACTAATCGCCGCGACAGATAAGGAACTAAAAACCGTCACGCGTGAGATTGATAAAAACGTTCGCGCACGTAAAACAGTTACTGAAGAATTAAGTGCATTACGCGGAGCAGTACGCCGTCTAAAAGCTCATGCATCAGCAATAGCTAAAGTAGAAAAAGAACTAAATAAGCCGCCTAGAAAGCGTCGTCGCAGAGCGACTAAAGAAAGTTAAGTATCTTTTTAATGATCTGACATTACTGGCTTTTCCAAAGTCAGTAATGTTCAGGTTAGGCATCCAAAACGACTATTCTTTATTTTCCTGACCGTTCCACTTTATTATTCTACTTGAATAATCTGTTAATTCTTTCCCTGCCAGCGCAGGATATTTCTCTAGCAGAAACTCATGATCACGCTTTAACTGCGGGTGAGTTTCAAACGTAGCACCTTCAACGACAGGAAGATTGAAATGATTTAGTCCGGTTTTCGCTTTTACATTGAAACTACCCAGATAAATCAGTTCTCCTGATTTTGCACTAAATGTATCTGGCTTTTCCAAACTGTTTCCGTAGTAGACTTTTTCTTTTCCACCTTGCAGCAAATACATCGTCCATCTTGTTAGTTGAAAACTCCCTGGTTCAACTGCTATCGAAAACAGCCTACCCTTTTTACCATTATCATCAATTTGTTTCGCACCTCGCATCAAGCCAAGTGCTTCCAGTTCTATTGTTTTGGCCTTGCCTTGTTGATCAATATATAACGATGCATCCGTTCCACCTTCTGCAGATAACATACCAAACAGAATTGCTTTATCTTTAATATCAGAAATCTCTTCTGGATGTATATTCCGCCCCGCTGTCTGTGTTGTCGCTATACAACCTTGAATGAGTAGCGCGAAGACTACGATTAATAGCACATTATATTTTTTCATCTGCTTAACTCCGGGTTTCAGCTAATGCTCGATTATTTATTTATTAAAAAATACTTCCACATCCTGACTTTCGCGTGTCTCTCGCATACTCGGCAAACTTTTCAGGAATACTTTTCCGTATGATTTGCCTGTTAACCTTGGGTCACATAACATCAATACGCCCTGATCATTCACATCACGTATGAGTCGACCTACACCCTGTTTCAATGTAACTACGGCACTTGGTACCTGATAATCAAAGAACGGATTTTCGCCCCGCTTCTTCATGGCATCCAGTCTAGCCTGCATGACGGGATCACCCGGTGATGCGAATGGTAGTTTATCGATGATGACACAAGATAAAGCATCTCCTCGTACATCGACGCCTTCCCAGAAACTAGCTGTGCCTAACAGGATGGCATTTCCTTGCGCTTTAAAATCTTTTAATAATCGCTGTTTCGGCGCGTCACCCTGTACCAGTATCGGATATTCATCGATATGGTCTTTTATAAATTCTGCGGCGATTTTCAATGCACGATGACTGGTAAACAACATGAACGTTCGGCCACCAGCCGCTTCAATAACGGGCAAGGCTTTGGTACAAACCTCTCGTGTATACGAAGGGTCTGAAGGTTCGGGCATATCAGTAGGTATGTAATTCAGTGCATTCTTTTCATAATCAAACGGACTACCTAGTGCCTGTGTTGCTGGTTCTTGTAATCCGAGTCGTCGATTAAAGTGTTTAAAACTATCGCCAACGGCTAGTGTTGCTGAAGTAAAGATCCAGCTCGCCTGCATTTCTTCCATATTGGCTCGAAAAATTTCAGCGATATCGAGTGGTGTACTGTGTAATCCAAATCCTCGGCGGCTGGTATCGGCCCAACGTACACGGTCATGCCGTACTTCGCTTTCGACGGTCTCATCCAGTAATAAGGTCATGGCGTTAACGCGTTCATACAACACCAGGCAGCGTTTATGACAGTTATCCAGACCTTTACTACGCTCTGATGCATCAGCTAGCCAGTCACGGACTACAACCAGATTCTTTTTCGCGACGGTTAGAAAATCCGTGAAATTTTCCAGCCTGCTTACTTCTTCCCACGACAGTCGTTGACCAGTCGGCCCCATACATAACCTCATGTCGGCAATGGATCGTTCCAGCTTGTCGACCGAGTCCGGTAATTCACTGAGCGCACCGCCTTCTTTAATGTGTTCCGCGACGGTGTCGGTTGTCAGGTTATATAGCTGTCGCGATGTAACCGTAATACCGAAGAAGTTACTGGCGATCTCCGGCAACTGATGTGCTTCATCAATAATGAAGACATCGGCACCCGGCAGGATGTCGCCAAAGCCCTGCTCTTTTAATGCCATGTCGGCAAAGAACAGATGATGATTGATCACCACTATATCTGCGGCTTGTGCTTCACGCCGCGCTTTCAGAACAAAACAGTCCTCATAGTCATCGCAGTCTGAACCCAGACAGTTTTCTGCTGTGGATGTTACAAGCGGCCAAACCATGGAACCTTCTTCAACATCATCCATTTCAGCGATGTCGCCGGTTAATGTTCGCCCAGCCCAGTCATCGATCATCGATAGCTCGTGTTGATAGCGATCACTATGTCGGTCACCACCTTTACGATTGATATCCAGCCGATGTGTACAAAGATAATTTGCTCGACCTTTGAGTAAGGCTACAGTGACTGGAACGCCTAGCGCACCACGAACGACTGGCAGATCATTATGAAAGAGTTGGTCCAGCAGGTTTTTGGTACCCGTAGCGATGATGACTCGCTTACCAGATTCGATCGCAGGCACAAGATAGGCAAAGGTTTTTCCGACGCCTGTGCCTGCTTCAACAACGAGCGTGCCCCCATCTTCAATAGTTTGAGCAACCCCATCAGCCATTTGCTGTTGTTGTTCACGCGGCGCGAAACCTTTAACAGCCTGACTAAGCGCACCGCCTTCTTTGAGATGTTCAGATACCTGCATATGAGATGCTGTCATTCCGGCAGGTCTTTAGCCGGAATCCATATAACAATTACTTTGTCAGGTTATAGGCGCGAACTTCAGCTTCATCAGCACCAACCCCGTCACCACGCAGGCGGCGCGACTTGCTAATCAATCGCCAGTTCTTGGCCATGAGTGGCTTGTTGCCGCCGGATAGCGCATTAGATTTCAGAGCCTTGGATTCAGCCTGAGAATAATCACGTTGAAGCAGATTCACCTCGGCAAGCTTTGACCAGATGTCCGCATTTTTAGGATCGTGTCTTAGCGCGCGTTCCAGGGAATTGGCCGCTGCATCATATTGGCCGCCTTTGATCTTGGCATCGGCAATACTAACCAGTGATTTCGTGGCCGAATTGGTTTTTCTTGGGGCGCTGGCGGGCTGTACCGGTGGAGCAGTAACCGGCGCTGGCGTTGGAGCTGCAACATAGGGCGTTACCTCGGGTGCAGAGGGCGCAGGTTCAGCGACAGTATTGCCATAGTTATTCGCGGAACCACCTGGTGAACGGTCTTCTACCGGCGCCATAGTGCCGCCCTGTGCCGAACATCCACCTAAAATCACGATTCCTGCTATTGCTAAACCACCGAGTCGTATCATTGTCCTCGAATCTCCAATTGAGCCATCTTCTTTTTAATAATCATTATCGTCGCCAAACAAACTTTCCCAGAAGGATTTCACCTTGTCGCGAATTGTATCCTTGATTGGCGTCTGATCGTTAATACAGTCTGACTTTTGTACTGGTGACGAACCTTTAATAAACGGAAACTGTACTGCGCCTTCACAGCCTTCTTTCGTTAAATAACCGGTAGACTGTTCAATCCAGGAAAATTCAATATTACTGGGTGGTGCCAAACGAAGCGATTCAATGCCGGTCTTTTTCATCGTATCGGTCCAGACACGTAAGGCACCATTGCTACCCGTCAGTTTCACTGGCTTGTTGTCGTCATTACCGACCCAGACCACGCCGAGCTTGTCATTACTAAATCCCGCAAACCAGCTATCGCGTAATTCGTTGGTCGTCCCTGTCTTGCCTGCTACGACCATGGACTTTGGAAACTGCCAGTAGAAACTACGGCCGGTACCGTTTCGCATGACTTCAATCAGGCTGGCATTGGTTAGATAGGCAACGGATGGATCAATCACCTGATTCAATTGAATTGGGTAACGCTGTAGTGCCTTGTTGTTTGCATCCAGTACATCACGAATCGCGCGGATTGGCGTTTGGAAACCATTTGCTGCTAGCGTCTGGTACATGCCCGCGACTTCCAGTGGCGTCAGTTCAGCCGCACCCAGTAAGACGGATGGATATGGCGGCAGCTTACGGTTTACTCCCAGACGGTACAGTGTATCGAACACCTGCTCTAAACCGAGGGCTAGTCCAAGACGCGCTGAGGACGCGTTATATGAATGTGCGAGTGCGGTGTACAGCGGTACACGTCCATGAAATTCACCGTCATAGTTCTTCGGTTGCCATATATCGTTCTCGCGTGTTTTTACCTGAAGCGGAGAATCATCGACCGGCGTCAACATGGAATATCGCTGCGGCTGAGAATAAGCCGTCGCATAAATCGCTGGCTTTAAAATCGAACCGACCTGTCGGCGCGCATTAAGCGCTCGATTAAAACCAGAATAACGTGCCTCGCGACCACCGACCATCGCCAGTAGCTCACCGTTATGACTGGACGTCACAATAACCGCACCCTGTAGTGTGTTGCGCTTGAGCTTACGATCTTTTTCGATGCCTGAAAGACGTTTATCTAAAGCTCTCTCTGCCGCTGTTTGTGCCAGAGGATCGAGTGTAGAGAATATCTTGAGACCTTCAGTTTCCAGATCTTCCTGTTTGTAATCACTTTTTAACTGCGTTTTTAGCAACTGCATAAAAGCTGGGTAACGGCTGGTCCCGCTGGGCGCTTTCTTTGTGACACCAAGGCTGGATTTCTTAG
>CALODD010000123.1:0-29368 GCA_942491945.1 uncultured Gammaproteobacteria bacterium | reverse complement strand
TGACATTAATGATTTATCGGTTTAAATAACGGTCGGCAGAAAAAAAATTGCCCGAATCTGCAAAACAAATCCGGGCAACCTTATTCATAACGATCAAATAGAGTCTATTCGTCGTCGTCATCCATCATTTTAGGTTGTACTACCTGCTTACCACGGTAATAACCTTCTGCGCTAACGTGATGACGCAGGTGAGTTTCACCACTACCCTGGTCAATAGACAGAGTAGAGCCTGATAAACCGTCGTGTGAACGACGCATGCCACGCTTTGAGCGTGTTTTACGATTCTGTTGAACAGCCATTTTCGATCTCCGTTACAAAACTAAAACAGCACCAGATTACTCTGATACTTTAAAATTCTTCAGCACCGCAAACGGGTTATCCCGTTTTTGCTCCTCAACCACAGGCTTATCAAGCTTAAGCGGTGCTTCGCACTGCTCATGGGTTATGACCGAAGGCAAAGCCAGAATAAGCTCGTCTTCCACCAGATCCACAAGACTTAACGGTTCATCATCTATCAACACCGGCTCTAAAGAACTCGGTAATTGTTCAGCCTGAGTTTCATCGATAATGACGCCCAGGGCTACGTTACATTGAAGAGGGTAAACCACGTCTTCAAGGCATCGTTGACAAATCACAGCGACATTCGTTGAAACTTCGCCGGTAATGATTCGCCTGTTCTCGACATCGCGCTCAAATTGAAGATCGATTTCAATATCACCTTCAAAGTGATCAATTGCTCCGCTCAGTCGCTGACACAATGAACCATCCAGCACTCCTTGCAAATGACGTCCCGTATCGGCATATTTCCGTACATCGACGGTCTTTGGCAGGCGTGCTGACATAGGCGCGCGATAATAGCGGCGAATTTGCATTACGTCAAAGAAAATTGCTAATAAAAACACCGTATTACAGGTAAACCTAATCATCCGTGGGTTACCTGAATCAACAATCGCTGATCAGGATTAAGAAAGCCGATTCGCTCACCCTCTGTGAGTGATTTATGATTGGGTAAAGATTACCGCTCTGAGCACTATGAACGAACTACCTGCACCACTAATTCTGGCATCGACATCGCCTTTCCGCAGAGAATTGCTATCCAGGCTCAATCTGCCCTTTCAGACCTGTAAACCCGAGGTTGATGAGAGCCGCAAAGAAAATGAATCAGCAATTCAACTCGTTGAGCGTCTATCGGTAGCCAAGGCGCGAGCAGCAAAGGCACATTTTGATCGGGGTCTGGTCATTGGCTCGGATCAGGTCTGCGTCATAGACGACGAAATATTGGGTAAACCTGGCAATCACTACAATGCTATCACCCAATTAAGAGAAGCATCTGGAAAAACCGTTAGATTCCTGACTGGTCTTTGCCTCTACGATATTGAGCAAGATCGTCAGCAATCAATCGTCGAGCCTTTCACGGTGAAATTCCGTGAGCTGACAGCCCACCAAATCGAGAATTACCTCAAGACGGAACAACCCTACCAATGTGCGGGCAGCTTCAAGTCGGAGGCCCTGGGAATTACACTCTTCAGTGAATTGTCAGGAAGTGACCCTAACACCTTGATTGGATTGCCATTAATACGTCTAATTGATATGTTTAATAACTGGGACATCGATATTCTTTCCGCTCAGTCTGGTTTTAAGCCGTAGTGACGAAAATACAGAAATTATCGGTATCAGAAGTAGAGGGACTGCTTGCCTCACTCAATCAGCAGAGCAGTCTGAAATGGGCACTAAAATCAGATAAGTTACATATTGAGCTCGTTTTTCCCAGTTTCCAGAACGCAATGGCCTTTATGCAGGAAGTAGCCATCGTCGCTGATAAGATGGATCATCATCCGGAATGGTGCAATGTCTACAATCGTGTTCAGATTGACCTGATTACTCATTCAGTATCTGGCTTAAGTTCACTGGACTTCGAACTCGCCCGTCAAATGAGTCAGATATTTACCAGACTTTCATCATCTGATTAACGATCACCCCACCAAGACGTTCGGTGATACGATCCAGCAGGTCTTTCTGCCCAGTAAAGTCGACGATATCCTTTTCCTTGATCACTTCGCGAGCGACATAACCCGCACTACCAAACTCATCAATTAATCCGAGATATTTAGCTCGTTCACCGGTCCAGACCAGGCCGCTGAATATTTTTTCATCGTCAACCAGCTTATCGCCACGTCCTTCTTTCACCGTTGTTATGAATTCCTGATGAATCTCATCCAGCATGGTTTGAAGGTGCGCTGTTTCTTCCTCATTCATTGGCGAAAATGGATCCATCAAGGCTTTGTGTTCACCGGCAGTTAAAGCACGTCGCTCAACACCGAGTTTTTCCATCGTGCCTTCAAAACCAAAACCATTCATGATCACACCAATTGAGCCGACAATGCTCGATTCATTGGCGTAGATTTTATCTGCACCGACAGCGACGTAATAACCACCTGATGCGCAAAGATCTGAAATAACCGCATACAGAGGAATATCCGGATACTTTTCACGTAATCGACGCATTTCCGTATAGATGTAGCTGGACTGTACCGGGCTGCCTCCAGGGCTATTAATGCGCATGATGACGCCCGCTGTATTTTCATCTTCAAAGGCATCTCTGAGTGCACCAACAATCTTGTCGGCACTGGCTTCACCATCAGTACTGATCACACCGTCGAGATCGACAAGCGCTGTGTGCTTACCAACAGATGTGTCGAGCTCTGATAGCTCAATGGATCCTTTCATTAAAAAAGAAACTGAGAATAGATAAATGAAGAACAGGAAAATAAAAAATATTTTCCAGCGACGTGAACGACGTTGTTCAGTAACCGCCGCAAACGCCAGTTTTTCTACAACGTCCTGTTCAAAATTAGTCGATTTTTTTGATTTATCGTCCATACCTTTCCTACTTACAAGCTAGTGCGTTATGCGAGTATATTGATCTGAAACCAGTCACAAAGTTCCTGCGAAGACTTAACAATGGCGACAGGGGAAAATGGCGCCAACTGTTCTTCATCGTGTACACCATAGGTCACCGCAAGCCGATCAATTTGTGCAGACTTTGCCATCTGCATATCAAATGCTGTATCTCCGACGACCAGTACATTGTCTGGCGAATACCCTGTTTCATCAAGTATTTCCAGTAACATATCAGGCGCTGGCTTGGACTGAGATTCATCGGCACAGCGTGATGTCATGAAGAATCGTCCGGTATCTGTTTCGTGAAATTGCTTATCGAGCCCGCGACGACTTTTACCGGTCGCTACGGCCATATTCTTGTCGCTCGTATGCAATGAGTGCAATAGAGTTTCTATTCCATCAAAAAACCCACTGAGTCCTGGGGGAGATGTCAGCCAATGTTTACGATAAGCACTGCTAACAGCCTCAACCACATCATTGTCTTGATCCGGTAAAAGCCCTTGAACTGCTTCCATTAACCCCAGACCGATGACTTGCTGTAGTTCCTGGTCAGGCATATCGGGTAAGCCAGCGTCCTGCATCGCCCGTCGCATACACGACACAATCTGGACACGGGAATCCATCAGCGTGCCGTCCCAGTCAAAGACAATTAATTCATACGATGACATAGCTAGCGTCGTTCCAGTTTCTGCAATACAGCGTTTAAATCGTTATCCAGTGGTGGATCGATATGCATTTTCTGACCGCCATCGGGATGCGGGAAAGCCAGAGACTGTGCGTGCAAAAACATACGTTTCAGGCCGATACGTTTCAGTTCATCATTAAAGTCAGCATTGCCATATTTTTGATCCCCAGCCAGCGGGTGACCTGTTTCGAGGGCATGCACCCGGATTTGGTGGGTACGACCAGTGACGAGTTTGATTTTCATTAGAGTGACCGTAGTCTGTTTACCATGGCCGGCGAACTCACGAACCGGATAAAAAATTGAAACGGCTTCTTTTCCATTATCGTCAACCTGAACCAGACGCTCGCCATCCTGAATCTTGTTTCGCCGTAGTGGAATATCAATGGCCTGTTTACCCTGCCCCCAGCTCCCCATTAGTAACGCTGAGTAGAACTTATCGATCTGCCCTTCACGAATCGAAGTTTGCAGCGACAACATGGCCTGCCGATCGCGAGCAATCAACAGACAACCACTGGTTTCACGATCCAGACGATGAACCAGATACGATTGTTGTTTTGGATACAGCGTATTCAGAGCGTCGATCACGCCGTAATCGATACCAGTACCGGCATGAACAGCTAGCCCAGATGGTTTATTTACTATAAATAAGCGATCATCTTCGTAGCTTATTCGAGACTCGACTAGGTCGAGAACATGATCTGGCGGTCGGCGTGTCTTCTCTGCAGACATGCGAATCGGCGGTAGACGAACTTCGTCGTGTTCCTGCAGTTTATAGACAGGTTTGATGCGTTTTTTGTTAACCCGCACCTCGCCTTTTCTCAATATTCGGTAGATTCTGCTTTTAGGCACCCCTTTAAACTGACGAACCAGATAATTATCAATTCGTTGACCAGCCTCTTCCGCCGTTATGGTGACGAGACGAACCGAGGTATGGGTAGTTTGTTCAGGAGATGCCATTGAATACAGCTATATGAGGGTTTCGGGGTTACGAATCTGAATCCGTGTAAATTGCCGCGCATTCTATCTCAGCAAAAAAAAATATACCGTAAATCATAACCCTGCAGACTGTCCGGATTGCTCAATTACCTATGTACTGCTATATTACCCGTGCTTGATGGTCGGGATATCAGGTGATTCCACTAGGCAGAAGCACCGCCTGACAATTAACCTACACTGGTGTTTCGGAATCAACCAACCCGAATTACAAGGAAAACAAGCCATCTGGCACAACAAATTTTAATCCCCGCATACCGCGAGGATTTTGAAATACGCAATCAAATCCATTTTACATGATTACACCGGGATTCATTCTTCTAATCTGCACTATAAAGGCATTACTGGATCATGCTCCAGAGGCTGCGTTACGCGCACCCCACGCTGATCCCTTGACACGCCTTGACGATCGGACTCTGATAAGCAGATTCCTCAATCAGATTTTTGGTAAAACACACATCCCGGTATCAACAAGAGATACCTACTATGAAAAGAATGCTCATCAACGCGACTCAACAAGAAGAGTTGCGCGTTGCCATGGTCGACGGCCAATATCTTTACGATCTGGACATCGAACGGACCGCTAGACAACGTAAAAAATCTAATATCTACAAGGGCAAGATCACTCGTGTCGAGCCCAGTCTGGAAGCCGCTTTTGTAAACTATGGCGAAGAACGTCATGGTTTTCTGCCTTTCAAGGAAATTTCTCGTAGCTACTACGACAAAGACGCCAAAACTGAAGGTCGTCCTTCTATTAAAGACGTTATCAAGGAAGGTCTGGAAGTCATCGTCCAGATTGATAAGGAAGAGCGTGGCAACAAAGGTGCCGCACTAACGACTTTTATCAGTCTGGCTGGCCGTTATCTGGTCATGATGCCTAATAACCCGAGAGCCGGTGGCGTATCGCGCCGTATCGAAGGTGAAGAACGCAACCAGGTTCGTGAGGCACTGGCTGAACTCACTATGCCGGATGGCTCGGGCGTCATCGTCCGTACTGCTGGCGTTGGTCGCTCTTCCGAAGAACTGCAATGGGATCTGGATTACCTGGCTCAGGTCTGGACAGCGATAGACAAGGCCACACAGGAAAAGGAATCGCCTTTTCTAGTCTATCAGGACAGCAATATCATCATCCGCGCACTGCGCGACAATTTCAGAAATGATATCGGTGAAATTCTGATTGATTCTCCTGCTATCTATGAGGAAGCACGTGACTTCATTCAGCAAGTTATGCCGCATAATCTGGAAAAGCTGAAATTATATAAAGAAGAAATTCCTCTCTTTAGTCGTTATCAGATCGAAGGACAGATTGAGAGCGCCTTCCGTCGTGAAGTTCGTCTGCCATCGGGTGGTGAAATCGTACTGGATCACACAGAAGCCCTGATCTCTATTGATATCAACTCAGGCCGCGCTACCAAAGGTAGTGATATTGAAGACACCGCTTTAAATACCAACCTTGAAGCAGCTGACGAGATCGCTCGCCAGTTACGACTGCGTGACAGCGGTGGTCTGGTTGTCGTAGATTTCATTGATATGGGTTCCAATCGAAACCAACGTGCGGTTGAAGATCGTATGCGTAAAGCACTCTCAGTGGATAAGGCAAGAACACAGGTTGGTCGTATCTCTCGGTTCGGTCTATTGGAAATGTCGCGTCAGCGACTGCGCTCATCTCTCGGTGAGTCCAGTTATCATACCTGCCCTCGCTGTATCGGTCAGGGAACGGTTCGTAGTGTTGAATCCCTGGCGCTGTCTATTCTTCGTTTAATCGAAGAAGAAACCATGAAAGACGGCACGGGACGTGTCGTTGCTCAGGTTCCAGTCAGTGTCGCGACATTCCTGTTGAACGAAAAACGTCGTGCCATTGCCCTGCTTGAAGGACGCCATAGCACTGAAATCGTACTGGTGCCAAATTCAACACTGGAAACACCACGTTATGAAATTACACGTGAACGAGCAGATGAAGCGAGTCAGAATAATGCCCGTAGCTATAAACAGGCTTCTGACTTCTCGGAGAAGAATGAAGGTTTAAAAGTAACGGGTGAAGAAGTCACACCAGATCTGGAGCCTGTAGTTCGTAGCGTAAAACCATCCGCTCCGGCACCAGAGCGCACTCCAGCTCCTAAACCAAAGAAAGAACCAAAACCAGGACTTATTAAGCGCCTGTTTGGTAATATCTTCGGCGAAGAAGAGAAGGAAGAAGAAAAGAAACCACAAAGTAACAATCGTGGACGTGGAGATAACAACCAACGTGGTGGTGGTCGTCGTAATAACAACCGCAACCGTCGTCGTAATAACAATCGCCCGCAAGGCTCAAATCAACAAAAAGACGGCCAAAATGATCGCAAACAGGCGGAAGGTTCTGGTGAGTCACAGAGTAATCGTGGCAATCGTCAGAATAATCGACGTAAACAAAATAATAACCAGAAGTCTCAGAAGCCAGATCAGCAGCAACAGGCGAGTACTGAACAGAAGGCAGATGCTGCACCTGCGGCTGAGCAAGATGGCAACAAGTCAAGCAATAACGAAAATAAAAACCAGGGACAGCGTCGTGGACGTCGCCGTAGTGGACAGCGCCGTAATAACAATCAGGGTGCCAAGTCGAACGAGCAAAACGACTCAAATCAGTCAAACGATACTCAGGCGCCGAAGCAGGACAAAGCCGCTGCTCCAAAGACAGAGTCTGCACCTAATCAAGAGAAGGCATCTACTCCGAAGTCGGAATCAGCACCTAAGCCAGAGAACAAAGTAGCACCGAAGGCAGAATCCGCGCCTAAACAGGATAAGGCACCAACTCCAAAGTCGGAATCAACGCCTAAGCCTGAGAACAAAGCAGCTCCGAAGGCTGAATCTAAGCCAAAAGAGAATAAAGCACCTGCACCGAAAACCGATGCACCAAAGCAGGAAAAGCCTGCGTCACCGAAAGCAGAAGCTACAACAGGCGATTAATGAATTGGCCGGTATCTGTTAAGGATACCGGCCTAATTATTTCTATAGATGCCTGGCACGGATATCAGCTAACAATCCGCGCGAACCTTCTTCCACGAGATCAAAGACGTAATCAAAACCACTCGCCCCGCCATAATAAGGATCGGGGACTTCTCTAACGCTGGAGTCATCGGCAAAGTTTAGAAATAATTGTAGGCGGTCTCGATACTGGCTGGGACATAGGGATGACAAGATCGAGTAATTATCTTCATCCATCGCCAATACATAGTCAAAGTTTTCAAAATCGGAAGCCTTGATCTTTTGTGCCCTTAGATCACCCAGTTCAATACCACGACCTCGGGCAGTACTTTGTGCTCTTGAGTCTGGAGATTCACCAACATGATAGGCATGCGTTCCCGATGACTCGATATAAATATCATCGTTCAGACCTTCATCCTGAATCAGTTTTCTGAATACACCATGGGCCGTCGGAGAACGACAGATATTGCCCATGCACACGAACATTACTTTTATAGTCATTACAATAAGTAGAGATTAAAGAAGTAATAACATTATGAAAGATTAGATGGCGGAGAGCGAGGGATTCGAACCCCCGGAGGGTATAACCCCTCAACGGTTTTCAAGACCGCCGCTTTCGACCACTCAGCCAGCTCTCCGTAATATCGAATTGTGGTTTTTCGTGAGAAATACGTCTTAGCATGTCGCTAGACCTCAGAAAAACGTGTCTGAAGTGCCTGACTTCAGAGGCGCGCAAGAATACCGGATTCGACACAGGAAAACTACCGTTTGTTTACACTTGAATTACACTTTTTAAACCCCAGTTAGTAGCTACGATTACTGGCATTTTTACGGGTTTTATTCCGGGTTTTTCAATGCTATGCTCGGAACAATTCCGATTGTTAGGTGTCGGTAACTTACAGAATTCATTGAAAATTTAGGAGAAGAGTCATTATGCAACAGTATGATCAGGCACTTAGTAGTTCGCAGGAGTCGATCGTCTCTACCAATAAGGTATTGAAGAACACCTACGTGCTGCTATCTGCAACACTGTTTGTTAGCGCAATTTCAGCCGTCGTCTCGATGGCAATTGGTGTTCCAGTATGGATGTACATAGCCTCACTGATTGTGAGCATGGTACTTGGCATGTTCGTTCTGCCCCGCACAGCTAATTCAGGTGCAGGAATTGGTGTTATCTTTCTAATAACTGCCCTGATGGGTTTCGGACTAGGCGCTATCTTGCAGATTTACGCCGCAGTACCTCATGGCCCACAGGTCATTGCTACCGCGTTTGGCGGAACAGCAGCTATCTTCCTGGGTCTTTCAGGCTATGCCCTTATGAGCCGCAAGAACTTCAGCTTCATGGGTGGTTTCCTGTTCGCTGGCATGATGGTTGTGGTCGTAGCGATTATTGCTAACCTGTTCTTCGCACTGCCTGCACTGTCACTGGCGATCTCAGCTGGCGTAATCCTGCTGATGAGTGGTTTTATCCTGTTCGATACCAGCCGTATCATCCATGGCGGTGAGACTAACTACATCATGGCGACATATGGCCTGTACCTGAGCATCTTTAACATCTTTATCAGCCTGCTTCAGATTCTGATGGCATTCGCTGGTGGTGATGATTAATTAGCGTCGTATCTTAAAAAGCCCCGTTCTGCGGGGCTTTTTTTATGGAGAAGCATAAATATGGAAACAGCAATGAAAGTCATGCTCGGCATCGCGATGTTGATGATGCTGTTCAGTATGTGGCCTGCCTACAAACACTGGTCTAAAAATGGCCCTAAAGCCGAAAAAGGCGATTGGGCGAATGTGGTCTTTATCCTTGGGATTGTAATTCTATTTGTGTCGCTACTGATTATGTCGGTGCAGTAATAAGGTCTAAACCACCCATATAGCTACGTAAGACGTCAGGAACAGTAATCGAACCGTCTTCGTTCTGGTAATTTTCCATTACCGCAACAAGTGCCCTGCCAACAGCTACGCCTGAGCCATTAATCGTATGAAGCAATTCAGGCTTGCCAGTTTCCGGATTACGCCAGCGTGCCTGCAGTCGGCGCGCCTGAAAATCGACGAAATTACTGCAGGAAGAGATTTCGCGATACTTCTGCTGCCCAGGTAACCAGACTTCCAGATCATACGTTTTTGCTGCTGAGAATCCGGTATCGCCGCTACACAGGGTTAATAGGCGATACGGTAGATCCAGTTTCTGTAATATTGACTCCGCATGACCGGTCAGTTCTTCCAATGCATTCCATGAGTCCTGTGGGCGCACAGCTTGTACCATTTCCACTTTCTCGAACTGATGCTGACGAATAAGACCGCGGGTATCTTTGCCATATGAACCCGCTTCGCTACGGAAACATGGCGTATGCGCAACCCATTTACGTGGCATATAGTCATCGTCAACAATCGTGTCTCTGACAATATTGGTGACTGGTACTTCTGCGGTTGGAATCAGGTAATAACCTGAATCGCCTTCCAGCTTGAACAGATCCTCTTCAAACTTGGGTAATTGCCCAGTTCCTCTCAGGCTATCGCTGTTGACCATATAAGGCACATAGGTCTCTGTATAGCCGTGTTCATTGATATGCGTATCCAGCATGAATTGCGTCAACGCACGCTGTAGTCGCGCGATACTACTGCTGAGCACGACAAAACGAGAGCCGGTTAATTTAGCCGCTGTTTCAGCATCCATGCCGCCAATGGCCTCACCTAGATCAACGTGATCTTTAGGCTCGAAAGCGAATTCTTTAGGAGTACCCCAACGACGTTCTTCGCGATTATCGTCTTCATCTTTGCCGACGGGAACGGACTCGTGAGTAATATTCGGAATGCCCAGACTGTAATCGAGAATTTCCTGCTGTAGCGACGAAAGCTCGGCCTCAGCTGATTTTAATTCATCACCGATGGAGGCGACTTCGTCGAGCAGTGGCTGGATGTCCTCGCCGGCAGCTTTGGCCTTACCAATGCCCTTCGATTTGGTATTTCGCTCGTTCTGTAGCTCCTGAGTCCGCATCTGCAGTGATTTACGACGCGCTTCAAAATCCTCGAGTTTGGCAACATCGAGAGTAAAATTACGGCCTTTCAGTTTCTCAGCAACATCGGCTGTATCACTTCGTAATAACTTAGGATCAAGCATGGTGTACGTTGTGTTATATATTTCGAATGGGCGGCGATTCTAACAGTGACGCCAGAAATCTCTACTGTTATATCTGGCGACCAATGTGTAAGCCCAACCATGCCCCAAACAGGCATAAAACAACACTGAGTAAAATGTTCAGTAAGGCTTTGAATATATCGCCACTTTCAATCAACTGTAGTGTCTCCATTGAGAAAGTCGAGAACGTGGTAAAAGCCCCGAGTAAGCCAATCGTCAGTGCCAGACGGACTTCTGGACTAATTTCGGTACGTTCCTGGAACACGGCATATAAAACACCAAGTAACAGACTTCCCGATACGTTCACAAATAGTGTGCCATATGGAAAACCACGACCAAGTAGTAAATAGACACCACTAGAAGCATAGAACCGTAGTAATGCGCCGATAGCGCCGCCTGTCGCGATAGCCAAGGCTTGCATCATGACTCGCCTTCCTGCTTTTGGCGAAACAACTCATCCAGCTCTTCAAGATGACGTAGTTTTTCAGCAATCTTGATTTCCAGACCTCGCTGTACTGGCTCATAGTATTTTCGATCTGGCATTTCATCAGGAAAATACTGCTCGCCAGCAGCATAGGCTTCTGGTTCATCATGCGCGTAGCGGTAATCACGCCCATGACCCAGCTCTTTCATCAATTTGGTCGGCGCATTACATAAATGTATCGGTACAGGATGGCTGCCATTGGCTTTGACGTCCTGCATAGCGGCCTTATACGCCGTATAGACGGCATTACTTTTCGCAGCACAGGCCATGTAAGTGACTGCCTGTCCAATCGCAAGTTCACCTTCAGGGCTACCCAGGCGTTCATAGGTTTCCCAGGCATCTAGCGCAATACGTAGCGCCCTTGGGTCAGCATTGCCGATATCTTCACTGGCCATACGCACAACACGACGCGCGATATACAGTGGATCACAGCCACCGTCGAGCATACGAGTTAACCAGTACAGCGCAGCATCAGGGTTAGAACCGCGTACCGATTTATGTAAAGCCGATATCTGGTCATAAAATGCATCACCACCTTTGTCAAAACGACGAAGCGTACCTGAAATAACATCGGCAATGATGTCATCGGTAATATGGTATTGCTCTGCTTCACCGAGTCGACAGATATCAACGGCAAGGTCTAAGAGATTCAATGCACGTCGTGCATCACCATCAGCCGCTCGGCAGAGTTGATCCAGTGAATCATCAGGCATTTGTATCTCAAGATCGCCAAGACCTTTCTCTTTATCTTCAATAGCACGCGTTAGCACATCGCGTATTGCGTCCTGATTCAGTGCTTTTAAGACATAGGTTCGGGTTCTAGAGAGCAATGCATTGTTGAGTTCGAATGATGGGTTTTCAGTAGTCGCCCCGATGAAATAAATCAGACCGCTTTCAACATGCGGTAGAAAGGCATCTTGTTGCGCCTTGTTAAAACGATGTACCTCATCGACAAAGACCACTGTACTTCTTAAATGGACTAATGCCTGTTGTGCCTGCTCAACGCAACGACGTATGTCTTTTACACCATCGAGAACGGCTGAAATCGACAGGAACTGTGCATTGCTATAGTTAGCAATCAAACGTGCTAGCGTGGTTTTACCGGTGCCTGGCGGCCCCCATAGCACCATGGAATGGAGTTTCTCTTCTTCTATGGCCTGTCGTAGTGGTTTACCGGTAGCGAGCAGGTGATTTTGCCCAAAGACATCATCGATGTTTTCAGGTCGTAGACGGTCAGCTAACGGGCGAGTATCTACCCTGTCTGCCTGGGTCTCAGGAGACTCGATATCATCAATTAAACTGTTTTGTTGCATCGATGACGTCCACGCCTTTAGGTGGAACAAAATTAAATTGCCTCATGTCCAGCTCAGTATTCATCTCGACATTATGAAAACTCAGACTGTTGAACTGGTCGAAATTATCGAAGATCTCCATGGCAACTAGCTTCTTAGCTGAAAAGATTAGAATGACATACTTAAACGCTGCGCCATCGTAATTTGGAACCAGTTTGATTTCGATTTCATTCGAACGTTCTTCCAGTATCTCAACGTTATAGAGATTAGCAATTTCATCGGGCTCATCAAGAATCGTAATGGGTGATCGATCAAGCCCTTCGCTAGCGGGCCGAATTGTGACCTGATCAAGATCGATATCAAACACCCAGAGTGTTTTCCCGTCGGAAATGATTTCCTGTTCGTAGGGTGTCTCATATATCCAGCGAAATTTCCCTGGCCGTTGAAAAACCATGCGTCCAAGCGAAGGTTCGACTGTGACGCTGTCAGTATTAATCAGGCGTTGACTAAAATCAGCAATAAACGAGTTCAACCCAGCTAGTCGTTCTGTAAGCTTATCGACTGCTTGGTTGTTTTTCTGAGCGTGAGCTGACGTAAATAACATCATGCTTAATAGCATGATGAAGAGAAATCGCAGGTGACGTAAATTAGGCATTGTGTTCTGGCACAAGAATGTCTCGTGCGCCATTCGATCCCGGTGGACTGACCAGACCTACTGCTTCCATTTGTTCAATGATCCGAGCGGCGCGGTTATAGCCGACCTTGAACTTACGCTGCACACTTGAAATAGAAGCACGACGACTCTCAAGAACAAACTGTACAGCCTGATCATAAATTGGATCGGATTCGGTATCGTCCCCATCCAGATTCACATGGTCAGGCTTTTCACCCGGTAAGAGAACATCGCTGTCCTGTAATATTTCATCGTGATATTCCGCCTTACCCGTTGCCTTTAGATGGTCAACGGTTTTATGCACTTCTTCATCCGAAACAAATGCGCCGTGTACACGTGTTGGAATAGAAGTGCCGCCCGGTAAGTACAACATATCACCATGACCGAGTAGTTGTTCTGCGCCCATCTGATCGAGACTTGTTCTGGACTCGACTTTCGATGAAACCTGGAACGCAATACGTGATGGAATGTTGGCTTTAATTAAGCCGGTAATCACATCAACCGATGGTCGCTGTGTGGCAAGAATTAGATGGATACCAGAGGCACGTGCCTTTTGCGCAAGACGAGCAATAAGCTCTTCAACCTTCTTACCGACAATCATCATCATGTCAGCGAATTCATCAACCACCACCACAATAAACGGCAATGTCTGGAGCTCAGGTCTTGTTTCATTCATCGCGTCTTCGATATCAAGCTGGGCTTCATTCGGTTTCCAGATCGGATCCATAATGGGTTCGCCCGCAGCCTGAGCATCTTTTACCTTGCGGTTATAGCCACTGATGTTTCTCACGCCAAGTGCAGCCATCAACTGATAACGACGCTCCATCTCAGCCACACACCAGCGCAATGCATTTGAGGCATCTTTCATATCTGTTACAACGGGTGCTAATAGATGTGGAATACCTTCGTAGATCGACAGTTCCAGCATTTTCGGATCGATCATAATCATCCGTACATCAGCTGCCGTACTCTTGTACAGCAAACTTAGAATCATGGCATTTACCGCAACGGACTTACCTGAACCAGTCGTACCGGCAACAAGTAAATGCGGCATCTTCGCCAGATCAGCAATAATCGGTATACCTGATATATCTTTACCCAGAGCCAGAGTCAGCGGTGACGAAGATCGTTCGTAATCACTGGATCGCACCACGTCGCTAAGCACCACCATTTCGCGGTTTTCATTCGGTATTTCCAGGCCGATGACCGATTTACCGGCTATAACCTCGACAACACGGACACTGGGTACCGACAAGGCGCGCGCAATGTCTTTCGTCAGATTTGTTACTTTGCTGACTTTAAGACCCGGAGCAGGCATGAGTTCGAAACGCGTAATAACGGGGCCAGGTAAAACAGCCTCAACGGTGACATCAATATTGAAGTCCTTGAACTTCAGCTCCACCAACTGAGACATAGCGGCCAGTGCATCTTCAGAATATCCGCCATCGAAAAATGGTGCTTCATCGAGTAATGATAACGGCGGCACATCACCCGAATCTTCGGGCGTATCAAACAGGCGTACCTGTTTCTCTTTTTCCACTCGTTCACTCACCTGAACAGGCTTAGGCTGTGCTTTGATCTTCGGTGGTTTTTTCTTCTTTTGCGCCTTCTGGTTTACCTTAACTGTCTCGTGGCGCTGAATCTTGACCTTCTCGCCTTCGCGTTTATCTTTCCAGACATCGATGCGGCCCTGAATCCAGCTAACGAAACGCAGGGTATACATGCCTGTCGTATCCATAATCGTGAGCCAGGAGACTGCCAGAATCAGACTGATAGCCGTCAGGAAGAAAGCTAGTAACAACAGCGTTGTGCCCAAAAATCCAATTGAGTTGATTAGAGGCTGGCTAATGAGTTGACCGAGCACACCGCCAGCGCCTTCTTGCGGCAGCCCATCACCATAAAAATGCATGGAGGCCAGGCCATCACCCGCGAGCATGATGAGCAGGAAACCGGTTCCCCGTGGCATCAATACTTCCAGCGCAAAGACTTTGAAATCGGTCTGCCAGTAATGAATAAGCCAACCGAGGTAAATCATGAGTAATGGGAACAGATAGGCCAGATAACCGAATGCTGATAGTAATAAATCAGATATCCAGGCACCAAATACACCGCCGGTGTTTCTGACAACATTCTCTTCGTTACCTGAAAATGACCAGCCGGGATCCATTCGATCGTAAGTTGCTAGCGATACCAGCATATAAATGGCGATAAAGCTCAACAGCAGAAAAGCACCCTCTTTCAGCGCGCGAACCATATACGCTGGCATGGGGTTTGTGGTCTGCTGGTTTTTCTTTGCCTGTGCCAAATTCGTCGTCTATCTAAAATATAGAGAAGTATTAGGAATTAATTCTAACCTAATAATTTATAAGGAAATATTGTTACTGTTTAAGTTTGTTTTAGACCGTCGTATTGTATTTGACCCTTGGACAGATAGATACCCCCCTGAAGGACTTCATCCGTAGATAACGCCCCTGCCGCAATACGTGATACATAGGGCAATATCGCCTCGGATAAGGCCTGTGTGGCCGTTTTATGTACCGCTCCTGGCATATTGGTGACACAGAAGTGAATGACACCCTCATCGATAAACGTGGGATTGCTCCAGTCCGTCGGCTGGCTTGTCTCGACGCAGCCGCCCTGATCTATAGCAATATCGACGATGACGGACTTTTCAGGCATCAGACGCACCATTTCACGAGTAACAACAACTGGAGCACGTCGACCAGCTGATAGTACAGCGCCAATGAGTAAATCACAGGATTTCAGTCGTTCTATCAATTGTTCCGTCGAACTTGCATCGAAGGTATTAATTGTCGGGAATTGTGACTTTAAAGCCTCAAGACGTTGCAGATTGATATCGATTACATCAACTTCAGCTCCTGTTTTGATCAGGTCTTTCATTGCGGCTTCGCCCGCATTGCCTGCTCCCAGAATGAGCACATGTCCACGATCAATACCTGAGTCTTCTATATCCAGTGCACCGAGTAATATGCCCTTACCCCCAGTTTCACCATGTAGTAGATTCATACCGACCTGAGCAGCCAAACGACCAGCAACAATACTCATCGGACGTAAAAGCGGCAGATTGGTGCCTTCACGAATAACCTCGAAGCCAATCGCAGTTAATCCAGTATCGAGTAAAGACTGGGTTAAATCAGGGTAAGCCGCCAGATGCAGGTAGCTAAACAGTGTATGGTCGGGTTCCAGATATTGAAGTTCTTGTAACTGCGGTTCTTTTACCTTAACAATCAGTTCTGCCGCTTCGTATAACTGATCAGCGCCCAGCACAATTGCTGCTCCCGCCTTTTCATAATCCCGGTCTGAGTAACCACTGAGTAAACCAGCTTCGGATTCAATATGAACCTCATGCCCTTCGTCGACCAGCTGAGGACAGGCCTGAGGCGTTAAAGCCACACGGCCCTCATGGATTCGAATCTCTTTAGGTATGCCAATAATCATTCAATACATCCTGTTGATTGCGAAGGTTTACCGCACCACACGCATCCCGTAACATAATCGACCATTCAGACACTGCATTGTTCCGGTCACATGTCAGCTCTAGTAGTACGGCATCGAGAACAGTACGGACGATAAGTAATATATGGAGATATAAATGAGTGACGTCAAGCATTGCAAACTTCTAATTTTGGGCTCAGGCCCTGCTGGCTATACAGCGGCTGTCTATGGCGCCCGTGCCAACCTGGATCCAGTGATCATCACAGGTATGGAACAAGGTGGTCAGTTGATGACGACTACTGAAGTCGATAACTGGCCGGGTGATGTCGAAGGCCTACAAGGACCAGCTCTGATGGAGCGTATGCAAAAGCATGCAGAACGTTTCGATACCGAAATCATCTTCGATACCATTACCAGTGTCGATTTCTCAGAGCGCCCATTCAAGCTGAATGGCGATATGGGCAACTACACCTGTGATTCACTTGTTATCGCAACTGGTGCTTCAGCTATGTATCTGGGACTAGAATCCGAAGAAGCCTTCCGCGGCAAAGGCGTATCTGCCTGTGCAACCTGTGATGGGTTTTTCTACCGGGGGCAGAAAGTGGCTGTAATCGGTGGTGGCAATACTGCTGTTGAAGAAGCCCTGTATTTATCCAACATTGCAGAACACGTTACCGTCGTGCATCGTCGCGATAAGTTCCGTTCCGAGAAAATTCTGCAAGACCAGATCATGGAGAAAGCCGAGAACGGTAATATTACGGTTGAATGGGATAGTGTCCTTGAAGAAGTACTTGGTGACGATGCGGGTGTAACCGGTATGCGCATCAAAAACGTTAAAGATGATTCAACCAAAGACATCGACCTGCACGGCATCTTTGTCGCCATTGGCCATAAACCCAATACCAGTATCTTCGAAGGCCAACTTGATATGGAAGGTGGTTACCTGAAAGTTCAATCAGGTAGCAACGGTAATGCGACACAGACCAGCGTAGAAGGTATCTACGCTGCTGGTGACGTGATGGATCATATCTATCGTCAGGCCATTACATCTGCTGGTACCGGTTGTATGGCGGCTCTGGATGCGGAGCGTTATCTGGATCGACTCGAAGCCGAGAATAAATAAGTTGTATTCAACAACTAAAAGCCAGCATCAATTACGTAATAATTGGTGCTGGCTTTTTTTATGCCTGCTGTTTTTATTGCCGAGCCATGTAATAGCCGATACGTCAAAAGACGGTGAATGGCACCTTTTAATCACCGGTAAAAACCTGTTCTTCTATGGTACTCGCATGCTCACAGCTGGAGTCCACCAGAAATGGGAAATAGATATTGAGTTCCATATCAAAAACGGCCAGTTTGATGTCGGTACTGGTACAGGGCGCCTAATCGGCAAACCTGTACCCTATTCTAAACCTGAAGGTATGTTTGAATGTAAGATCACAGAGGGCACTTATCTGGATCGAGGCCTAAATATCGTATCTACACCACATATGCGCTACGAAGGCTTCCCCGTTGCTGGAAAAGTCGAAAACGGCAATATCATTCTCGAACCCGGTGTTGAATATATCGGTAACTTCATCGCGATGATGTATGAATGCAGTACTAGCGATACTTTAGCTGATGTCTGGCTTGAACGTGGCCGTTTATCGGCCATGGAAAGAGCGAAGCGTTTAGGTTCTGTTCCTTCTGTATCTAATGGGAAAACAAGCGTTAAAGTTAAAGAGGTTCAGATTATGGAGCCTCGTGGCATTATAGAACTACCTTTGCAGGCTAATATCCAATTTAAAAAACATGACCAGGCTTCAATGAGTGAGATTCAATTCTCTATCTTTAAATATTAGCTTAAGGTTGAATTGAGCGACGACCGAAATTGATCGTTACACTCTTTAATCTTAGACAGTAAGAAAGATGGAGTGCGGACATGAAACAACAAAGACGATACAGCAGCCAGTTAGTGCCTTATCTGTAAATATCGGAGTGAGATTTGATTTTTAATTATAAACCCAGCAACGATATCTACGTGTCGCGACAGGATGTCAACAATCCACTTTCATCTTATTCTAAATATCCTTTCGCATTGGATGATGACGAGTGGCCATCTGTTGAACACTACTATCAGGGTATGAAGTTTGAGAATGCTCAGATAAGAGAACAGATACGTACTACGCCACACCCTAAGGAGACTACCGAGCTTGCTAAACAATACAGGAAATAAATCCGAAAAGACTGGAATAAGACCAAAACCACCATGATGACTCGTGGCATATATATTAAATGTCGAAGCCATGATGATGTCGCCAGGACACTACTTGGAACAGGTGAGAAAAATATCATCGAAAACAGTCAGTATGACTACTACTGGGGTTGTGGGCGCGACGGCCGCGGAGAAAATGTGTATGGAAAAGTATTGATGGATGTTCGAAACAAGCTGGCTGAACTATCTTAATACTATACCAGTGACTGACGTTTTACTTTTCCAAAGAGAATGTAAAATCAACGTAGCAGTATTCACCTAACGATCGAACCTGAATAATATGAAAGATTTTCTTAAGATACTTTTCTCACCCATACTCAATAACTTCGAGTCATACAAGGGAGAATACAACTACAAACAATCACACAGAACCGTACTGGTGGTCATTGGTTCCTTATTTCTACTGCTTTCGTTTATTTCGCTGGCGGCGGCATTTGTTAGTGAACAACCCGGCGCGGTATTTCCGTTTCTGATTTTCTTCATCGCCGGTCTAGTATGTCTCGTTATCGGCGGATTGGGTAGCGAGCGAGCCGTGGCGAAGTTATGGGGCAATACTGAGTAATTTATTGTTTACAGAGGGTTTCACAGTAATTGGAAAGGCTATGGAGGAAATCTTCCAGGGTCTAATCACACGCCATAGCAAGGCATGTAGACATGTGATGGTTGACTTATAACGTGCAGTAGAATCACCGAACTCAAGTGCCTTACTACGACTTCGCAGTACACGGCAAGAGCACCACACAGGCGGCTTGTCGCATACACATAAACTTAATCTATAGATAACCCCCCGTTAATAGAGTCGTGGTGATGCAGGTTTTTTAATTTATGGCGAATATTCCCGGAGTGTAACAAGAACTCAGCCGAGAAAATTATTTTCATTGTTAAGCGGATAGCAGTCATAACGCATCCGAAAATATGCTACCAGGTAAATATATATTTGTAACAGTGTGTTTAATAGTTCGCTTCAAAACAAAGTCGAATAACAATGGATTCACATCATATATTTCATTCAATAGCTCCCGCTCCCTATCAGTTATGTGTCCGGACTTAGCGAGCGCACGTGTTTGAATAACAAAGTTCACAGCTGGCAATGGATAGTCACTTCCATTAACGAATTTATCGTGTAGGTCGGTCGATGCGAGTATTTTGTCTAGATGCCCTTTTCGATTAAATTGAGTCACGGCGGATATGTCAGCATAAAGCTGCTCATCGTATTGTTTATCTCGTAGCATATCCATAGCTAGGTCGATATATTCTGTACCAGGTTTGCAGATAGTCTTATCTTCTCTTGAGCACACACCCAGACTAGCGACATGAGACATGATGATTTTTACGCCCATCGAAAGCGGTTTTTTCAGATATAGAGGATTGCCATAGCGTTGGAAATCTTCGGCTTCTGTGGCTTTTTCATCACCGGTATGCGTAATCAGTACCATGTCATGTTCAACCATCGTCCTGTAATAGGCTTCCAGCTTTTGTTTTAGGTGAGGCTTTTCAGATGCTGGATTAATTCCCATTGCATTCGGCAGCCATTTGATAAAGCGTACGCCTTTTGATACGTAGCGTTTTAGTTCAGAAATTGCATCATCACGGTATGGGTGTACTGAGATGATTGGAAAGAAATAATCTGGATATTCGGCTACGACATCCATCATGCGCTGATTCGGTACATGAAAGGTACACACACCTCGGTCTGGGTTACCTTGCTCATCATGAAAATAATCAAAGGCCATAAGACCGAATTTTCCTCGCTTGGGTAAGTGTTCGATTAATCGAATCAAACGATCGATATACTGTTCATCGACTTTATCCAGGTCTGTGATGCCTCCTGCACTTTTATAGATCAGAAACTTGGCATAGCCAGGAATATTGAAGGGGTTCTGCCAGCCTTCGTTGACAAACGTGCCATAGGTTTTCGGATTCAAGCCAAACATATGGGTGTGGTAATCCGTTAATTTTGATGCATCGATTCCTTCATAGGCTTTTGCTACGTGCGCTTTGGCTTCAGGACTCAGATTATCAATATCTTCGGGTTCGTTTTCGAATGCGCCGCCAAGCCAATCACAGCCCGGTAGAAACCCAATGATCAGGACGATAAGAAGAAATTTAAGCTGTTTGACGGCACATTTCATGCCGAGACTCTAATCGTTACTTGCGGACGAAGTCCAACATTTTTTGCGTAGATTTTAATGCCTCGACTCGAACGGCTTCATCGACATGTATTTCATTGCGACCTGTTTCGAGGACATCTAATAGATTGTGCAGACCGTTCATGGCCATCCAGGGACAATGGGCACAACTTGAACAGGTTGCGCCCTCGCCTCCAGTTGGAGCTTCAATCAGTTTTTTATCGGGTGCAGCCTGACGCATCTTATAGAAGATGCCATTATCGGTTGCGACGATAAATTTGCTGTTGGGTAATTCCTGTGTGGCATTAATCAGCTGAGTTGTTGAACCAACGATATCGGCCAGATCGATCACCGATTCAGGTGATTCTGGGTGAACAAGGACTGCTGCATCGGGATGTTCTCCAATTAGTCGTTCAAGTGCATGTGTGCGAAATTCATTATGCACTACACACTCAGCCTGCCACATGATCATGTCCGCGCCGGTCATTTTTTCGACATAGCGCCCCAGGTGACGATCTGGTGCCCAGATGATTTTTTCACCCTGCTCGTGCAGATACTGTACGACTTTGAGCGCAATACTCGATGTAACTACCCAGTCTGCCCTCGCCTTTACTTCAGCGCTGGTGTTGGCATAGACCACAACCGTACGGTCTGGATGTTCATCACAGAATGCATTGAATTCGTCTGCCGGACAACCCAGATCAAGCGAGCACTCGGCTTCAAGCGTCGGCATGAGCACGCGTTTCTCGGGATTAAGTATCTTAGCCGTTTCTCCCATGAAGCGGACGCCAGCCACGACGAGCGTACTGGCTTTGTGTTCGTTGCCAAATCGGGCCATATCCAGTGAATCAGAGATATATCCACCGGTTTCTTCGGCGATTTCCTGTAAATCGTCATCGGTATAGTAATGCGCGACCAGAACCGCATCCTGTTCGATGAGTCTCTGTTTGATTTTATCCTTTATCGCTTCACGCTCTGCGCCCTGGTATTGCGGGACTGAGCCTTCAATCTGAGCGGTTAGCGGGACATCGGTAACGGGGATATAGGGGATTTCGGCTGGTTGAGCCATAACGACAGCGGATTTGTTTCATTCCGAGATTATTTCAATTGTGTTAATTCTACCATCGGATTTCTTTAATGTCGGCTTTCAGCTGACTTTTCTTGCGGAGACAATATATCTCAGATGTGTGTCTTGTAGCGTGGTTTTAAAGGGGTAACAGGTAATCAGTGTCAGTCTGTCATCATCTGTATCCAGACGTATCTGACTCACTCGACTATCGGCAATGCGAACTTCGTCGATTTTATAGATATATTCGATATTACGTTGATCTCGAATATTGATTTTATCGCCTTTTGATACATTCTGTAGAAACTCGAAATGTGTATCCCGGTGTGCGCTTATGACCGTATTACCAGTATCGCCGGGCATACTGCTGTTTTGCGCCAATCCTGGGCCAAATGCCATGGCCTGCCCTGTCATGCCATTCAGAACGAGATAGCTCTCGTTCTGATAGCTTAGTTGCAAAACCGGCCATGTATCAGCCCATGACCAGGGTTTTACGGTCTGTCTGGTTTCTAGTGTCTCGGACCATGCCTGTTGAAGAAGCTGCTGAGAAAGCCAGGCCTTGGCGGGAATCCACAACCCGTAACTGAATTCCGCCAGGCCCAGAACAAGGACGCTGATGAACAGGAGCCGGTTCACACAGACATCCACTGAGGAGTTTTACGGCGAGAGGAACACCATCCCCAGTACACAGCCCACAGGAGGAGTAGAAAACCTATGGTGAGATGTATTTGAAAATTTGTTGCTGTTTGCGGCATAGCAAGCAACTGTTGTTGATTCGTCATGCCCTGCGGTAACTGGCCAGCTACATTCTTGCTTTTCAGCTTATCGGTGACAGGTCGTACCGGTGTTTTATCAATAGCGACCATACTGGTGTATTTTGTGACCAGATGATGGTTTAAACCCAGCTTGGTTACTCGCTGTTTAATATCATCTGGATTGGCCCCACGTTGTAATTCATCCATGAGTGATTCAACTTTCTGTCGAGCCCATAGAACGTCCAACCCAGCCTGTGTAATCGGCTTGCCTGATTTCACGGCACTTTCCCATTTTTGTGTCGCACGACTACCACTGACCTGGATATTTCCTGTCACCAGATTCGATGACTTAAAATATACCAGTAGCGGTTCACCCGCATACAGGTCAGGTAATCGTTGTGGGTAAACGTCCTGCTGTTCAATATTATCGGGCCAGTCGATATGCAATTGCGTCATAACCGGTGTTTCCAGTTTGCTAAACAACTGCAGCATTTGCTTACTGACTTCATTCAGGTTACCGATATAGGTATAACTACCTCGCCCGAATTTAGCTGCACGCGTCATAAAATAGCTATTCGGTGCTGAACCAATGCCGATAGTAAACAAACGTGCCCCATTCAACTTGTTTTCGATGAGCTTGAATAATTGAGTTTCATTACCGACTGCACCGTCTGTTAAAAAAACCAGCTGGCGGATATATTGATTATCTGTTGACTGATTCAGTGCATAGTCGAGTGCCGAATACATTTCTGTACCGCCGCCGGCTTGTAGTGAACTTACAAAATGAATAGCAGATTGTGTATTTTGATGACTCGCCATAACAGGCTGACTAAACAACGAACTATAGCCGGAGTTAAATTCGATAATATTAAATCGATCAGTTGGCTTAAGACGATTGACCGCCATTTCCAGTGACTGGCGCGCCTGACGAATACTGGCGCCACCCATTGATCCAGACGTATCAATCACAAAAATCATTTCACGCTTCATTGAAGGTAATTGATGTTGCGCAATCGTCGGCGGCATGAGCATCATCAATCCAAAGTTCTCATTCGAGTCCTTATTCATTTCCTGAAAAAGTGCAGCTCGGGGGGCGGCTGTTGGTGTCGGCATCCACTCCAGCACGAAATCCTTATCCGGTTGTGTTGTTCCATGCTGCAACTGAATCTGTGCTTTTCCCTCAGTACCTCGTTGAATCTGTACTGGATGATAGCGACTCAATACATTGGAGAGTTTGATCCCTGCATTCAGCTCAATATTGATCGACACCGGTTGAAAATGACTATGTGAGGCATAGGATGGTGTGATTCTGGAGGCATCCGGCACGACGGCCGTATCAAGAGCCCAACCAGTGCCCTGTCCTACTGATAGTTCTTCAGAAATATCACTGAGCGGTTGTCCGAGGATATACCGTGGCGTGATTGCCATAGGGAAGCGTAGGCTAAATGTTTGATCCTGATAACTAACTACTTCCTGATATTCAAGTGTGACACTAACTGTTTCGCCGGGGCCTATATTGGCAATAGAGTTAGTAAACAGGTTAGGACGTTCCTGCTCAATAAGAGCGGCTCTTTTACCGCTCGATTTGGCTATCGCATAGGCTTTCTTTGCGGCCTGTTTTTCTTTGATGACGCCTTCAATGACACGTTCACCAATCTGGATACGGTAACGATGAACAGCGGCTTTTTCAGATAGAGGGAAAACATAGATACCTTCTATCCATTCTTGTGACGTATTTTTAAATGACTGCGTTAATATCGTTTTGGCAACAAGTCCATTGATACGAATATCAACATCGGTACTTAGCAAAGTCGTTTCTACATAAGCTTGCTGTCCATCCGACTTTACTAACAGACTACCCTGCGTCACTTCATCGAGTTGAACCAGCGCTGTATGAGATTCAGCATATGCGGTGTCAGTCAATAAGACTAATCCAACAGTGAAAATACTGACGAAGGAAAAACCAATTAACAGCGAACGCCATTCACATTGAACAAAGACCATGAAAAATCGAAATTCGCTATTCATGGCAATCACCATGATCATGCGAACATCCAAATATTTGCTCTTGCGAATCTGTATTTAGAAACTCTTCAATATCTTCCGGTGGCCAGACTAGCCATTCATCATTCAATTCCATACCATTCTCCTTTGCATCAGCGTGTCATCCATGACATGAAATAAAGGCCAACCGCCGCGCGCCAATGTTAGAGTGAATTAAATACCCGCCAGGTGACTATGAAATGTGGCTGAGAAGGCGTTTTGAGTGGAAATATGACGAATTATGACAATCGCCTCGAGATACAAGATATGACGCTTTAATTGAATTATGATCACATCCATGAATTCACCAGGTGTCAAATAATGTCAAAGCGAATTGCTATTGTTGAAGATGAAAAAGCACTGCGTGAAAACTATCGCGATCACTTTTCACGGCAGGGTTACCAGGTCGAAACATATATTGACCGTCCTGCTGCACTAAAAGCATTTCAACAGGCACTACCCGACCTGGCGATTCTTGATATTGGTCTGGGTGATGAAGCTGAAGGCGGCTTTGATCTATGTCGTGAGCTGAGAGCTCTTTCTGCTACCTTACCGATTATTTTTCTCACAGCTCGAGACGATGAGATTGATGCGATATCCGGTCTGCGTCTTGGTGCCGATGACTATTTAACCAAGGATATCAGCCTACAAAACCTGGCTGCGCGTATTGCTGCGCTATTCCGACGTATTGATGCCATCAGTTCGCCCGATAAAAATTCTGACTATCTACAACGCGGGCCAGTTCGTGTTGATCTGAATCAGTTGCGTATATTCTTTAACGACAAGCTAGTTGACCTAACACTAACTGAGTTCTGGATTATTCATGCTCTCGTTCGTTATCCCGGCCATGTTAAAAACCGTGATCAGCTCATGAATGAAGCAAGCATTGTCGTAGATGACAGCACCATTACATCACACATCAAACGCATACGAAAAAAGTTTGAAGCTATTGATAACAGTTTTGATGCGATAGAAACCGTGTACGGTATGGGCTATCGCTGGAATCAGACAGACTAAATGATCCCCTTTCCTTCCATACGGATCCAGTTATTACTGGTATCCCTGGTTATCCTGATATTACCGCTGCTAGGTGTACAGAATATTCGTGCGATTGAAGATTTACTGAAAGCTCAGCAGGTACTTGATCTTGACCTCAATAGCGAAATCCTTCTAAAGGGTGTTGCACCCTTCATACCGTATCTTCAACAGCATCACGATAAAATCAGCACGACACCGAAAAACAGTGAAATATACGTTAATCAAATTGACCAAACGATTACTATCGATGGTTATGCGGACGATTGGCCGGATTCAGCATTCACTCATTATTATGAATCCGAACAGACCAGTATATCGCTGAATCTTAGTGTTGTTGAAGGTTCATCGCACATCACCTTACTCTTTGATATCAAGGATGATGTGCTTTACCAGACCGATGACCCATATCAATATCCAACTGACGGCGATCACATTGTATTAAAGACACATAATCTTTCTTACATCATCAGTAGTAATTCTCCGGGCTGGTTGAGCATTTACGACACAGATCACAAGCGCGTAACGAACAGTGCTATCAAGGCAGAATTACAACCGGCTGCAGATGGTTATATTGTTGAAATATCATTGCCTACAGATTCGGCTCATGAGCAATTATCGTTCGCAGTTATCGATAGAGATAATGCGGACAATAAGTTTAAGTCAGTTCTAGGCAATACAACGACAGGCCAAAATGGACTGTTATTCCGTGAGGTGCAAATATTATCTCCATTGGAAAACTATATTCGAAATGATCAACAACTATCTGTAATCGATTCCCGAAATAATATCCTGTTTCAAAGCCAGGATAATTTCGATCAAATGAGCACAGAACCTGATTTGATAGCTCAAATTATCAATCGAATAATTGATCTTATTATTCTTGCCGAAGCGCCTGCTGATCAAGTTGATCATCGTCAGATTAAATATCCCAAAATATTTGATAGTGCAGACAGCCAAAATGACATCGCCTATCGATATACCGCAGATAAGGATGGTGTTGTATATCTGTCCCTGGCTAAACCTGTAGTACATGAGGGTATAACAATCGGCACACTTATCCTGAAGCAGTCAACACATGCTATTTCCACTATCCGTTATCAGGCTCTATTTTCTATACTCGTGACATCACTGATTGCAATCGTCATTATAGCTTTTGTCCTGCTTTTTTATGCGCGCTTCCTGATCAAAAGAATTCGTCGTATTAATAGTCAGCTTCAGGACGTGGTTAACGACGATGGAAAACTTAAGGATGATTTTAATCAGACTCGTATTAATGACGAGATTGGAGAGTTAAACCGAGGCATTGTCGATATTCTCGGGCGATTACGAGAGTATCAGCGCTATATGGAAAGCCTGGCCAGTAAACTATCCCATGAAATCAGAACCCCACTAACTGTTGTCCAGTCCTCATTAGAGAACTTGCACGAATCGCATTTATCAGATGATCAGACTATGCTACTAGACCGCGCAGACGATGGTTTAAAGCGGCTAAAATTAATTTTGAGCAGCCTGACAGAAGCATCACGACTTGAAACAGCGCTAAAGTCTACTGAACGATCTGATTTCAATCTCGTAAAAGTCGCACAAGGATGCGTCGATGGATATCAACACATTTACCCAGGGTATCTCATCATCTTTGATTCAGATATTAAAGAAGTCTCAGTACAGGGAGCCCCAGAACTTATTGCGCAACTTCTGGATAAGCTGGTATCGAATGCAATTGATTTTCATGAGTCTGAAACTCCTATAACAGTATCTGTTCATAAAACACGTAAGGAACTTTCAGTTTCCGTCTGCAATCAGGGAATACGTATTCCTGACCATATTCGTAAAACCATGTTTGACTCAATGATTAGCCAACGCCAGATCAAAGATGATCAACCACATCTGGGACTTGGACTTTACATTGTCAAGTTGATCAGTGATTTTCATGGTACGGATATCCAGTCTGACAACACAGATGCTGGCGTATGTTTCAAATTACGGTGGCAAGTTAAGAATTTAGGAAAATGTTCTTAATACTATGGTCCTCGTCTAACTCGAAAATAACGTCAGAGTACTGTGGCATATCTTCTAGTTGATGACATGTCAGACGTTCAAAGTGCATTATGAAATGATCAATTTCCTCATCAGTCATGCCTTTACCCGTACTAGCGATTAATTCATGTTCCTGTTGTTTTCGCCATTTATAGACTTGTTTCATTGATGGCACCTTCAACATAATTAGATAATCAATATATGAAAATAACTTCTGATATTCATTAGATAGTTGTTCATTTACATATCGACGCCATATTCCACTATTATCGTAAACTTCTTCTAACTTATTTACAGGTATATCTAACATACCACTCGTTTGCGGATTAGATCCTACAAACCATCCCTCAAAGATTACAAGATGATAATTTGAAACAAGTTCCCACGTATTCTCTGGCATCCTATCATCAATAGATTTATCAAACTTGGGCAACATTATTGTATTTCCCAGTGATAACTCTTTAAATAATTCAATGCCCATATCTACATCGTGAGTGCCAGGAACACCACGTATTTTAAGTAGTGAGTGAACGTTATCGCTTAAGATCTGACGTTGTTTACATGGGTAATACAGATCATCTATCGATATAACAGCGGTTTTTAGACCATACAGACTTTCTAAAAGAAACTTCAACAGCGTTGCCGACGTGGACTTCCCTGCTCCCTGCGCACCATTTATACCAATAACATGTAGATTTGATAGCAAATATCTATCATTAAGATATGCTGCCAACGGTAAGTAATCGAATACAAGACTATATAAAACATTATTAGCAGATAAAACCTGCTCTATGCGTTGATACGCAATATCATCAGGTAATCTAATTAAATCAAAACGCGGCCATTTTGAGCGTTTTATTAATGTTTCACGATACAAATGCTTACAGTTTTACTTCAGCTGAAAGAAACATATCATTCTTCGTATAATCATAAACAGAATCTGATGACTTATTCTTAGAGCGCTCCAGACCGGCAGAAACAGTGAGCCATCTTCTGAATGCATAATTAGCAGACACCCCAGAAAAGTACATTTTGTCTTCTCTGGTTGTCGTATGAAAATCAATATCAGTGTACCCAAGTGACAAATCGGTCGATAGACGTGAATTCCAGTTATGATTCCATGATACGTCTGTATATGTATTTAACTGTGACATACCGAACCCGGTTGACTCAGAAGCATTACGCCCGGTTGTTAATGATACGGTTGAATAGGATTTAGGTGCCCATTGTATACTAGCTTCCCATACACCAGATGAGATTCCATTTCTTTGTCCATTAACTGTATGGGTATGATCATCATCATAATCTTTGTGCAAACGTCCGAGACGTATACTACCCGTCGTCTTAGCTGTCGCTTTCCATTCAGCACCGATAAAAGCACTTTTTTCACTACCATCCAGATTAATATTGCCGGTATTATTCGTAGAAAAGTCTACAATATCGGCCCCACCTCCTACGCTAC
>CALODD010000122.1:0-8129 GCA_942491945.1 uncultured Gammaproteobacteria bacterium | reverse complement strand
TTGTGCGCAGGCTATTCCGCACTTTGCTGGATCGGTATCGCCACTTACGGGAATGGTGTGACTTTCTGTGTTTATGGTAGTTGATATCTCGTTCGCGGGCAGGCCCAGCAGTTTTGTTTTACGGTTGTGCGATTTCGGTTGCTATTGTGATGTTACTGCTCACGCTTTGCGATTTGTATCCGGAGTACCCAATCAGGTAACCGTACAGTACCCGATATCCACCTCGTCAGCATTGTTGCGTCTTGGTCTGTCTTGGCTGTCGCTCTATCTGTATCGCGTTGCATTCTGGTGCGGTAGATGTTGTCGACAATGTACGGTCAGTGGTGATGCAATGAATGGGCGTCAACTTATTCAATCATTATTTGGTTTTGGTCTGGCTTCTCTATCTGTCAGGCGTATTCTTCGGTCAGTCGGTGCAACCTGATTATCTCCACATGCCCGAAGAGAGTGAGCCGCATGCGTGCAATTTCGGATTTACAGTTTGTGGCGTGCACTAATAAAACGGCAGATACCGAAGTGAAGCGAAGCACAGCCATTGCAGCCACCATTGCCAAGTAATGGCTCGTGTCGCTGAAGCATCAAGATTAGGATCAGGCAACAAAGTTACTCAACAATATCGTACACTTTATCCGGTGTCATTGATTGAGTTTGAGGCGGATGATTTGTGGTTGCGTGACGTCAACGTTTGTGGAGCACGTCGATGTGTTCTCAATTTTAATGGCTCGTATATGTGATTGCATGTGCGCGCAGCACACCAGACGCGCGGTGCCCACCGCGAGCACTGATTTGCTTACTGGAAGGCAGCGTCTCGGCTGGGGAGGCGCCAACAGCAGCAGTGTGTCACTGTAGTACTGTAACTACAGTCTCAGCGTGATGTTGAAGATGAATATTTACACTGAAAAAGACAGGGGGCGAAGGGCCAGGGCCATCACCGATGTGCATATCGAGGCAAAGCTTATTTCGACCGGGTGAGGGTTGTAGAGTCGAGAGAATGATGTCATCTTATGACTATGATGTGACACGAGAGAATATTCGTGTTCTCAGTCAACAAACGGATGTGGTATAGCGTCGACGCTTAAAACTGATTTGGTGATGGATCCAGAAACATTTTTTCACACAAGTTGGTATGAGAAGAATTTTGCACCGAGTTACTATGTTCGTAATATGCCTGGTGATACGTATGGTGACTGTCCAAAAGTGATTTTGCAAAAAAGTATTTCCCGATCGTGCGATTCGGCAGATTGATGGCATTGCTTCAGGTGGTGGTAGACATTGCGCACCAGTAGGAAACAAAGTTTAGTGAGAATACTTAACGCGCGGTATTTCTATCCAGAACGTGTTGCCAATATCTTTTTTTTACGGTCATGTTTGCCGATAATGCCATCCATTGGTCTGACTAAAACGCTTGGTAAACCAATACCTGCACCTTCAAAATTACTCCCCAAACGGTTGAAGCACTGAGATGTTTTTCATCAATTTCGACAATAATGATGATAATATTCGTAACTTTCGTAGATGTTTCGGTTTCAATCAGTTATTGTCTTTATTGCTCTATCGGCATTAAGCAGCAGAGTACAGCCGGCATGCACCTTGTTCATCTGTCAGTTGTCATTTATTTGTCTGCGTCTCTGTGAGCGCATTCGTGAATACATTTTTCTGTTGAATTTTTTAAATTTGGATTTAAGGGATTGCCGATTGCCGACAGGTCAGAATCTCATTGATAAGATCTAATTCCCGGCTTACCATACATCAGCCATTTTTATCGGGATCGATCTGGGGTACCCGTTCAAAGCTCCAATATGGCGTTGAGTGGAGTTCCTGTCATCCATGAGCCATGAAACACGCACTCCACTCAACGCCATATTGGGCTTTGGACAGATTTTACAGATCAGTCCCGACATGGAACCAAAAAATAAAGAAATGGCTGACGAAATAGTAAAAGCCGGGAATCACCTGCTAGATCTTATCAATGAGATTCTTGACCTGTCGGCAATCGAGTCCGGCAAATCAAATTTAAAAATTCAGCAAACCACCCTCTCTCCTATTATTCACGAATGCATCACGCTCACAGAGACACAGGCAAATAAACGAAATATCACCATCAACAAACAACTGACGAATGAAGACAAGGTGCATGCCGACCCAAGACGCCTGAAACAGGCTGTACTAAATCTGCTTAGCAATGCCATTAAATACAATAAAGACAATGGCAGTGTTCTGATTGAAACCGAAACATACGAAGACAAGTTACGAATCTCTATCATCGATACCGGTCAGGGCATTGATGAAAAACATCTCAATTCAATCTTTCAACCGTTTGACAGGCTGGGGGCTGAACACAGTAATATAGAAGGTGCAGGTATTGGTTTAACGATTACCAAGCGTTTAGTCGAATTAATGGATGGCATTATCGGCCTTGATAGTAAAAAAGATATTGGCAGCACGTTCTGGATAGAAATACCGCGCGTTGCATAAGTATTAACTCACTAAACTTTGATTTCCTGCTGAGTTGCGCAATGAATACTACCACCACCTGAAGCAATGCCATCAATCGCAATTTGTTCAATCACACGATCAGGAAAAGCCTTTTGCAAAATCGCTTTGGATTGCTGATCGCCATACGTATCACCGAACTTCTGTACGATCACGGCACCATTACAGACATAGTAACCAATATAACCCGGTGCAAAGTCTTCACTACCAAACTTCGTATTAAATGTTTCTGGATTATCCATCACCGTCAGTTTTAAGCGTCGGCCTTGTGCATCCGTTTGTTGACTGAGAACACGAATATTCTCTCGTGTCACATCATAGTCATAAGATGACTCATCATTCTCTCGACTCACCACAACCTCACCCGGTCGAATAAAGCGCGCATAAAAATCGATATGCGCATCGGTGATGTCCTGGCCTTTCACCCCCTCAAGCCAGATGATCTTTTTCAGTCCGAGCAAATATTTTAATTCATCTTCAACATCACGCTGAGACCAACCGGGATTACGATTACTATTGAGCACACTGCTCTTTGTTAGCAACGCCGTCCCCTCACCATCGACTTAGAAACAACCACCTTCCAGTACTAAATCAGTGCTCACCGGTGAAACGCCACTTTGTCTGGTGATATAACGCGCCACCTCGGCATCACGCGAGTAATCCTGCTTTTCTCCCCAACCATTAAAATTGAAATTAACCCCGTATCGATTGCCCCGCCGATCTTCCACAAACGTTGGCCCGGTATCACGCAACCACAAATCATCCACCTCAAACTCAATCAATGACACCGGATAAAGTGTACGATATTGATTGAGTAACTTTGTTGCCTGATCATAATCTTGCCGGCTGACTAACATCGACACAGGCTCATACTTGGCAATGGTGGCTGCAATGGCTATTAAGTTTCGCTTCACTTCCGGTATCTGCCGTTTTGACCAGATACTCTCACGCGCCACAAACGCCATCCAGGTACGCACATGCGGCTCACTCTCTTCAGGCATGTGGAGATAATCAGGTTGCACCGACTGACCAGCCGAGAATACGCCTGACGGATAAATAGAAGCCAGACCAAAACCAAATAATGATTGAATAAGTTGACGCCGATTCATTGCACATCACCTGCCTGATATTCCTGACCATACGGTGTCGACAACATATCTACCACACCAAGCTCAACGCGATACAGATAAACGACAGCTAGAATAAGACACAGACAGACAAACGCAACAATGGCACTGATACTCGCGGGTGGATTATCGGGTAGCCTCACGGTTCTACCCTGATTACTCAGGTGCTCCGAATACAAATCGCAAAGCGCTAAAACATAGATAGGCCTGAGCAGTAACATCACAATAGCAACCGAAATCATAATGGGAACAGCCGCCCAAAAATAAAAACTATAGATGTGGCCGTAGACTTCACCACCCGCAGGCACAATATCAACCACCATAAACAGAAAGATCGCACCGACATAGGCGGCGATACCGACAATCCAGCAAAGTGCGGAATAACCTGCACGCAACTTGGCCACTTCGAGAAAATTATCTTTAACAAAAACAACTGAATTCTTACCTGACCTGATCAAGCCATTACCCGTGACAATACTGGGCAATACGCCAGCAACACCAAGCTTCCACGCATAATACAGTGCTTCACTCAGCGCCTTATCCGCTGCAGTTCGTCGATCATTCTTTTTCGGTAATCGATCCAGTATCCGATTAACGGTAATCCAGCCATCAATCCAGTGAAACGCCCACAGCGGCCAACTCTGAGGCAATACCAGTTTAAAGCATGCCGCCACGGTCGACTCACGACCCTGCTTGTGTAGAAAATGCGTCGCACCCATACATCCCGTCAAGATACCCACCGGGAATGCTGCAAGCCCCACACAAACAAAAGACCAGGCAATCAAAATCAAATCAGCAATCGACCCTTCATCAGACTCCGCAGCACTACGCCAGACCTCTTCGGGTATCCAGTCCAGCATCTGCACCCAGAGCAAATAAGCCAGACCAATAGCAGCCCACTGCAACAGCGCAAAAAAGAAGATCTCTTTTTCTTTCAGACTAAGTGAAATCGCATAACCAATTCGAGAACTAAAGCTGGCAATACCACCCGATGGCTTTTTATCAATACCAGATATTTTCTGTATTTCATCTCGGACGAAATCGATTTTATTAAGTACGCCCATGTTGATCCTGTGGATGGATGATTAACGTTTGAGTTGTGGGGCGGCGCAGAGAAGCGGAACGTCCCACGCGAACTATTTACTAGGCTTTTTCATATTTGACATCTGGGGCAAATTCCTCAATTTTTCTACAAAAATAAACGCCAATTTTGATAATTACAGATAAATAGTTATCACCCTCTGTAAGTACATCATATGAATTTACCCTCATAGATGATGGATGTATAAGTTTTGAACTGAGTTTATACAAAAATAAATAGTCATCTAAATACCCGTGTTTTTCAGCTAAATGCTTTATTGGAAAACCACCATGAGATTCATAGGGACTGTTTTTGATATTTTTGTCTTCGAATTTTTGTATGTTTTTCAGCTCAGTTGTATCTAGCCCTCTAATATTGCAGAGATTAATGAAACCATTCCTTATATCTGTTGAGTCTTTATATGATTGCCCATACCATTTACATAGCTCCTTACGATCAGAATGGACGTTAATTAAAATTAAATAAAGCTCAAATATGTTGCGCACATGTAAGCTTGCTAAAGTTAAATCGTTTATATTTTTTATGAGCATATCCATTTCTCTACTACACTCTTTAAAAATATTGATAAGCGCATTATTTAACTCAGTATAGTTTTGTACTCCTATATCAGAAAGTATATTAGTAACAGATTGCTTTGATAACTTTATATCGTCGAGTGGTTCCAATTGTACTTTTACGTATTTTTCCATAGAGCCTAACGCCGCCATAAACGGATGCAGAAGCAACGCGTAGGCAGTCCGGTGGAAGCCGCGCTTTTCTCGGCTGGAACGAATTTAATGGCCTTGTTATGCGTGCTCATCGCCCACGTTCACCGACCCATTTAAAGAGGTAACGATTACTTGTAACAACACCATGAAGTTTACCATCCACGATTTTTGCATGGTGAATGGGCGACCAACTAAGGGGGCTTTTGGTACCTAGACCACTGCAAAATGTAAAAACCAACTCTAAACCTCTGTTAGTGCTCATAGGCTGCCCTTCACACTCATAGTTATATTGATCGGTAAAATCCATTATGTATTGTTGCCCACTTTTAGAAATAACTAATTTCTTTGGGTACTTAATTTCCCTCCAGAATGGAAATTGCTCATCAGAGTCTGGCTTAACTTCAATATTCCATGTTCCGATTAATGGGTCTTCCGCTGCCATAGCTAAAAATGGCAGAAGTAGAATTATGAGAATGATCTTTAACTTAAACGTAAGCATAACTTGTTAATAGATAGGCAAAGCTTGCTCCTATATTGCCCTTTATAGAGAGCCTAATTGACCCCTAATATAGAAAACAAGGCAAATGTGAGAAAAATTTATCATTTTCATGGTTTTTAGTTGTCCTTCGCACTCCATCATCTTACTACATAAAATCGCCGGTGAGATTAGACAACTTAAATTCTATTATTGCTCCTAGACTCATAGACACTCATTCTAAGTGGATTCTTTCGTATATTCGATTTAATAATAAAAGACACTCTAGGGATATGGGGAGACCAGGAGAGAACGTTTTCTCAGCTCCTCGCGTACATCGATATTTATCTGAACAAATAATTAACAACTCGATTCAGCAATGAGTCAGTCCGTTGACTTTTCTTACAGATCAGTGCAACTCGTTCCCGCCTTTCTGACATCCAGTCTTGCTTATATTTTTCATTGCCCGTCAGAAAGTCCATTGATTCGACCTGATCGACGTCCATTACATGTTTGACGAGGTAAGCCGTCAGGATAGAACCCGGTGAATACGCTTTCCAGACTTCATCGTAGGCCAATCGAAAAATACTGGCTTTACCATGAACGACAAACCAGAACTGTGCTGCGACAGGTTGTCCGCCGATATAAAGCACTGCGAGTCTTAGCCAACCCGCTTGTGCCATCTTATTCGCCAGATGGTCAATAAAATTTTCTACGGGCTCCTGTACCTTCCAGCTAGATGAATATATGGCATTGTAGTCGGCAAGTACCTGCTGGAGATCACCATCCTGATACATTCGAATCATCAGTCCATGCTCCCGTTCAATTTTCCGACTCTTACGTTCTATCATCTTGCGCATGATAGTTGGACGCTCTGACATATAAGCGTCATAGGTCTGCCCCTGAAAACGATGAATCCAGTTAAAGAAACGGAATGACCGTTCAACAGTGATGTTATTGTCTTCGAGAGCTTTCTGAAATTGCCCCATGACTTTATCGTCGCTGGCGATTGGCCCGAGGCTTAACGAAAAGAACGATAGCTCACTGATGCCTTTTGCTAGACAGTCCAGAATCGCCTGTTGTTGATCGTTTTTTATTAACAGTCCATATAACGATGAATACAAATTACTCAGTGCTTTCAGCGCATCGTCGGGCGTTCGAATTAATGGCAGGATCGCAAGCACCTCATCTTGCTCTATCACACAGGCTAACAGGATGGATTCACCATCTTTTAATGAATGAGCCGCGAGATTTTCAAACCAGGGACGTGAAAAGAAGACGCTGTCTTTTTCTGCCTGCTTAAACAGCTGATTAGCAGAGTCAGGTAACTCAGACCAGCCACTGTAGGTAACGAACTGCATGATGTGGGAAGTAGCTAAGGTTTATACTTTACGATCTAGCACAAGCTGGTAAACCTGCTTACGTGGCACATCCAGTATTTTTGAAACCACCGATGCCACCTTGCCTGCCGGTAGCTCGTTGATCAGTTCATCGATCATTCGATTCACTGCCTGTCTATCAATATCGCCTTCTGACTGTTTATACCCTTCAACCAGCAAAACAAATTCACCACGCTGTTCCAGTTCACCCGACTCAAGGCCAGCCTGTAAATTTTGCAGGCTGTCACGGATTATCGTTTCGTGCAATTTGGTCAGTTCTCGACTGATGACCGCCTCTCGTTCGCCACCAAAGACTTCACACATATCTTCCAGTGTGGCAGTAACGCGTTTGCCAGATTCGTAGAATGCCAGTGTCTCTGGAACCGTGCTCAGCCCACCCAATGCCGTTTTTCGTGCAGCGCGTTTCTCGGGTAAAAAACCATAGAAATAAAACCGATTCGCTGACAGGCCAGATGCACTCAGGGCACTGATAACCGCACTTGGCCCAGGTATGGGGGAAACCGTAATACCAGCCTCCTGTGCTGCACGCACAAAATGGTAACCGGGGTCACTAATCATGGGGGTACCGGCATCGCTGATCAGGGCAATACTCTGCCCCTGTTGCATCTGCTCAACCAACCCCTGTGACTTAGTACGCTCGTTGTGATCATGCAGCGCGACCAGTTTGGCATTTATACCCAAAGAAGCGAGTAATTTTCGACTATGTCGGGTATCCTCTGCGGCTATTAGATCAACGCTTTTCAGCGTTTCGATAGCGCGCTGCGTAATATCGGCAAGATTGCCAATCGGCGTAGCGACAATGTAAAGACAGCCTGTTTGCATAAA
>CALODD010000121.1:0-19696 GCA_942491945.1 uncultured Gammaproteobacteria bacterium | reverse complement strand
AGATAAACGCATGAAGCATTTCATAGATATATTTAAGGTCTTTTATTGCTCAACCATAATATTAATCCAGGTAATGATATAAGTAACATACAAAGACCATATCCAATTGATATAGCCAACGCTTCTTCGGGAAGCACTCCAGCATAACCAAGCCCTATGACCATAACCCCTTCTCTAACACCCCAACCTGCGACAGAAATCGGTAAAGCAATCAGTAGAGTTGATATTGGTACTACCAATGTAATACCAATAATACTGACGGTACCGTGCAACCCATATGAAAGCACAAAAACAATCAAAATCGATAAGATATGGATAGAAATAGAGACTAATAATAGTCGTAACCCAGGTTTGTATTGGAGAAGTAATCTACGCCCTTCTGCGGACATGAATTTAAGCCCCTGTACTATCTTTAGGTGAGCAAAGATATTCGGAAGCTTATCTAATGTGAGAAATGCGATTATGGCTGAATAAGGCAGAGCCAAGTATAATTGGAAATATACCCAGTATTGGCTGTAGAGTTATCGATCATAATGTACATTAGCGGCAAAGAGCGCCAATGCCTGCAAAGTTCAAGCCATTCATCCTGGATACGCGATCAAGAAGAATCCCAATTGCGGATACCCCCAAACCACAACCTCCAACTTTTTTCAGGTAGTACCCTCTAATTACGTCTCCGCCTATACTGGATAGCATTGTCTGGTTGAAGAAAACCCCGACCCATAAAAATTTAATAGTGAATTTAATAGGTAGCTGTATGCTTAAGGCTACAAGTACATCATGCCATCGTTTGGCGGACACTATTATCTGGATAGAGAGTAGTAATAGTACTGCAAGGTAATACCAAAGACTCATCTCGCTTAAAATGGCGAGCGATTCCTTGAAATCGACCTTGCCTGCAATAAAATATACAGCCCCGCTACATAGCTTTAGGATTGTAAGTACGATCTTTTTCAGGTTGCCCATGGTAGAGATTTTTCGGCGTAAGCATAATAAGAAGCTATTGATCAGTTACTAATATACGTGGGTTCTGGTAATGGAACTATAAATTTACCCTTGTAGCCAAGCTCTCGGAGTTTTGGCATCAATTCATTTGCAATGTGCCATGAAAATAGTACCGCGTACTCTGGCTGGTCTACAAACATTTGCTTTTCATTGATGACCGGGATTAATGTTCCCGGTAAGTAGCGGCCAATTTTTTGAGCCTTCTATTTCAACAATGTAGTCAATAATTCCATCATCAAGTCCAATATAGTTAGCTAGTGTGCTTGCGCGAGATGGCGCGCTGATTCCTATTACTCTTTCTCCACGCTCCTTTATATCGGAAAGCAGACTGTTTAGTTTTAATTTTGACTGGACTACCTGTGTCTTAAAAGCATCTAGTTGGTCGCTCATTGGGCCACGGTCTTTCTCGGCCTGCATTATGGCTTTTACACTGTCTTGTTTTTCATGAGTGCCTTTGCGTGCGGCGTATACTCTTATAGAGCCGCCATGGCTAGGTATATGCTTGGCATGTATGATTTCGAGGCCATGCATCGAAAAAAGGTTGGAAAGGCTTGTCAAAGAATAATATCTTAGGTGTTCATGATATATGGTGTCATATTGTAGTGTATCAAGTAATGGTACTAGGTAATGCGACTCATTAATAAAAACTCCATCAGGTTGTAACATGTTCATTACCCCTTCAACTATAGAATGAACATCTTCGATGTGGGCAAAGCAATTTGCCGCAGTAACCAAACTGGCGGCTCCATGTCCTTGCTGAACATCTGTTGCGACCTGAGGAGTAAAGTACGCTGTAATCGTTTCAATGCCTTTATCAATAGCTAGTTTTCCCGCATCAGTCGGCTCTATGCCAAGCACTTTAGTTTTACCCTGAAATTTAGACAAAAGAGTTCCGTCATTAGATCCAACATCAATTACCAGATCATCCTGAGTTAGCTCTAGTAGACTTCTACTTTCTTCTGATAAATCAGTGAAATTCTGATGTAAAATCCTAGTTGTCCCGCTCGTGTACGGATAATCGGCGGGGAACAGTATTTGAGGGTCAACAATGCATCCAATTTGAACTAGTTCACATTCAGGGCAATAGAGCATTTCGGCTGGATAAGATGGTTGCTCGTGTGGTTGATCCCCAATAAACCGCATCTGGTTGACCGGGGGTAAATAACCAAGAAATAAGGCTGACTTTAAATCACTATTTTCGCAGACTTGGCAGGTGTTTACGGTAATACTTGATCCTGTGCCAGCAGATAATTTTTTTTCATGTTCCATATTATTCACACTATAAGTATATGACCTAGGTATTTCCAAGGTCTTAATTATTAACATACCATGGGATAGTTTGTGCAAGTCCTTCTTTCACACTGGTGCTCGGTAGAAAACCAAGTGCCTGTAATTTTGCAATATCAGGACAACGACGATTGGTTCCTCCAGCTGGTAAGTCGTTTGATGATAGAGTTATCGAAACATCAAAATAATCAGCTACGTAGTTAGCTAACTCTTTGATAGTTATCTCGTCTTCAGTGCCGATATTATATATTTGCATATGATGACCACTATCAAGCATGGTTTCTATACCATCACAGAAATCATCTATATAGATAAAAGAGCGAGTAACACTACCATCCCCCTGAATTTGGAATACATAGGGTTCAGAAGAATTTTTTAAGTCCCTCATGCGTACGGAAAACTCAGGGATTACATGCTCAAACCCCATATCAGGGCCATATACATTGTGTGGTCTGAATATTATAGTTCTGTCAAAAGCATCACGGCCATAATTTAGTGTCATCAATTCGGATATTATTTTTCCACCCCCATACGAATATCTTGGGTTTAACGGGTCAGGAACTGACATTGGCACATCTTCCTTAGTTGGTACACTCGGCGGTGTTTGGTATACCTCAGAACTGGAAGCAAGGACTAGTTCAGAAACATCATGGTTTTTGCATGCGTCAAGAACATTGATCATACCCTTGACGCCAACATCTAAAACAAGCTCGGGCTTTTCGTAGAAAAACTTGGTTCCGTTTACATATGCAAGATGTAAAACGCAATCAATGCCGTGTACTGCCTCATTGACAAGATCAAAGTCTCTAATGTCACCAACTCTAATGTCCACATCATTGATAACACCACTTAGGCGTCTTTCTGCACCTCTGGAATTATTATCGAGCACTCGTACATTATCACCTCTATCCAATAGGCGTTTTACAATGGCGGCACCAATAAACCCTGTTCCACCTGTTACTAGATAATTTTTTGACATAATTGATAACCTTCAAAATATGTAAATTCAAATAGAAAGCTTGCCGTGTTTTATCGCCATGAATAATGCAGCTAAATTTAGTGCGTGAATACAGTCAGGCCTTTCGCCTGCAATCTCCATGTATTCATTGACGGGCATGGAAACTGACGTTAAATCAATTTCACCTTCATCAGGAAATAGTCGATCTTTATCAGGTTCGACTTGGCAGAAATAAACGTGTTGCCTAATATCCAGTCTACCGACATCTGGTTGCAAGATACCTAATCTCTCCAGACTGGTAGCACGCCAGCCTGTTTCTTCTCGTATCTCGTGGAGAATGGCATCGTCGGGATTCATACTATGTTCAACTGTTCCACTGGGTAATTCGAGTACATAGTCATCAATAGCAGGTCTATATTGTCTGACTAGAATAATATTGCCATCGGTTGTAATGGGGATCGCGCATACGTAGTCATGACCGCATACAACGTAATGTGGTGGATTAGTTTCGCAACAGCTAATTCCCCGTGCCTCGATATAGAACCATGGAGTGTGGAAGACAGTTTCACGGCTGGTAATTGTGATCGGCTCGTTCTGAGGGCTATTTTGCGAATTTTGATTCATAACGGAGGCTTACAGTTACAGTTACGGTAAGGCATCATTATTTCGGCAGAACACAGTCGCAATGAGATCCTACTGAAGCGTACCCAATACCATCTGGCAGCATGAGATCAAGAGCATTAAAGTTATTCCATAAATCATAGATAAATCCGGGTCGTGCCATATTATTTGCAAGCAAATTGATTTGCATTTTTTCGAATTCAATGTGGTTATTTAAAATAATGCAGAGGTTTGATTTAGAGAATGCCTCATCAAGTGTTTCACAGGGCTGTACGCCAAACTCAGCTATCTCCGAATCTGCAACTACTGGATCGTATCCGCGAAAGTCAGCATCTGGAAACTTGCTTTTCAATTGCTCAAAAATAGGTAATGCCGTAGTACCCCGTAAATCGTCTGTAGCCGGCCTTCCCTTAAAAGCGATACCCATTAGCGTAATTATGATATTTGATGAAAAAGAAAAAGTTTCAGTTATATGCTGTATATAGTTAGTGACATTAACCATGAGCTGTTCATTTGCATGTCGTGCAGCCCGAATAATTTCTGCATCGCTATCGATTTCTGAGAGACCTTCGAGCATGATGTAAGGGTCTTTGGATAAACATGGCCCACCAACAGGACCCGGGTTGAACAGGTTTGTTCTCGGGTATCCAAGCTTACCAGCACTGATAACTTCTGCCGCAGATACGCCAGTTAAATCACAGATACGAGCCACTTCATTTGAAAATCCAAAAAGAACATCGCGCTGTATGTTATCAATTAGCTTGATCATCTCGGCAGTTTCTATCGAGTTCACACGAACAACGGTTGGGGTTAAAAACTGAAATATCTGTGCAGCGCGCACACTTGTTTTATTATCTTGTCCTCCAACGATTTGTGGCAACCTTCTTAATTCCTGAAGAGCCTGTCCTTCAATTGTTCTTTCAGGGCAAAATGCGACACCAAATGACTTACCAGAAGATTGAAGTATTGGGACTACCAGGTTCTGAGTAACACCTAATTTTACAGTGGATCTCATGATAACGAGGGAATCCTGTTTCATGTGATTGGCGACTTGCTGAGCGGCATTTTGGATCATATCGAGTCTTACCTGGCCATCATCATTTAATGGAGTTCCTACGGTAATTATGAATGTGCTCGCGCTGTTGTCTGCTGGAACTTCATCAGTGATTTCGAGGCGTCCCAGGTTTATTACTCGCATTAATAATTCATTAATATTAGGCTCATGGAAATGTGACTTGCCATTCCTTAATAACTCCACAACATCTTTTCTTTTTTCAACCCCAATAACATGAAACCCGACTTCAGCCATTGTTACAGCTAATGTGAGTCCGACATATCCAAGGCCAATAATGCATACGTTTTTGTCTGTATGGCTATCTGGTAACTGGCTCATAAAACTACAGTCCTTACATGTATAGAGGTTATTGGGAAGAAAAATTAATTATTTAGATTATTGTTAATGAGCTGATACGTAACTGGAGAATCATTTATGGTTCCATCACGAAGCTTGAATCGTAGCTTGGTATAGGAAATGAATTTTAATGAGTCTGTGGCAGTATCTTCACCTACGGGCAGCACATATTCGTTATCATAACGTATTATGTTCTTGGCTAGCTCCAGTTTTTCAGGGTTCACCAGGGTTGTCATGCCATACGTGAGACTTTCGCCAATGGATTTGTTATTGCCGTAATCATGAGGGCTCCAGACCCCGAAAATCAAGACCACAAATATCAGGAGCATATTGGTATTTGGTGATCCTGGTGAGTAAGCGTCAACATGCTCTTTCTGTGTTTTACTGACCTCGACGAGAATGACTAGTATCGCAGCGGTTAAGATCGCGGGTGCTGTGTAAACGAATGATCTAGTGATGACGTAATAGCCAGGTTCGAACATGCTGGTAGCACTGAAAAGGTTGCTGATCTGATGTTGTAAAAATACGCCTGCAATAAGAATCAGACTGCGGGCAGTACCTTGCCGATTTGTATAGTTCAAAGCAATTATTGTACCTGCATAGGCCAGAAATAAACTCAGTGCTAATGCGGCCAGGAAATGAATGCTAGCGAACTCAGGCAGGATATCCGACAGAACTATTGCATTTTTGGTTAAGCCAGTAAAAGCAAACTTTGTATACAAATACAATGAAACTGAAAGCAGGGCGAATATGAGCAGGCTTTTCTTTTCCCCTCTTTGAATTATAAGCATCCATATTTCGGTTAATAGAAGCATGACGATAATCATTGCTGCGGATGAGACATGAAATGGTAAGAGCAATATCAATAATAGAGCCCACAGTTTATCGGGTCTCGTAATAATGAGCATGATTAGTGGTATGGCGACAAGAAAGCCGTTGCTTCTAGGGACATGCCCCATAACCGGATGCAGGAAGTAATACGAGGAGATAGATATGACTATACCTATGGTTACAATAAAGGAAATAAGTGGCGAATAACCACTACGAGTAAATAATATAGTTACTGCTGGTATTGTAAAAATTAGTGCTAACAAATTTAGCCATTTGTAGGCATATAATATAGAGGCTATGCCAAGGAATACAACTGCAGCTATTGCGATGAAAATGTCTCTATCTGACAGTTTATTTAGCCGGTTGCCAAATGCTCGCAGGAGTAAAGCGGTAATCGTAATAATAGTTAACAATATTACGATATACTCCATTTTTGATAGTGCCATCAGATTTGTTGCGGAACCTTTTACTCCCCCGGCCAAAGTAAGGGTGTAACCGGTTAAAAATGCTAGACCCAGTAAGCTTCGTTCTTTGACTTGTAAAAACGCCGATAATGCAAGAAATGCCACAACTGCAACTAAGAAACCTAGAATAATTGAAAGTCTTGAAGTTTCCAGGGCGAATAGCGTGTAGTTATCTTGTATGCCATTTGAAGCAGAGATAATGCCAACAGTGCCAGCAATTGGATAATTCATCGGCATTTCTGACGATAGTACTATCTGATTCTTGATACATTGTATATTGCCCACGCATGCTGTTTCTGACTGGTTCCGAAATTCATCGATTGCCGTAGCATGTTCTGCAAGGTTGAAACCTGAAGCTATATTGTATAACTGGTCATTTGATACAATGCCATTGGGTACAGAAGCAAGCCAGACTCCAAATCCGCATAATAAACCTAACAGTAAATATGTGTATGAAAGGGGCTTGTTCATACTAATTAATAGCGTCTAAATAGAAGGTAAAGAATGGGCTTTAGCATTTTCCAGTTGCCGCGGAATAAAGTGATTTTTGTTGGGGTGGGTCCGCTTTCTGGATAGGCTCGGGTTACCGGAATTTCTGTGATTTTAAATTTTCTGTGGGGAGCCGCCCATGAAAGATAATAAGGTAGTTCATACTCAATAAAGTCATCACGAAATACGGCAACTTTTTCATCATTTAAGAATCTGCTGGAATACCCACGGAAACCATTTGTTGTGTCTGTATAGCGTTGCCTGCAGATTAAGCTGAATAACGGCGCGTGGATCAACTTTATGAGCAGGTGTCTGCTCAACGGCGTGTTAACTGCCTTGCCGCCAGGACAATATCTTGACCCCTGTACAAAATCTAGTCCTTTACTCAATTGAGTTGAAAATTCAGAAATAGCGGCAGGGTCATCCTTGTCATTACCGTCCATCATAATGACGCCTTCATAACCTTCCTTTAATGCATAATCAAAAGCACATCTGAGTGAACTGCTCAGTCCGCCATCATTTACCAGTTTGATTAAGGCGCGGACATTCTTGCTTTTAAGCTTGCCAGGATCTGTTGAACCATCTGTGCTCGGTTTGTCTGAGATAATAATGTCGCAAGTATCAAGACAAGCTTGCATTTTTTGTAATTGGTTCGCTAACCGTTCTCCTTCATTCCATACGGGTATGACAACAGCAAATTTAGATTTCTTGGGAAAAAATACTTGCGTTTCATGAGGTGGGACTGCCCGCTTATATAAAGCCGTGTTGTCGCTATCCAAGCTCATACCGTATACCTGTGATTATTGCAGAACAGATCGAACTGTTTTTGCTACTTGCTCGATTTCGTCTGTCGTAATAGAAAAATAAGATGGTAACCATACGCCATCTTTGGAAACACTAATGGAATTTGCATATTTATCGTCGCTGTCTTTGTATGGCGCTTGCTGATTCAGTGGGAACCAAAACTTCCGGTAATCTATGTTTTCATTGGAAAGCGTCTCACATATTAAATCTCTTTTCGGACTTAGAATATCTGTCCATTGCAAAATCTCGCCATCCTCAGTATCAGGAAAGGTGATGTCGGGGATGTCATTTAAGAGTTCCTTGTAAAGACGGTCTCGTGTTTTTGCGTTATGCAGACGCTCGTCACACTTTTCCAATTGGGCCAATCCCACTGCGGCCTGTAAATTCGTGAGCTTGAAATTAAATCCCAGGACCGGATGCTGGTCATCTCCACCACTGCCTTGCGCTCGTCTACCCTGATCTTTGAGCTCAAGTAATCTTTCATGGACTGTCTGGTCATTTGTAACAATCATACCCCCCTGGCCGCAGGAAATGGTTTTATTTGCGGAGAATGAGAAGCATCCTGCATTCCCGTATGTCCCAAGGAAACGGCTTTTCCATTTTGAACCCAGGGCTTCGGCTGAGTCACAAATAAGTTTTAGGTCATGCTGACTACACAGTTTTTCGAGCTCCGTATAATCACAACCTCGCCCATTTACGTCTACGGGGACGATCGCTCTGGTTTTTGAATCTATAAGTTCGGCGACTGTATTGCAGTCAATAGTTAATCTATGGCGATCAACATCCGCCAGCTTTACCGACGCTCCGGTTAATCTAACCGCATTCGCGGTTGCGATAAATGTTAGGTCAGGAACAATCACGTTATCCCCATGGCCAATGCCGCAAGCCATCAAAGCCAGGGTGATTGCAGATGTGCCACTGGTAACTGCCACGGCATATTGGGTGCCTACATGATTAGCTATTTGCCGCTCAAATTCCCGTGTAACATTGCCATCGTTAATATACCCACTTTCGAGTACATCATGGATGTATTTCTCCTCATTTCCGGCTAATTCCGGGCGATACCACGGCATCTTACTCACCGACACCATTTGAAATACCCCTAAGCCACTAAAAAAGCGCACGATCTTACTTTAGCGACTATTTAAACGCAAAGGTTAATTCACCCCAGAATATTAGTAACCTATTACAGACTTAATAATTTACCGTTTGTTCTTTTATAACCTTGCATGGGACTCCATATGCAATGGAATTGTCCGGTATATCCTCAACGACTATAGACCCCATGCCTATCATACAGTTTTTCCCGATTTTTACATTTTGGCGAATTTGCGCCCCTGCGCCTATATAAGACATAGAATGAACTCTTACACCCCCCATGAGTGCTGCATTAGGTGCAATCGTCACGTATGAATCAATAGTGCAGTCATGGTGAATATGAACGCCTACATTAATTTTCACAAAATCACCAATTTTCACCATATCCGAAATAAACGTTTCTTGCTGAACAATTGTAGCTTTGCCATAAGTTGCAGATCGACTGATATTTGCATTACTTGAGACAAATGCTAGGAAGTTATGATCTTCATACAATTTAGCAAGTGACTTCCTCGTAGTAGGCTGGTCAATGCTATTTATAAGGTTGGACGAACGACCTATTACAGACAGCGCCTCAAAGTCATCACCAATATAATTCATACTGACAGAACTCGGTCTCTTTGCAATATAGCCCTTGATTCGTATGCCTTCTTGCTCTAATGCAAACAGAATATCACCATCCAACCCCAACATGTAGAATGGTTCTGCAGCCCCGCCAATATTGATTATCGTGCTTGACATATAGATTTCAGTAACTACGTAAAGGAAACGAGCCAATTATCACCTTCACTATAACTTTAGTACAATATAAAGATACGTAGAAGCTAGAAATACTTGGCGCGCTCGGCGGGAGTCGAACCCACGACCCCAGGCTTCGGAGGCCTGTACTCTATCCAACTGAGCTACGAGCGCATTGTGTGATTTTACCTGATTTCTGACTTTTAGCCTCAGCGCCCTATTTCGCGATGACTTTGCTTCGGAGGCCGACACTCTATCCAACTGAGCTACGAGCGCATTGTATGATTTTACCTAATTTCTGACTGTTAGCCTCAACATCCTATTTTGCGGTAACTTTTAGCTTCGAAGGCCTACACTCTGTCCAGCTGAGCTACGAACGCTTCTAGGATTTATTTTAATGCGAGCGTAGCATACCACTTCAAATCGCCATTTTCGCTGCTTTCCAGTCGACTTTTCGTTATACTCGCGCCCGATTTTAAACATGTACGAGGCTATATCAATGAGCGAACAAGATGATTTCTCACGAGTATTTATCTGGGTTTTAAGCCTGCTAGTCCTTTTTACTATAATTGTTGCGCTAGTTGCACGTTCAGTCGGACTCAATGAAAACAGCGGCTCTATGGCCGACGCGGATGTCGATGCTCGCACTATGCCTTACGGTGGTGTAAATGTTGCTGGTGAACAATCGACAGATTAATGATACTTAGCAATATTGTCGGCAAACCGCCTTTATGGCGGTTTGTCATTTATGGGCACCGCTAAATAAGCTTCCACGCTCATCCACCCCTTTCCAGTCAAACTCTTTTAATTCTTTCATACGTTTCAAATGCTTAATCCGTTCAGCTTGTTGACGATTTAGACCATAAATACTAGCTGCCACGCGATGTGTTGAGGGGTTATTTGGATCAATTTCCACCGCTTCCTTCGCAGCTTGAATAGCTTCTTGTGATGGCCGAGAAATTATACGTTTTCTCATCGCAATCATATCGTTCTCCATGATATGAATTCGGACATAAGCATCAAAGGGGTTTAACTCGGCTGAACGGAATAGATACTCTCTGGCCTTTTCATAATTTTCTTTACCACCACTACGAATTGTTCTTTTCATATACAACAAGCCAAGCTGATCCTGATAATAGAAATTATCATGGCGAGAGGCAGCAATCTCATCTATATGGCTCTTTGATAGAGCAAAATTCGCGTATACATTCTGTTGTGCTTTACGCAGTGAGTAGTCGGTTACAACCTTGCCTGACATCAGCAAGCCATAATACAAACTAAAGAGAACCCCGACTATCGCGATACCAGTCACGACATAGCCCTGCGTATTGGTAGCTTCTGAGTTCGACTTTGGTTGATGTGATATCAGGTATCCCGCACATAACCCAAGAACAAGCCAGTAAATAATGGATGACCCTGCCTCCAGCCAACCAAAGTTAGCCTGAGCTAAATACCCAAGTATCGTAGCCAACATAGCAATCAATATACGTTTGTCACCAGCCTTACTTCTGAATAACTGGAATAACCCCCATAACAGACCACCTAGAAGCAATGTATAGAACAACAATGCTGGTAGCCCATTATCTGCGGATAATTGCAGATAATCGTTATGGATCATGGTCGGCGTTGTATCTTTTACAATTTGCCAGTCATGCTCAGGACGATACTCAGGATAGATCAGGCGAAACGATTCAAAGCCAAAACCAAATAATGGACTATCCTTGATGATATCCAGTGATACCAGATAGTACATCAATCTGATATCAAATCCGGCACCTAGTGAAAACCTGGAACGAACGCCTTCCAGGCTAAGTACAAAACCGATCAACAGCAAACAAACAAAGGCAATAATTACATTCTTTCGTGTCAGCAATACATTAATATCGCGAGTCAGAAAAAGGCTCAATACAGCCATAATAACAACTGAAATAACTAATCCCGCCCACGGTCCGCGACTACCCGTAAGTAATACCGTAATGATCAAGATAAGCGCTATGAGTAAATAACTAAGCCGCTGCTGCAGCTTACCCGGGTAGCTAGCAATCATAATCGCAAAAGGTAAATACAATAATAGTACTGTTGCGAGCGCAACAGGATTACCAACACTGGATGGAGGCCTTGCTCCAAATCCGGATTTAAAGACAGTATCAAGACCCAGATACTGGACAAACCCATACAAACAAACAGGCATCAAAATTACAAGGCCAGTTAACACAATTCGCTTAAGGCGTTTCGTAGTCAATCGCATATTCATCACAGCGAAAAACAACGTTACCAACATCAAGTTGGTATAGAGCGCGTTATAACGACCATACTGCCCTTCTAGCGCGGTCTGCACATGCATCGCCTGAGTACTTGCCACTAACCACCAGATACTCAGCCCCCCCAAGGCAACAGGAATTAAACCTGAATACTGATAGCAGGCCTTTAAACGAACTCGTATTAACAATGGAATCAGCATTCCAATAACAAGAAAGGAAGTAACCGTTATTTTGGGCAACGTGAAATGACTGTTTAAATCTGTTGTGAATAACAGCGTCGCTACCGCAACAATCAAACCTAAAATTACCTCTTCGGTTAATTCTGCTCGCTTGATCCAGCGCTCGGCCGAAGATAGGATAACTAGATCATCGTCAGTTTTTTTCTTTAGTTTCTTTTTTTGTTTGCCCACTTTAAAAACCGAGTAATGTCATAGACTAAAAAATATACTGCGTTACTACATATTATAAGATACAAAAAAAACGGCGACCAAATGGCCGCCGTTTTTAATTTCAGGAAAACCCTGTGATTTACATATTTACGTCGATTTCTACACGACGGTTCATTGCACGACCCTCACGAGTCTTGTTATCACCAATTGGGTTAGCCTCGCCTGCGCCTGTTGCAGTCACACCGTTTACGCCTTTACCTTCAAGGTAAGACTTAACAGTATTTGCACGACGCTCAGACAGCTTCTGGTTGTACGCTGCTGGGCCTGTGCTATCAGTGTAGCCAGTTACGTTAACTGCCTTAACAGCGCTTGCATTACGATTAATCTTTGCAGCTGCGTCATTAAGGATCGCTGTAGCAGAATCCTTCAAGGTAGCGCGATCAAAATCAAAGTTCACGTCACCAACAGTGATTTTAGAGATTTTCTCACAACCACGAGTATCTACCCAGTTACCACGAGGAGTTCCAGGACACTGGTCTTCGTAGTCAGCGACGCCGTCGCCGTCAGAATCGATACCACAACCGTCTTTATCAACTGCCACACCTTTAGGCGTTCCAGGACACTTGTCTTTGTCGTCATTGACACCATCACCATCAGTATCACCAACCATCATCTTTGGTGCCCCACATTCGCCCATGGAAGACTTCCAACGAGTCGTATGTAGACAGCCACTACCAGCCTTGGTGAAGTTACCAGTAGCATTGTGAACAAAACCTGGATCATGTGCAGAAGCCACAGAAGGCATCATGCCCAAGGCAACCATCAGCGGCAACGCTGCTAAAAGAATTTTTGAAAAACTGAAAAATTTCATCTCTGAGCTTCCCTTTATTTAATTTGTTAAGAACTTGACGAAGTAAGCATAGCCGACATGAAAGCCAATCGGAACCGTTTAATCGTAAAAAAAACGTTAAATTTTGTTGAAATGGCCATTTCGATACAAAATTCTAATAAATTATTCGGTATCATCAGCTTATCAGTAATATCTAAAGCAAACCGTTATGCCAACAAAAGCCTTCTCCTGGTCGAACATTTTCATCCGTTTCATCTTTGCCCTGATACTCGTCATGGCAACTTATAACCCATCGACTTATTCCTACACTCATTGGGTTTTAATCCATCTCCCAGAAAGTCTCGGCGCAGTGAGCGTCTTTGCAGGCATCGTTCTCCTGATCGGCTGGATTGTCTACTTAAATGCTGCCTGGAATTCTCTGGGGCCAATTGGTTTGGTTCTAGCAACGGCGTTTTTTGCTGCATTCATCTGGCTACTAATTGATACAGGACTTCTGGCCGCAGACAATGTCACAGTCATGAACTGGATCATATTACTGGTACTGAGCGCAGTTCTTGCGATTGGCATGTCCTGGTCTCACATCTGGCGCAGAATGAGTGGCCAGATTGATATCGATGACGTCGAGGACTAGGTATCGACTACAATCGATACCGCATATCCCGGGAAAAGCCATTTTCGACATCTCGAGATTTTGTTAAGGCAATCACTTTCACAGACTCCCCCATCTCACCCGGTTCCAGAAGTCGCTTAATTTGTTCCACCTGAGAAAGATACTCTGTAGTCGTCTGTTCCCCCAGCCCGGAATCCGCCAGCATCAACAAGCCACTATCAACCAGAAAATTAGCTTGAGTAGTATAACCAGCCACGTCCAGACCAGCATTCTGCGCGCCTTCCGCTACCGCAGTAAAATCGACCCAAGCGGTCAAATCCATTAACCCTGGATACTGAAGTGCATCATCAACAGCATAATGCCGATAATACCCACGTATCGTCCCCTGGGTACGGTCAGCCTGGTAAAACTCAGATCGCTCATAACCATAATCGAGCATCAGAATCTGACCTTGCTGCATACAGTTAGCCAGACCTTCAATCCATGCCGGCAACAGCAAATTTATTTCTGAAATGTAATCCTCTGGATACTTTGAAACATCGACAAGCAGCCTGGCACTAATACTTTCCGAGAGATCGTCATCAACTTCCTGTATTTTCAAACACAGACCGTCTTGCTCCCAAGCAATACCTAGCTCATAGATTTGCCCACCTTTGAGGACGAAACGCTTTACCGGCATTGCATCAATAACTTCATTGCCAATAATAAACCCTCGAAAGCTCGTAGATTCAGGCAAGGTACCCAGCCACTGCACTCGCGAAAAAGTAGATTCATCAAGACAGGTCTTGATGTATTGCTGCTGGCGTTGGCGCAAATCCGCGCTTGCTTCAAGAATCAGATATTTTTCGGGCAGCGCACGTTCGGCCTGTAGTAACAACAGAATATCTACCGCCATCCGACCATTGCCCGCCCCTAATTCAAGTACGCTGTCTCCTTCAGCCATATGATTCTGAATATATTTAGCCAAGGTCTGAGAAAATAAAGGCGTCATCAATGGTGCCGTCACAAAATCCCCAGCAGCACCAAACTTGGCGCTACCAGCACTGTAATAGCCTAGCCCAGGTTCATATAAGACATGGTGCATATACTCATCAAAAGGCAAAAAACCACCCGACTTTGACCGGATGAGAACCTGCAGAGAATCAAGCACATTAGCCGCGTGCCCCGCAGCGTCATCATCTAGGGGCGGTAATTCGCTCAGTGGTGTGCTAAAAAAAGCCATCGGAACTCAGTATAGTTACGCCTTATCCAGGGGATGTTCTCAATCATAAAGCCTCTCGTTGCCTCTCAAATTCGACCAGACAAGGCGCACAGAGCACAGTTTGGTAATTCCAAATAAGCGAAGAGCAACGCCGTATGGTCGAATTTGAGGGGCAACCCGACAGGCCGGGACTATTTTCCCACAGGACGGCGTTATACTTCACTCATGTACCACAGTACACTGCGTTCAGTATGCCTTGTCCTGTGGGAAAATAGCCACCGGCGAGTGGTATTTTATTATTGAGAACATCCCTCAGGACGCAGTATGCCATCGCAACATCCAGACATCTCAGAAAAAGTCGCTCTTATTACCGGCGCATCGCGTCGTATCGGAGCTGAAATCGCCAGAACACTTCATGCAGCCGGTATGAATCTGTGCCTACATTACAGATCTTCCAGTAAAGAAGCTGAAGCACTAAAAACCGAGCTCGAGAGTAATCGAAGTGATTCTGTTTATTTATTGGAAGCCGACTTGCTGAATATCGACGACCTGCCACATCTAATCGACCAGACACTTGCGCATTACGGACAGCTCGACCTGCTGGTTAATAATGCATCAACCTACTATCCAACGCCTGTAGGTGAAATTACATTATCCAACTGGGATGACCTTCTCGGTAGCAATCTAAAAGCACCATTATTTCTTTCGCAGGCAGCAATACCCGCACTACAAAAGACCAAAGGCTGCATTATCAACCTTGTGGATATCCATGCTGAACGTCCAATGAAAGAACATACGGTTTACAGTATTGCCAAATCAGGCCTGCTTGCGCTCACTAAAAGCCTGGCGCGTGAACTTGGCCCTGAGATCCGCGTCAACGGCGTGGGACCGGGCGCGATTATGTGGCCCGATGAAGGCAAGAGCGCTGCAGAGCAACAGGAAATTGTATCTCGCACCGCCCTACAACGTCCGGGAGAAGCGCAGGACATCGCCAAAGCTGTGTTATTCCTGTTTCGCGATGCCCCTTATGTCACCGGGCACATGCTGCCGGTAGACGGTGGTCGCCTGCTAAATATCTAGATATCGATACGCAGGCCCTGGCAGACGACCAGATTTCAGTCTATTACCAACGCCATCCACGCTGTGGCGGGTAAGGCCCTTGCTGTGGATAGGGTGCATACCCACGAGGTGGCTGCTGCTGATTCACCGCAGGGTTCTGAGCAGGCTGTTGCTGATAATACTCAGGAACTGCCGTTGGCTCAGGCTCCATACCTTCTGGCGGCGCAGGCACCATGGCCGGCGCTGCAGGCTCCGGCAGGTTCTGTCCAGCAACTGTACCTGGCACAGACTGCGGCGGTACCTGGGGATATGCTGGTGCTGGATAATAATATTCACCGACCTTAGGTGATGGATTATACGCAGGAGCAGGCTGCACTGCTTCTGTAGCCGGCTGAACAGTTTCAACCTCAGGCTGAGATTCTGCAGGTGCTTGCTCAGTAACTTCGGCGACCGGCTGATCTCCGGCTTTCTCAACTGGCGCTTCAACATCGGTTGCCAGACCTTCTATCTGACTCTCTGCTTCTCTCTGCCTGACTTTAGCTTCATCGGCAGCAGAAGCGGAGGATTCACCAGCTTCGGCTTCAGCCGCACTTGTTTCAGCAGCTTCACTAACTGCAGCTTCTACATCGCCCTCAGTTACAGTCTGCTCTATTTCAACCTGAGCATCTGGAGCTGACTCTACATTCGTACCTTCTGCAGGCTCATCACCAAAAACGGCCAGAAATACCACCAGAAAGACAATTACTAGCGCGACAACAATAAAGTCCAGCTTAATATTCAGTGAGCTTTCTTTCTTCACAATCGGTGGCGGGGTATCAGCATCACGCATCACACCCATGTCTTTCAGTTTCTCAGTGACTTTTTCCTGCTTTGTACCGGCAGTTGGAGCAAGAGTAGCAACGGAGGCTTTCTCTGGTTCAGCCTTTACTGGAGCGGGAGCTGGCTTAGCCACCTCAGGCGATGCTTCAAATTTAGGCGTAGTCGCAACTGTGGCTGCCTTTTTTGCTGCTTTTTTCTTACTTGCCTTCTTTTTGCTAGCTTTTTTCTTGGTTACTGCCTTTTTCTTAGTCACAGCCTTCTTAGTCGTAGCTTTCTTAGTTGCGGCCTTTTTAGTAACAGCTTTCTTTTTAGCCGCCTTTTTCTTGCTGGCTTTCTTTTTGCTCGCTTTCTTTTTTGTAACAGCGGCTGGCTTATCTTCAGTTTCAGGCTTTTTGTCTTCGTCTGCCATGGCAGCAACTCCTTGCTTAATTCGATTCAACGCTATCCTAAACGTGTCACATCACGTTTGTCGGATATCGCCCGGTGATAGTGATAAGTCTACATCGCTTTAAGCAAGGGCACCGCGGCAAGCGAACGAAACTGAAGATAAGCCCGCTGTTACAAAAGCGGCAAAAAAGCCAGCAAGAAAAGGCGTAAAGCTGTTATGAGCCGCAGCTAAAGAAGCTACGATAAGAGCTGTGACAAGAAAAGGCAGTAACAAGAAAAGCTAGCAAAAAGAGGCAAGTAGAAAAAGCAGCAAGAGCAGCCGCAGTTGCGACTACGCCTAAATTTGAGCGTCGCCTGGTGAAGCCAAACCAACTCCCGCGCTAAGGCGGGCCTCCGTTGCTACTGCTCCCTGATCACTGAAAGGCGAATATGACCGCCGGTGTGAAGAAAGAAAGCTCGCGGAGTTAAGCTGGACTTTTATTGTCGCGTACAGTAATTGTCTTTCTGGTGGTGATGCGAGCCTGCCGAAACGAATGTAGAGTCAGCTCCAGATGCTCAGGTTGAAATAGAGCGAACTGTGGCGAGAACTGCAGTTGTGGCTGCTGAGCAAGTGCGGCTGGCCGAAGCTGGTGAGTCTCCGCTTCTGCTGCCGATGAGCAAAGTCAGGCAGAGAAGCGCAGAGAGTCGGGTAGAGGTCTGTTGAAGCGCCAGTTGAAGAAAGCCGGAAGTCGGCCGGTCGCCGAAGTTGCTGAGCAAGCACCTGCAGAATCTCGGCCACGGACGCAGCCGCTTGCAAGCAGTGCGGCCTGCTCCTGCGTACTCGCACAAGGTCGGTGAATGTTGGCGCCAGCATATCCCCAGGTACCGCCGCAGTCTGTGCCGAATTTCACGGACAGAACCTGCCGGAGCCTGCAGCCGCGGCAAGCAGCCTGCTCGAACCCCCTGCCCTATCCTGGCACTGGGAAGCACCCACCCGCCACAGCGTGGATGGCGTTGGTAATAGACTGAAATCTGGTCGTCCGCCGTGTCGATATCTAGATATTTAGCAGGCGACCATATCTACCCGGCAGCCTTGGTATTTAGAGGCATCGCGAGACGGGAGCAACACAGCTTTGGCTGCGCTCTTCCCCGGACGAGACAATTTTCCTGTTGCTCTGCAGCGCTCTTCGGGCCGCATAATCGCGCCGATTACGCCGTTGACGTCTCAGAACCAGATTCCGCGCCTACAGGCTTTTGGGTGGTGGCTACTATACTCTTTTCGATGGACGTCAACATGGATATCCACAAGGTTGATAATGCAGCCTTTGTCTTTTGTAGTGCCAGTACTGCCTGCAGAGAAAATGTGGTGCTTTTAGGTGCTACCGAGAGATGCATCTTGAGTTGAACAATGTGATTTCACCTACAGGCGTTGGATAATTAGGTTGATGCATTGATAACCGGCAGGTGTACACCTAAGTCGGTAAATGTGGCAGGTCGTCGATGCAGTCAGCCAATAAATAAACAGAATCACTTCGATTTTTCTCGAGCTCGGTTTTTAGTGCTCAGCTGGAAGATCTGTAATGTAGGCGCAGATTCATACCGGCACTTGCCGCAACGACTACGCTCCGGCCACGTGCTCGGCGACTTTTCTGAATAATGCAGATATCTGAATGTTCTCAATAATAAAATACCACTCGCCAAAATGACTATTTCCCACAAGGACAAGGCGCTACTGTACCCGGTGTACCGTGTACATGGTATAACGCCGTCCTGTGGGTGCCCCCTCAAATTCGACCATACGGCGTTGCTCTTCTTTGACGGAATTGCCAAACGCTCTGTGCGCCTTGTCTGGTCGGGGAGACAACGAGAATATGTTGAACATCCTGGATAGGCGTAACCTGCGAGATGGCTTTTTTTAGCACACCACTGGTAGTTACCGCCCTAGACTCATCCGGTCAAAGTCGGGTGGTTTACCTTTTGATGAGTATATGCACCATGTCTTGGAATATGAACCTGGGCTAGATATTTACAGTGCTGAAGCGCCAATTTGGTGCTGCTGAGACTGTGACAGTACCATTGATGACGCCTATTTTCTCAGACCTTGGCTAGATATATTCGGAATCATATGGCTGTACTTGAATTAGAGGCAATGGTGGGATGGCGGTAGGTATATTCTGATTTGACTACAGACGTCAAAAAAATATCTGATTCTTGAGGCAAGCGCAGATTTGCGCCAACGCGCTCTTCACATCAAGACGTGGATCTACTTTTTCGCGGTCTCTACAACTCGGGGTTTATTATTGGCAATGAGATTGTTGATGCGAGTACTGTGCGTTTCGTCCTCAAAGTGGGCAAAATCTATGAGCTAGGTATTGCTTGGGGTAAGTACTGTGTTGAAATACAGGAAGTGTGACGATCTCTCGGAAAAGAAGTAC
>CALODD010000120.1:0-10355 GCA_942491945.1 uncultured Gammaproteobacteria bacterium | reverse complement strand
TGAGCGATAAAGATAATCAGAATGAAGACGGCGATACTGGGGTAGTTACCGAAGTAGCGCGTCCCAAGCTAAAACCACCGCCGATGTATCAAGTGGTGCTGAATAATGACGATTACACGCCGATGGAGTTTGTGGTGCATGTACTCGAAGCATTTTTTGGCATGAACCGTGAGCAAGCGACACAAATCATGTTGCATGTGCATACTCGAGGTAAGGGGATCTGTGGCGTATTCACCAAAGAAATAGCAGAGACCAAGATGTCGCAGGTGAACGATTATGCAAAACAGAATGATCATCCGTTGCTATGTACGATGGAACAAGCCTGATCGACCACGCTGGATAATTAGAATCTAGCTACTATTATTGTTGTAAGTTATTGATAAGAGAAGATTATGCTCAATAAGGAACTGGAAGAATCGCTGAACGATATATTTCGAGATGCCTATGAGCGTAATCACGAATTCATCACGCTTGAGCATCTGCTACTGGCACTAATCGATAATCGTTCTTCTGGTGATGTACTGCGGTTCCTGTGGTGCAGATATGGATGAGCTGCGTAAAGAACTGATGATCTTCATCGCAGAGACCACGCCTTTACTGCCTGATCCTGACAAGATGGAAACTCAGCCCACACTGGGGTTTCAACGTGTGCTGCAACGGGCGGTATTTCATGTACAGTCGCAGGGCAAAGATGAAGTGTCTGGCATCAATGTACTCGTCGCACTATTTGGTGAAAAAGATTCCCAGGCTGTATATCTGCTAAGTAAGCAGGAAATCACGCGCCTGGATGTGGTGAGTTATATATCACACGGTCTGGCATTGGAAGATGAGGGTTTTAACGATACTTCGAGCGATGAATCAGATGAAGAAGTCGCTGATGATCAAGCGCAAACAAGTCCTCTTGCTCGTTTTACAACCAACCTCAATGAGCAGGCATCACTCGGTAAAATTGACCCTCTGATTGGTCGCAAACACGAAATGGAGCGCACTGCACAGATCCTGTGTCGCCGCCGAAAAAACAATCCATTGTTTGTTGGTGAAGCTGGTGTCGGTAAAACTGCACTCGCCGAAGGTCTGGCGAAGATGATCGTTGATGGCGAAGTCCCAGATATTCTTAAATCAGCTACCGTCTATTCACTGGATATCGGCGCATTAGTCGCTGGCACGAAATACCGTGGTGATTTTGAAAAACGGCTGAAAGGCGTTATCAGCGACTTACAAAATGAACCTCATGCGGTGCTGTTCATCGATGAAATTCACACCATTATTGGTGCTGGCGCGACATCCGGTAGTGTTATGGATGCTTCAAATTTGATTAAGCCTGTTCTGGCCTCGGGTGAACTGAAATGCATAGGCTCGACAACCTATCAGGAATATCGCGGAATCTTTGAAAAAGATAGAGCGCTTTCGCGCCGCTTCCAGAAGATTGATGTGGTTGAGCCCAATATCTCAGATACTATCGATATTCTGAAAGGCCTGAAAGAGAATTTCGAAAAGCATCACGATGTACGTTTTACGCCAAAAGCACTACAGACAGCGGTGGAGCTTTCTTCCCGTTATATACACGATCGTCATCAACCCGATAAGGCGATTGACGTAATCGATGAGGCGGGTGCTCGTGAACGACTTAAGCCTGTTTCCAAACGTCGTAAGACGATAGGTGTGCATGAAATTGAGTCCGTCATCGCGAAAATGGCACGTATTCCACCAAAGAGTGTTTCGGCGAATGACAAGAGTACGCTGAAGAATCTTGAGCGTGATCTGAAATTGACTATTTTTGGACAAGATGAAGCCATTACGACGCTAGGTGATGCCATTAAGCTGGCACGTTCGGGGCTGGATAACCCGGAACAACCTATTGGTAGTTTCCTGTTCACCGGTCCGACAGGCGTTGGTAAGACCGAAGTATCCCGCCAGCTTGCGCGTGAACTCGGTATCGAATTAATTCGTTTTGATATGTCGGAATATATGGAACGACATACAGTATCTCGCCTGATCGGTGCGCCTCCTGGCTATGTCGGTTATGACCAGGGCGGGTTGCTGACTGAAGCCGTTGTAAAAAATCCACATGCCGTTCTGTTACTCGATGAAATTGAGAAGGCACACCCGGATGTGTTCAATATACTGTTACAGGTCATGGATCACGGAAAATTGACCGATAATAATGGTCGCCAATCTGATTTTCGTAATGTCATCATCATTATGACAACCAATGCCGGCGCCTCAGAAAGTCAGCGTGCCAGTATGGGTTTCGTTACACAGGATCACTCCACAGATGCTATGGAGATGCTGAAGAAAATATTTACACCAGAATTCAGAAACCGCCAGGATGCGGTGATTCAATTCAATAGTCTCGGTGAGGAACATGTTCTGCATGTGGTCGATAAATTCCTGTTCGAACTACAGTCGCAGCTGGATGAGAAAAAAGTGACGATGGATGTAGATCAAGTTGCACGCGAATGGATTTCGAAGAAGGGCTATGATCCGAAAATGGGCGCACGGCCTATGCGGCGTATTATTCAGGAAAGCATCAAGAAGGCGCTGGCTGACGAGCTATTGTTCGGCAAGCTAGAGCATGGTGGCAAGGTGACGGTAGGCTGTAAGGATGAAAAACTGACCTTCGCTTACGAAGCGTTGCCCGCTAAAAAGAAAAAACAGACTGCCTAAATAAAAACAGGATGGCGTGCCATCCTGTTTATCGTGATTATTTAGTTTACCTTTCGCGGAAGGTGATACGACCTTTTGTCAGGTCGTATGGCGTCATTTCCACTGTCACTGAGTCACCCGAAAGAATACGAATGTAATTCTTGCGCATCTTTCCAGAGATATGTGCGGTGACAAGATGACCATTTTCCAGCTCTACGCGGAACATGGTGTTAGGTAGAGTCTCAACGACAGTACCCTGCATTTCAATTTGATCTTCTTTAGCCATATTAAAACTGGTTTTTGGAAAGCGGCGTATTCTCCACGATCTGACCCGATGTGCAAGTGCCGATTGGGATATAACTGAGATTAGTTAGATTGCTCGTAATAATTGTTCGCTGAAGAGGTCATTTTCATCGCACCAGACCTGTTCCACATCAAAACCTGCGCTGCTAGCAAGGTCTTTAAATTCGGCAAGTGAGTACTTGTATGAGTTCTCAGTATGCACACTATCGCCCAGTGCAAAGGTGAATTTATGTCCAGAAATGGTGAATGACTGGTTCGCTGTACTGACGAGATGCATTTCAATACGACCTTCAGTCTCATTGTAAAAGGCCTCATGCTGGAATTTATCTGGGTCAATATCCGATTCCAGTTCATTTTGTATCCGGTGCAACAAATTCACATTGAATGCTGCTGTTACTCCTTGAGCATCATTATAGGCGGCGTGCAGAACAGCGGGATCCTTCTTCAGGTCAACGCCAATGAGCAATTTGCCATTTAGACCAACCAGGTCGTGTATTTGCTTCAGGAAATGCCGAGCCTCGTCATGTGTGAAATTTCCAATACTGGAACCAGGATAGAAGGCCAGATTTTGCTCTCCAAGGCAGTCATCTGGCAAAGACAGAAACTGTGCGAAATCAGCGTGAACCGCGTGAACGTCTAGCCAGGGGTAAGTATCGGCGAGGGTCTGAGTCGATTGCAGGAGAAAGTCTTTCGATATATCAACGCCGACATAACGGAGGGGTTTTACGGATTCCAGGAGTGTTCGTATCTTTTTGCTGGCTCCGCTTCCGAGTTCAATCAAGACCGCATCTTCATGAATATGAGTGGCGATTTCACCGCTATAGGACTGCAGAATCTTGTTTTCAGTACGTGTGGGATAGTATTCGGGCAGATCACAAATCTGATCGAAGAGTTCCGAACCACGATGATCATAGAAATATTTTGGAGCTATCGCACGTGGTGTACTGCTTAGGCCTTTGAGTACGTCGGCCTGAAAATCACTATCTGCCGGTATGTAGTCATGCAGGGTGACAGTTGAGTTATTCGCTTCGGGTATGTCCATCTTTTATCTGTTGCCATTGTCCATTTTTATAAATTTCGTAGGGACGGAAACGTGTTTTGTAATTCATTTTGTTACATTCATCGATCCAGTAACCTAAGTAGACCCATTTCATATGGAAATCTTTCGCCGCCTGTACCTGATATAGAATCGCATAGGTTCCTAAACTGCGTTGCTCCAGGTCAGGATCAAAGAAGGTGTAAAGTGCTGACAGGCCATCTGCCATGATATCTGTGACTGCGACCGCGACCAATTCACCCTCTAATCGAAATTCAATGAAGCGCGTATCCAGCCACTGGCATCGAAGAAAGCTTTCGTATTTTTCAGGAGTCGTATCGTCCATGCCGCCATCAGGATGGCGTGACTGCAGGTAGCGTTCATACAGAGCATAGTGTTCTTCACAAAAACCACTGTCCTTCATATGTGTCGTCAGATCTGCATTCTTTTTTGATTACACGCCGTTGTGAACGGTTTGCCTTGAAATCATTTACCGGGATACGAATTGGTATGCATTCATTACAGGCTGAACAACGAGGACGATATAGGTAGCGGCCACTACGGCGAAAACCGATTAATGCCAGTTGCGAATAAATTTTAGTGTTTAATCTTGCAGAAGGATCAACAAAAATTGTACTGGCTTCACGGTCGTTGAGGTAATTACATTCATGTTCCGGCGTTTGAAAAAAACGCAGTTGGTCGAGCCGTTCATGAATGGACGCATCACTCATCGGGATACAGATACTCTTTTACCGAGATGCACTCAGTCTGCCATACCTCAATTGTATTCGCCATGTCGCAGTGTTGATTCAGTTCATGAATAAAGTGTTTTCTTTGAATTTCTCGTGCACCAAGGGTAAATAAATGTGGAGAACTCACCTGGCAGTCAATGAGGTTAAATCCATTTTCACGTAAGCGTTTCACCAGGCAGGCCATAGCTATTTTTGAGGTATTTGATTCGCGTGAAAACATGGATTCGCCGAAAAAGATTTGCCCGATAGCGAGTCCATAGAGTCCGCCAACTAGAATCCCGTCACGCCAGACTTCGGCAGAGTGCGCATAGCCGAGCCGATGAAGATCAATATAGGCATTTTGCATTTCATCCGTTATCCAGGTGCCTTCATCGTCTGTACGGGGCGCCGCACAGGCCTGTATAACACCAGTGAAATCCTGATCGATACTAAATTCATAGGTACTCTTGCGGCAGGTTTTCTTCAGGCTGCGGCTGATGGTGTGTTCTTCAGGGTAGATAACGCAGCGAGGCGAAGGTGACCACCACATAATCGGTTGTCCAGCTGAATACCATGGAAATATGCCACGCTGATAGGCAGTGACCAGGCGTTCTGGACTCAGATCTCCACCAAAAACACTAGCCCATCAGGCTGCATCAAAGCCTGTTCAACCGAAGGGAAATTATCTGGGCTGGAGTTTGGCTCTATCCAGTAAAGCGCATTTTTCATTGTGCTGAATCCTGCTTTTTAAAGGCAGAACTATCGGCAAGCGTCTGTTGGTATTCAGATACAGCACGAGCTTCCCGTTCGACGAATTGCTGTATGGCATCACGAAATTGCTCATGTGCTATCCAGTGAGTTGAATATGTCAGACAAGGGTCAAAGCCACGTGACATTTTGTACTCGCCCTGTGCGCCAGGTTCGAAGCGTTTTAGTTCGTGTTCGATGGCGTATTCGATGCCGCTGTAATAGCAGGTTTCAAAGTGTAATCCAGAGATTTGCCAGGCCAGTTCTCGATGACAGCCCCAGTGTCGCCCATATAGCACATCATCACTTTTAAAATTAATGGCGCAGGCGATGGAGGTGTCATCCATGTAGGCCATAGCGATAACTAGCTGGTCTCCCATTGTTGTCCCGACTTCTTGCCAGAAGCCGGCATTCAAGGTGGCGTAGCCACTTTTCTCAGCGAACGTGTTGGCATAGAAGCGATAAACGGTATTCCACTGTTCTTCGTCGAGTTCAGTGCCGCTATGCATGATGATTTTGATATCTTTATCTCGGACTTTACGCCGTTCCTGTTTGATTTTTTTACGTTTGGTATTGCGCAGCTGGCTGAGAAAATGATCAAAGTCGGTGTATTTATCATTACACCAGTGATATTGCACATCCTGCCGTATGAACATGGAAGCATTGTGCATCAGGTCACGCTGTTCAAGGGTAGGAAATAGACAATGTAAGCTGGAATAGCCTTTGTTGTCGCAATAGGCTAAAGCGGCTTCGATTAGTGCGTTCTGAATGCCTGTGTCGTTATTTATGCTAAGCAGACGTTGCCCGGTAGCCGGCGTATAGGGAATTGCAGAGACCAGTTTTGGGTAATAGGTCAGTCCATAGCGATGATAGGCATCTGCCCAGGACCAGTCGAATACCAGTTCACCGTAAGAATTATCTTTTTCATACAGCGGCATCGCACCGACAAGCTGGTTATTCTCGTTATAAGCCAAATGAAACTTCGGTAGCCAGCCGTAACGCTCACCGACGGCTTCATGACGTTCAAGAGCAACAAGAAATTCATGTCTCAGAAAAGGTGAGTTGTCGGCATTCAAGGCATTCCAGGATGCGGCATCGATGTTTTCGAGTGTTTCACAAACTTCGATAGTGATGGATGACATATGGAACGTTAGAAAATTGCCAGAGTCTATTGTAGGTGATACCGATCATTACTGCCGCAAAAACGGACATGAAAATTAGCCACCTATTCAAGTCAACACATTGGGCGATACGTGTTGCACGGGTTTCGATTATTGGAATGTTGATCTGGTGGTTATTTGGTGCGCCAAATCTACTGGCACAGTTTGGTGTTGTCGATGAGTGGTCAAAGACAGATTTCTCAAAACATTCGGTGTCGATGTCAGAAATCATTTCAGGTGGGCCGGGTAAGGATGGAATCCCCGCAATTGACGACCCCAAATTCTTACCAGCTACGGATGAGATCGACTGGCTTGATGTGACAGAGCCCGTAATCGCGCTAATCGTCAAAGATGATGCGGGGCGCGAACATGCCAGGGCTTATCCGATTCAAATCCTGATGTGGCATGAAATCGTCAATGATGAACTGGCAGGTATACCCGTGTCAGTGACGTTTTGTCCGCTGTGTAATGCCTCTATCGTCTTTGATCGTCGCCTGAACGGTACTGTATATGATTTCGGAACGACGGGGCGATTACGTAAAAGCGATATGGTGATGTATGACCGCCAGACAGAAAGCTGGTGGCAGCAGTTTTTAGGTCAAGCTATTGTGGGTGAACTAACGGGTGCGGAGCTAAACGTCATTCCATCTCGTATTCTGTCCTGGGGCGATTTTAAAACAGCATGGCCAGATGGCAAGGTACTTTCAAAAGATACCGGATATCTTCGTCGGTATGGCATTAATCCATATCAGGGCTATGACGATATTAATCAAAACCCCTTTTTATTGGGTGAATCTCCTGACCCACGACTCAAACCAATGGATCGGGTGGCTGTACTCAAGTTAAACAACGGATACCGAGCCTATCCTTATAGTGTGCTGGAAAGTAAAGGTATTGTGCATGATGTAATTGATGATCAACCAATTGTCTTTTTCACTCGGAAAAACACACGATCACCGTTGGATAAAAGATTAATCAATGCTTCCAGATTAATGATTAGCGCTCAGGCGTTTAGTCCTGTCATTCATGGACAGTCGATACAATTTTATTTGAATAAAGACGATGAAATTACAGATCGTCAGACTGCTTCAGTCTGGAGCCTTGCGGGGAAAGCAGTATCTGGAAAACTAACAGGGCAATCTCTTGATGCCATTGCCACCGACACTCATTTTGCATTTGCATGGTTGGTATTTCGACCTGATACAGAAATTTATAAATAGAACGGTGTCTTAGAGGCAGTCTTCTAGTATCTGATAAATTTCATCGTTAGTTAACAGGATGGGATTAGTCTTCATGCTATTGCCGCGACTATTAGCAATAATTTTATCGAAATCAGATTCACTAACGCCATAATCTGCGAGGCATGGTAGAGACATAACCTGAGTCCATTCGTAGAGAAGGTCGATAAGTGCCATGCGTGCAGCTTCTTTGGATGGGTGCTTTTTATTCGTAAGAACAGTTGCTACAGTAATGTATTTTTTCAAAGCGGGATTGTCGGGTTCACGTTGCATCATGAGCTCGATATTCATTTGAGTGCAGCGTGCTACCAGTATTCCGCATACAACACCGTGTGGAATCGGAAAAAATGCGCCTAATGGTGCGGCAAGGCCATGAACTGAACCCAGGCCAGTCTGAGCGAGGCAAATGCCAGATTGAAGAGCCGCATACGCCATACCTTCTAATGCATGCGATGGAGCGTTCTCACAGTTTTGATACCAGGGTAGCAAGCTGTCACGAACCATCCTTAAGCCGCTTTTGGATAATGCTTCCGTCATTGGGTTGGAACGAGTCGATACGAAGGATTCCATTAACTGTGTTAGTGCATCCATGCCATTCGCAGCGATCTGTGACGCAGGGCACGATCTGAGTAATTCTGGATCAATAACAGCATAATCAGGGATGAGCAGGTCATGACGGAACGATTTTTTATATTCATTCGTTCCCAGAACAGCATTTTTAGTCGCTTCACTGCCTGTGCCTGCTGTTGTTGGTACTGCGATAAATGGTGTTGAAGGGCCAGGGTAGGCGAGTTCTGGGCCAACACCTTCAAGAAAATTCATTACTGAATTATCAATCTGTAGTAGCCCGGCAATCGCCTTGGCGGCATCGATGACACTGCCACCACCAATCCCAGCGACAACATCTATGTTCTTATCTCTGAGTCCTGAAACTGTATAGTCAATGAGTTCTGGTGAAGGCTCCTGATCAATCGAAATATCAATTGTTGTTATCTTTTTATCTGTTAGCGCATTGATTAATACATTCCAGTGCGAAGTCTGCTGTAAGTGACTGGCGCCAGTAACAATAAGTACCGTTGATCCGTATGACTGTATTAAATCAGGAAGTTGAGTTATTTCGTCTCTACCAAAGATAATGTTTGGTGTGCGCGCAAAGGCGAAAGCAGTGATGCCTGTTTGCATAATACGATATGAGTAGTGCTAATCGTTATTAGGTGAATTTACCCAGTTCTTCGAGTAAATCCTCAGTTTTGTCATAACGTCCATGCGCCTGTTTTGAAAGCAGGCGATCCATAATCGGTTGTAGATCAGAATACTCATCTGGTAGCGGCGGTGGATCTTCTTCAAGATGTTTCATTGCGACGATGGGAACTGTCTTACCCGTGAATATCTTTCTTCCTGTGAGCATTTCATAGAGCATGGAGCCAAAGGCGTACTGATCACTCCGATGATCGAGCTCTTTACCCATGATTTGTTCGGGACTGGAATAGACAGGGGTTCCAACAGTATTTCCCTGAGTGGTTAAATTCAGATCTTCGCGAGTTAAATCTTTAGCGACGCCGAAATCCACCAGTACTGGGACATGGGTTTCTCGAAATAGAACATTGAGTGGTTTTAGATCACGATGAACAATGCCATGGCGGTGTAACTCACAGAGCGCGTCTACGATTTGATAACCATAGCGAATCGCGTCTTTACGTTCGATGCCGCGTAGTATTTTCTTTCTAAGATGACCTGCAGGGAGATATTCCATGATGATATACGCGTGGTCATCAGAAAAACCCTGAGCATGTACTTTTACGATATTTGGATGGGTCAGGTCTTCGATGACACTATATTCCTCGATGAAACGTGAGATGAGTGTGTCATCGTCAGTCAGTTGGCCATGCAATAATTTCAGCGCAACGGTTTCATCGTACTGTTCCCGTTTGGCACGGAATACTGTTCCCATGCCGCCTTTTCCAATATAACCGGTAACCTTGTAATACTTGATTCGCGCGTTGCCACCAAAGATATCATCCAGCGTGAATGGCCATTCATCTGAAGGCGAGATCGGCGCATCTTTCTTGAGCTGATCCCAGTTATGCTGTGTCTGAGTATCGACTGTCTGTGTCTCTGCATTACGATCTATCTGCTGTTCAGTCTTTTCTACCAGGACATCATTTACGGCCTGATTGAGGTTGGTGGCGTTGATATCATCTTTTGTAAGATAGTTCGCTGCACCGGCCTTGATTGCCTGAACAGCAATAGACTCTGAACCTTCGCCAGTCACAATGATTGTGGCTGGATAGCCCGGCAGATGCGAATACGCATTTAACCAGTCTATAGCAGTGCCATTATTTAACTGGTAGTCGAGCAGAATCAGGTCGTAGTCACCCCATTGAAAATCACGATTCGGCATACCCTTGGAAACAGGGTCATAGCTATAAAGTTGATAGCCAGGATGTTCAGAACGAATGAGTTTTTCTAATAGACGTCGATAGCATGTGCATGT
>CALODD010000119.1:0-20839 GCA_942491945.1 uncultured Gammaproteobacteria bacterium | reverse complement strand
CCAGCCGCGATCATGCGATGATAGCTATAAAGCGACTTTTTCGCGGCTGTAAGCCGCTCCCACGGAGTAATTTAGGTAAAGTTTATGACATTGACCCCCGTCGTGTAGTTTCATATCAGATGTATTGTCGGCAACGAAACCCACTAAATCACACAAAAAATAAAAACAATCATTTGACTTAACCGCGGCAGATGAGACAGATTGCATTCGCAGTATTCTTCTTTTCGTATTGTTGACTGGTGTCTCATCATTCGGCCAGGGTGTTCGCGTGGGCCCGGATGGCGAAGTCTCCCAACCAGACACTCAGCCTGCCTTATGCCTTTTACAACGACAGCTTCGGCTTTGCGGTGGGTTATGTCTACGGTCTGGTCGGCCGCCCCCAGAAAGCAGGCAACCCTTTTGGCAACCGTAATGGCGGGCCGCAAAGGATCGGCCTTGGGTTTTCTGATGGGTCGCGATCTTCAAATGCCCTTGGTCGAACGCCTCTTCCTGGATCCGGTTGTCTCGGTGGGTTACTTCAAGGATAATGAATCCTGCATCAACGGTAATCCGGATTTTCCTGATGAACGCACCGGGCAGCAACGATTCGGATACATTCGGTTTGCGGGGAAGGTGTCGCGGATTTCGGCTGGTCTGACAGCCTCGAATTCCTGGACGAATGTCGAGGGCGAATTGGATTTATACATTTCCTTTCAGCTTGGGGACTGGCTGCGACAGGGTGTGATTGCGTTGGATTACTGGACCTCGTATTCGCCGACCTGGGATCAGCAGCCCGACGGCACGGTTGACAACCGGCCGCCATCCTACCCGGCTCGACCCTGGGCGGTTTGTGGCGGCTGCGCGGCTACCCCTCCCAACGTTTCAACGACAAGGCCGCTATCTACTACGCGGCAGAGCTGCGCCTGATTCCGCGCTGGAACCCGTTTAAGCGCTGGCATTGGCTTCAGCAATATGCCGGTATCCAGTGGCTGCAGTTTGTACCCTTCGTGGAAGTCGGATGGGTAGCGCCTACCTGGAACTTCGAAACCTTGCATTCCGATATGAAATGGAGTTTGGGTCTAGGTCTCAGAGCGTGGGCCAAGGGAATCGTGGCCCGCATCGATACGACGGCGTCCGAAGAGGACTTCAAGGTGCAGATGATGGTGTCCCCACCCTTTCAGTTTTAATATCTAAAAGTGACAGACCGACATCAGACTCGATTGGCCGATGCCGGTTTTTTTATTTCGGTCGAGAGATATCCCATATCACCCTCCCTGTCTCATGACGGCGGCCATTGGTACGAGACGATCCCTATCTGGGCGAGGCTGTGCTCGATGCCTGTTCTCAGGCCAAGTGATGGATGATTTGCCCTGATGTTAATTGGGGTTTATTTTGTCACTGAATCCAGGTATTCTCAAGTAAATTAGGTTAAGTATGCGGCATTCAATTCCGGAAATCCTTAGATGGCAGGAAAATTATGTCCCACCCCAACAACAACCGGCCACCGTCTCAAACCGGCTCGACCCAAAAATTAACCCTGGTAATTATGGCAGCGGTGTCATTCATTGCGCTGGTGATTTTGATCGCCTGGGTTGCACTGGGCATGATACAGCAAAAAATACAGCAAGACACTGGCAATGCCCTGGGGCACTGTTCTGCAAACCACCCAGGAATCACTGACCCTCTGGGCCGAAAATAAAGTGTTCCCCCTCAGCCAGTTGGCTGCAGATCCACGCATTGTGTTTCCGGTCGAACAATTGCTGCAAACGCCCCGCGAAAAGATTTCTCTACTGAAAAACCGGTGGCTAAAAGAGTTACGAAAATTTTTCCAGAGTCATAAGGATCGCTTCGGCAAGGCAGGTTTTTTTATCATCGCCCCGGACTTTATCAATATTGCCTCCATGCGCGACAATAATATGGGTGTAAAAAATTTGATCGCCAACCAGGCACTGGATCTTCTCAATAGAGCGTTTCGGGGTGAAGCCGTCATGATTCCGCCGATCTGGTCTGATGTCGTTTTGAACCCATCCTCCCCTCACAAAAACAGGGTGCCGCCAACCATGTTTTTTGCAGTTCCCGTCAAGAATCATAACGGTCAAATTATTGCGGTGCTCACCCAGAGAGTCAATCCTTCCAATGATTTTACGCGCATCATCCAGGTTCTGAGGCTGCACATAAAGGTCAATTTGGGCACGTGCTGGTGATTGGTGGCAATCCACAGGCCGGTCATACCGATTCTGGCAGGTACAGCAGCACTCTCTCGAACGGGCGCTGGGCTGGTTAGTGTTGCGACTCGACCCGAACATGTTGCGGCCGTAGATGCTCGCGTCCTGAACTTATGGTACATGGCATATCAACTGCTACGGAACTAGCGCCATTGTTACGTCGTGCATCTGTTATTGTCATTGGCCCAGGCCTCGGGCAGGATGACTGGGCGCAGTCTTTATTATCACGTGTATTAGAAAGCCGGAAGCCGATGGTGGTGGATGCCGATGCGCTCAATCTACTAGCGCAGGAGCCTGCAAGATGTGAAAACTGGGTGCTGACGCCGCATCCTGCAGAGGCTGGCAGATTACTGGGTATCTCAACCCAGGACATCATGGCTGATCGCTACAAGGCTGTTCATGAACTGCATGAGCATTATGCTGGTGTTTCAGTACTGAAAGGTGCCGGTACCTTTCTGCATCAGGCGGATACGGCTGTTTGCCGAGCCGGAAACTCGGGTATGGCGACTGCTGGCATGGGAGACGTTCTCTCAGGCATTATTGCGAGCTTGATGGCCCAGGGTATGAGCCATCATATGGCAGCTGAGTACGGTGTCTGGTTACATGCTACTGCTGCAGATCATGCCATCGAATTTACAGGGAAAAACAGTCTAACGTTGCCAGTGATCTGTTCGGTACACTACCTGATTTACTGCCATGAATGATCAACTCGAGTTTAAGTTGCCAGATGAAACGGCAACGGTTGAACTAGGGCGTAAACTCTCCGTCCTCAATGGTCTGATATTTCTGCATGGAGAGCTCGGTGCAGGGAAAACCACTTTAGTTCGCGGTTTTTTGCGTGGATTAGGTCATGATGGCGCAGTCAGGAGCCCGACCTATACGCTGATTGAGCCATATGATCTGAAAGATCGACGCGTATTTCATCTCGATATTTATCGCCTGTCTGATCCAGAAGAACTGGATTTCCTGGGTGTTCGCGATGAATTAGATGACGAGTCCAATACGCTTTTGGTTGAATGGCCAGAACGTGCCCATGGCGAGTTAGGCAAAGCCAGATTTGAGATCTATCTGGATTACGATGGAGATGCCCGTGTTGCCTGTATCAAAGCCTCTACAGATAAGGCTATCGAGCAACTGAACCAGATTCCAAAATCCTGATCACCTTTATCTATAGCAGTTTGTGTGTCTTTCTACATTTCTGATTTAGATAATCACCGTATGTTACGGTTTTATAACGATATTTATTTAGAAAAACCTTGAATAATCCCTGAGATGTTGTATATAGATAGTCTAGGGCATACAAATAATGAAAAACTTCCTCAAACAATTGACTATATCGATTCGGACACTGGTCTGGCTGGCCGTGTTCGCGCAGCCTGCGGTATTGTATGCCGGATCGGTTACGGTAGACGGAACACGCCTTTGGGTTGCACCTGATAATACTCGACTTGTGTTCGATATCAGTGATCAAACAGAGTACCGATTATTCACCCTGGATAACCCAGATCGCATCGTCATCGACCTTAAAAATACCCGCTGGAAACCGGGTACGGACACACATCTCAAATCAGATGGCTATATCAAGGGCTTACGTAGCGCGAAGAAAGGCAAAGATTTACGTCTGGTAATTGACGCCGATCGCAAGGTGAATCCAAAGAGCTTCCTGCTAAAGCCTAACGAGAATTATGGTGATCGCCTAGTCGTTGATCTCTTCGAGAAGAACAACGGGCCAGTAAAGGCCGTAAAGACTGTACATGAAAACAATCGGGGTTATCGCGATGTTGTTGTCGCCATTGATCCGGGTCATGGTGGTGAGGATCCCGGTGCTATTGGCAACGAGCACCCGAGAAAAGACACATCACACTGGCCGTTGCGCGTAAGCTGCAAAAAGAGATTAACAAGCAGCGTGGTATGAAAGCGATTCTGGTGCGTGACGTGATTACGGCTATCTTAAATTGAGACAGCGCGGATTAAAAGGCGCGTGACTATCGTGCTGATTTGTTCGTGTCACTGCATGCCGATGCATTCAAAAATCCCAATGTGAAAGGTTCATCGGTTTATATTCTGTCGGAGCGTGGTGCTTCTTCAGAGGCGGCAAAGTGGTTGGCAAAACGTGAAAACTCAGCGGATGAATTGATGGGTGGTGTCTCACTGGATGATAAGGATTCTGTACTGGCCTCGGTTTTACTCGACCTGTCCCAGGCCGCGACTATCGAAGCGAGTGCGGACCTTGCACAGAATACGCTGAAAGAACTTAAAACTGTCGGTAAGGTACACAAGCGTCATGTAGAACGTGCAGGCTTCGCTGTACTTAAGTCACCGGACATCCCATCAGTGCTAGTTGAACTGGCATTTATTTCGAATCCGACTGAGGAGAAAAACCTCAATAGCCGTGATCATCAGGAGAAGATGGCTCGGGCGATTACTAAAGGTGTTAAACGCTATTTCCTAAAGCGTCCGCCAGACAACACGTTATTTGCAGCGCGTACACATACCATCAAGCGTGGAGATACATTGTCTGCATTGGCACAGCGTTATCGTACGACGTCGAGTCAATTGATGGCGACTAATTCTCTGAATTCTGCGGATTCGCTGAAAGTAGGGCAGGTTTTACGTATTCCTTCTCGCGGTAGTTAATTTCTTACTGAGCTCTTAACGACCTCGCAGTTGCTTTATCTGCTGCATAATCGTCGTCGTTATTTCCTCAATCGACATATGGCTGGTATCAATGACTGGTATACGTTCGTTGGCGTATATTTCATCTATCGAACTTAATTCTCTCTGACACTGTCGCAACGATGCATATGAGCTACCAGGGCGTCGTTTCTCGCGAATATTAGCCAGACGCTCAGCATTAATCGTTAAACCAAGTATCTTCTTACGGAAGGGGCGCAGGCTGGCTGGTAGACGGTCAGAATCAAGATCTGCATCGGCCAAAGGATAATTAGCCGCATTCACACCATGTTGTAATGCCAGGTACAGCGAAGTCGGCGTTTTACCGCTGCGCGATGCGCCAACCAGGATGACATCGGCATGGTTATATTTCTTGGTGTTCGCACCATCATCATTTGCCAGAGAGAAATTCAGGGCATCCATCCGAGCCATATAGTCTTCTTCATTGTTCATGCCATGAGACAAACCCGACTTATGTGATGAATGAACGCCGAGTTCTTCTTCGAGCGGGATTAAAAACATATCGAAGAAATCAAAGTGTCGGCCTTTCGATTGACCAACAATATCTTTTAATTCTTCATCCAGCAGTGTGTTGAAGATCAGAGGAGGATTTGGGTGAGAATCAGCAATGTCGTTGATTTGATTAACGGCTGCTTCAGCTTTCTCGCGGGTGTTAATAAATGGAAGCGTCTTCTGGCGAAAGTGAAGACTGGGGAACTGGGTAATCAGTGTGTGGCCGATGGTTTCGGCGGTAATGCCGGTACGATCCGAAATAAAGAACACATAGCGTTCTTTATCCGGATCGTCGGCGGGTATATCAAGATTCCGAAGCAAGTTGACGTTCGCCCTTCATGCCAAGTGCCTTGAAGATCATTGCTGCTGGGCAAAAACCAGTGAAAGCACTTTGTAACATGTTAAAGCCGATGAAGGCTGACAAGTAATGCCAGTAAGGGTGGTGGTGGACGCAGACCTAAAGCAACTGTCAGCATTACCATAATGCCACCCATAACCATGACTGCGCGTTCAATAGACATAATAAGCTCCTGATTTCCTGTGAAAATTTGTCAAAGTTTAAACGAATTTCTCAGGATCATACCTCATCTATGTTAATAAACGCTAATATTCATTAAATTGCATCTATTGTCAGGCTAATCCAGCTTTTGATTGGCTAGATGCAACCAGGTATCAACCACGGTATCTGGGTTGAGCGACATGCTGCCAATACCCTCATCAAACAGCCACTGGGCAAAGTCCGGATAGTCTGAAGGTCCCTGACCACAGATTCCGATGTATTTACCCTGTTTATGGCAGGCCTGAATGGCCATGGACAGGAGTTTCTTGACTGCAGGATTCCGTTCGTCGAACAGGTGTGCGATCAGTGACGAATCACGATCCAGACCAAGTGACAGCTGTGTCATGTCATTCGAACCAATGGAGAAGCCATCAAAGTATTCCAGGAATTCTTCAGCCAGTACCGCGTTGGCAGGAATCTCGCACATCATGATCAGGCGTAAGCCGTTGTCGCCACGCTTTAAACCATTTTTCTCAAGCAGTGCAGTCACATCCGCAGCTTCATCAAGCGTGCGACAGAAAGGCACCATGATCTCAACATTGGTCAGGCCCATTTCATCACGTACGTGTTTTAGTGCACGGCATTCCAGCTCAAAACAATCACTAAAATCTTCTGATAGGTAGCGCGATGTTCCACGAAATCCAATCATAGGGTTTTCTTCATCAGGCTCGAAGTATTCACCACCAATCAGATTGGCATACTCGTTTGATTTGAAGTCTGATAGGCGAACAATCACAGGATTAGGTGCGAAGGCTGCAGCCAGTGTACTGATACCTTCAGACAGTTTATCGATGTAGAAGCTGACAGGGTCGTCATAGCCAGCGATGCGTGACTGGATAGTTTGTTTCAGGTCAGCCGGTTGCTGGGCAAAATTGAGCAAGGCTTTAGGGTGGATACCGATCATTGTGTTAATGATGAATTCCAGGCGAGCCAGACCGACACCAGCATTTGGTAGTTGAGCAAAGGCAAAAGCACGCCCTGGATTAGCGACATTCATCATAATCTTGGTCGGAATCTCAGGCATCTCGCCAGTATCGGTTTTCTGAATCTCAAATGGGATTTCAGTGTTGTAGATAAAGCCAGTATCACCTTCGGCACAGGAAACCGTTACTGCCTGCTCATCTTTAATCGTCTCAGTGGCGTTACCGCAGCCAACGACAGCAGGGATGCCGAGTTCACGTGCAATGATTGCCGCATGACAGGTACGGCCACCACGGTTGGTGACAATTGCGGAGGCACGTTTCATGATCGGTTCCCAGTCGGGGTCGGTCATGTCAGTAACAAGGACATCACCAGGTTCGACGCGAGACATCTCATCAACAGACATGATGAGCTTTGCTTTACCAGCACCTATGCGTTGACCAATAGCACGTCCTTCAGATACAACATCTCCTGAACCCTGTAATACATAACGCTCAATCATGGTGGCACTAGCACGACTTTCGACCGTCTCAGGACGAGCCTGTACGATATAGAGCTGATTATCGTGACCATCTAATGCCCATTCGATATCCATGGGGCGTTCATAATGTTCTTCGATGATCAGTGCGTAGCTAGCGAGTTCTTCTGCCTGCTCATCACTGATACAAAACCGTTGACGGTCGGTCTCACCGACATCGATGGTCTTGATAGATTCACCAACCGATTCAGAATCGTTGTAAATCATCTTAATGGCTTTACTGCCGAGATTACGGCTCAATACAGCAGGGCGTTTCTCTTTCAATGCCGGTTTATAAACATAAAACTCATCGGGGTTCACTGCACCCTGAACAACAGTCTCACCCAGGCCCCACGCGCCAGTGATAAATACGGCATCACGGAAACCAGACTCTGTATCGAGAGTGAACATCACGCCACTGGCACCAATATCACTGCGAACCATTTGCTGGATACCCGCAGACAGTGCAACCTGCTCATGTTCAAAGCCCTGGTGTACACGATAGGAGATAGCACGGTCGTTATACAGCGAGGCAAACACCTCTTTTATTGCCGAAATAACATTCGATAAACCGCTGATATTCAGGAACGTTTCCTGTTGGCCAGCGAATGACGCATCAGGTAAATCTTCAGCTGTCGCAGATGAACGAACAGCAACGGCAAACTCACCATCAGCCATCATTTCAGCATAGGCGACTTCAATTTCTTTTTGAAAACTCTCATGGAAAGGTGTTTCCACGATCCAGCGTCGTATGGTTTTACCGGTTTCGGCGAGTGCGACAACGTCTTCTACATCAAGCTCAGCAAGCAATGCTTTAATACGATCACCAAGCCCATCATGTTGCAAAAAAGAGCGGTAGGCTTCTGCCGTAGTGGCAAAACCATTGGGTACCCTGACACCTTTACTAGTGAGATTTGATATCATTTCTCCCAGTGATGCATTTTTGCCGCCAACCTGGTCAACGTCATCGATACCAAGCTGCTTAAACCAGAGAATAGAGCTGGTCATGGGGCATTTTCTCCTTGCGTTATGAGTAGTAGTGGTCTTTACTGTATTAAAATTTTTGCGATTATAACCACGGACTCCCGGGTAAAACGCAATAATACTAAATATTGATAATTTAAAATATATTGCGGGCATTATTATGACAATATCCCGCGATCCAAAATTTTGGATGCCAAAGGTTGGGTAAAATTATGGCGGGTAGTCAACAATATTTTTATAAACAGAACCGTCTCAAGTTACTACGTGCTTTTTGTTCAGCAGCGCAGTTAGGAAGTATCAGCGCCGCAGCAGAAAGACTTTTCTTGAGTCAGCCAACTGTTTCCTTACAGATTCAGTCACTGGAACGTGAACTGGACGCGACTCTGTTTGAACGTCATGGCCCGAAGATCAAACTCACGCCAGAAGGTGAAGTTTTTTATCGTCTGGCGCAGCCTTTATTAGAACGTTTTAATAAGCTTGAACAGTCGTTCAAGGCCAACATCGGTCAGCTCGATGGTGGAGAGCTTGATGTTGCTGCAGGTGAATCTACGATTCTTTATATCCTGCCTGAGTTTTTACAGAAGTTTGTTGGAGCTTATCCGAGCGTAAAGATGAATCTGCATAATGTAACAGGTCGTGACGGTATGAATATGTTGCGTTCTGACGATGCCGATTTCGCTGTTGGCTCGATGATTCATGTACCTGACGATATGGTCTACCAACCGATCTGGCACTTTAAGCCAACGTTAATTACGCCACTTGATCACCCACTGACCAAGATCAAGTCCCCAACGCTAGAGCAGATTAGTGAGTACGGTTTGATCCTGCCACCTCGGCACCTGGCAACCTGGCGTGTGATTGAAGCAGAATTCGAAAAGCATGATGCAAAGCTCAATGTTTCACTGGAAGCCGGTGGCTGGGAAGTCATTAAGCGTTATGTTGAGATGGGTCTAGGTATTTCAATTGTTACTGATGTTTGTCTGGGTGAGTCGGACAAGTTAATACGCAAGCCATTACTCGAATACTTCCCTCAACGTAGTTATGGCATCGTCGTGCGTAAAGGTAAGTTCCTGACACCTCAGGCGAAGCGTTTCATCGATATGATCGATGAGAACTTTTTCAAGAATCAGGAATTTATTGAGAAGTCTGGTATCGACTAAAGGGTATTTCGAGAAGTACCCTTAAGTATCAGATTGCTTAAACCGTATCTTCTTTTGATACGGTATTACATCTGGAAAGAAACCTTCGGCAATCGCCTGTTGTAAACCCTGCCAGTATTCTGGATCGAATAGATCTGAGTGTGACTGGTTTAGCATCTTGCGATATTGCGGAGATGTCACCAGAAATGTACTAAATTCTTCCGGGAAGATATCGCCTGGTGCAGCGGTATACCAGGGAGTATCCGACAGTTCATCTTCAGGATACCGTGGTGGTGGAATTTTACGGAATCTGCAATCTTCCATCGGCATAATTTCATCGTAGTCATAGAAGATCACGCGACCATGACGCGTCACACCAAAGTTTTTAGTGAGTAGATCACCAGGAAACATACCACTACCCGAGATGTCTTTTATCGCCTGACCATATTCATCCAGTGCTGCGTCCGCATCTTCAGGCGATGCCTGATCTAAATAAATATTCAATGGCGTCATACGATGTTCAATAAACATGCGTTTGATGATGATGCGACCATTTTCACGAATAACCTGTGACGGTGCTTCTCGCTCAATTTCTTCCAGTAATGATTTTTCAAAACGGTCTTCTGGAAATGCGACATAAGAAAATTCCCAGGTGTCCGCCATACGTCCAACACGATCTAGTGATTTAACCAGACGATATTGCGAAATCACTTTTTCGCGAGTGATCTCTTTAGGGGCTGGGAACTTGTCCTTGATGAGCTTAAAGACATAAGGATAAGAGGGCAGCGTAAACACAAGCATCACCAGACCACGGATACCCGGAGCTATACGGATCATGTCTGATGAGTGATGCAGGTGAGCCAGAAAATCACGATAGAACTCGGCCTTACCCTGTTTGTGAAATCCTATTGAGGTATAGATGTCTGCTGACGTCTTACTAGGAAGGATCGATGAGAGGAATCGAACAACGGTCGAAGGCACCTCGCAATTGATCAGAAAATGAGTGCGCGAAAAACTGAAGATATTAGCGACATCGTTCATGTCAGTGATCAGTGTATCGATATAGGCTTTGCCGTTATCGTTTCTACAAACAGGCAGAACAAAAGGAATCTTTTCTGCACCGTTAATGGCACGACCCACAATATAAGCAGCCTTATTCCTATAAAAGATCGGCGATAGAACCTGAATCTGAAAATGATAGCGCAGTTGCGTTTCTGCATGAGGCAGCGACTCCAGGCGAGACAGAATATGACGTAAGTCCTGACGGATGTCTTCATACTTCAGGCCATGATCAGCCTTACGCAGAATATTTAAAATTGTTCGCTGCCAACCGTCCTGTGTTGGATAGTAACTACGATATGCCGGTTCTCTGCCATCGATACGTTCAGTCGATACAGCAGGGCGAACAAAGATATGTTCGTTATCATAAAAGTGACGTTCGAACAGTCCGGTAAATAGCGAGTTATAAAATGTCTCGGCCAGCTCGGGCTGTAAATGCCGATAGAGTAAGCCTAGATACTGGTGGCGTACATCCTGCCACAGGCGAGTATCTAGGTAAGACTGTCTGTAATGTTTTTTAATGTCAGCGATCGCTTCTTGAACACGTGTGTCATAAAGCGATATCTGGGTACGAACGGCGGCGCGACCTGCCGGCCAGTCACCATCAATAAAATGCTGGCGGCCTTTGGCGCTGATCTCTGTGAAAATTCGAAAGTGACGATCAAAATGCGCCAGAATGTTATCCGCAATATTCCGAGCCTTGGCTATTCTGGCAGGTAGCTTCATGTTCTTGGAATAGTTCTCAAAAATTAACGGATCAGGTGTCACGGTAATGTCTTTTTGATTACGTTATGGTCAGTATAGTGAAGGCATATTTCGTTATTGCTCGATAATAGTCAATATTAATAAATTCACAATGATGATATTGATGCTCACGATAATATTCCAATATTGAAATACGTTATAGATAAGGAACGAAGATGACCAATCATACAGCCGATATGAGTGATGAACTCGATAGCCAATGCCGTATCTTAAGCCCCGGTTTTAATGACTATGGCGGCAACCTTTGTTTCGAAGGAAAGGTGAGTACGGTTAAGTGTTTTGAAGATAATTCACTGGTACGTGAAGCACTAGAACAGCCAGGTGAACAACGTATTCTGGTTGTCGATGGTGACGCCTCAATGAACTGTGCACTGCTTGGCGATATGCTGGCAGAGCTTGGTGTAAAGAATGACTGGGTCGGTGTTGTGGTGAATGGTTGTATTCGAGATAGCCAGGCCATTGGTGAAATGGCGATTGGTGTTAAGGCCTTGAATACGCATCCTATGAAGAGTGTAAAACGTGGGCAGGGCGAGCGTGATGTGGATGTTACGTTTGCTGGTGTAACGATTAAGGCCGGGGATTATATGATTTGTGATAAGGATGGGGTTTTATTGAAGGGGGCGTAAGTTTTTATCATACCGCCGTATGCCTGTATCTCTCTTTGTCATTCCGGCATTGTTTTAGCCGGAATCCATCACACTCTCGTCATTCCCGCGTGCGTTTGGCGGGAATCTATGCCCATGTTCTCGTCATCCCCGAATGATCTTATCGGGGATCTATTATTTAGTTCTCTATGTTTTCGCGCTTGAACGTTCAGAATATTTCTTTCTTCCCTCTAATCGCGCGAGTCCATTTTGTTACAGCAAAATGGACGAAAACCACTTGCTCCAAATACGCTGGCCTATCGGCCAATGTCATTGACTTAAGCCCTAAGTGCTTGAAATCACAAAGCTCTCCGATAGGAAGAACGAAAGGTACGTCGAGGTCGCGGGGAGGCCTTACGAGGGAAAGAACGTTTAGGCCTGATAGGAATTAAACATCGACTTAATACCGTCAACCAGCGATGCCATTCGAACTCATCTAATCCCTTGGAAAGCAGATGAATGATTGTATCTTTCATGCTGGATAACGCCGCAGAAAAATTGATTTTGTATGCATAGTAACGATCAACCACCGATGACTTTATCTTCTCCTTAGCAGCAAATAAACTCATCGCCGTCAGTGACAGACACAGCATTTTGGCATGAAAATCCTGCTGAATGCTCAAGACGGATTTACCCGAGAAGTTTTCAATTTCAAGCCAGTTTTTCTGCTGTTTGTAGCTTTCCTCAATCTGCCATCTCAGGTGATATAACGTCTTGAAGCATTTTACGGGATAGCGTTGTTTATCCAACAAACTCGTCATTAAGACATATTCGCCGCGTTGGGTTTGCACTCGAACGAGCCGGACTTTAATCGGCTCTATTGATAAGCCTTTCTCCCGACATCTTCGGATACTGACAGCATTGGGTTTGATGTGGATGATGGCTTGTTTCTTTGATGAGGCGACAAAGGCTTTGACATCAAGATTAAATGACGTCGTGACCCGCATACAATAATCCCGTTGTAATGCCCGGTGAGCGGCAAACAACCAGAAGGCAGGATAGCCTCGATCATAGAGCATTAAATCATTCGAACCGGTATGGCCCAGATGTTGATACGCTAGTTCACGTTCACTGGCATCGCATGCGGTGATCTGTGCATCGAGTACGATGCCCTGAAACACATCATATAAACAAGAGCCACGTGCCATGGGTACGGTTGTCGCATATTGATTGAATTGGCTACCGAATGTCTGCGCCGTTTGCGCATTGGATGGAACGTGATATTTACTGCCATCAATGGCCAGTACGCGAAAGTCGTTCCATGTTTCAATATCAGCATGATGATAAAACTCATCGACGGCCTGATGGTTCAGATCAATAAACACCTGCGGGCTTAACTTCTTTCTGGCCCGACAAAAGGCTGATGCCGTGACACGCATCAGTGGCGTGCGTTTTGACTGTGCGATTTCAAAGAAGTGATTGAGTTCGCTTTGTAATGAGCCTTTAATCAGGTTCAGGAAAAAGCGAATCAGCGTCGGAAAGGTTAGCTCGCGTTGGCGAGTAAAGTGCGTTGAGCTTTGGCGGTGCTTTTGAAGAAATGCAGCAGATTCTATGGTTTCATTTATGCGGGCATAGATGGTTTTAAATGAGGTCTTCTCGGGTCATGTTTTAAAGCCTGTTAGTTTGTCATTGGACTGATTATAACTCCTACTTTCAATCACTTACGGCTTAAGTCAATGACATTGGCCTATCGGCTTCCCGTTTATGCCTGAATTTATCCGGCGCTGCGTAAACTCGCCCTGCAAAAACCGCAGGGCTCAAACAGTACTTGCTTAATCCGAGTAAATACAGGAATAAACGGCAGCGTATGAGTCGCGGAAAAATCGTCGTATTCAGCTCTTTTATATAAGAAAGGTTATAAAAGGGAAATTAACGCTCAGGCTCAGAGGCTTGCCCGAGTGATGGTTTTTGTGTGCCATGTAAAGTACACAAAAAACGACGCGGAGAGTAAGTCCCTTGGAGTCAATTGTTATGTCTTTTTATATCTAAAATACTCATTAATTCTATCTATGTCCAAACGCCACCCGGCCAGGGTAGTTTCCTTCTGGTCATTATCTTTGAATAGCTCTTCAGACGAGTCGACCAGTTTTTCTTCAACTAGTTTATCAATGTTATTTAGCAAGTATTCATTAACGTTATTAACAATCATTCGTCCTTGCCCATCATATTTATATGAATAGAATCCAAGTGATGCGGCACAGTGCGCGTAAGCAAAGAAATAATCATCACTACCACTAAACCTATCTGTATCCGTGAACAACTCTTCGAACTCTAAAGAAGTATTCGTCTTGTTAGAAAGTACAACCGCGTATAAAGCCTCCATTCCTGATATAGAAGAGTTTTTCATAAACCTATCAATTAGATCAGAACCTATTCCTCTTATTGTAGAAGAATCCTGCTCTAGGTTTATGTCTAGCCCTCGCTTTTTATCAAGCACTATATCTTCTACAATCGCTTTAGTTTCTCCAACTCTTTCACCCACATCTTTTATAGCTAAAGGCAAATGAGACAGCTCTGATTTCAACTCATCATTTGATCTCATTATTTCGTTTGATGCTTTTGTCACATCCAACGCTGATTTGGAAATATCGATAAGAGAAATCGAAATTGATGAATTTGAATGTATAGAATAAATAATTGCTAGAACTGCCAGTATCAGCGAGGATAAAGTTAATGCGAATGTTATGTAGTCAACCAGTCCAGGTATTTTTGCCCATTCTATGGAAATAAGACATACGATTGCACTTATAAGGATAAGTAATATATAAAAACTATGTATCTTGTACTTTTCTTCCATTAAATCATTCCCCATAAGACATAACGCTAGCCATAACCGGAGGCAAAAAGCCGCATAGGGAGGAACGACCGGCGCAGCTTTTTGACGTACGAGTTTATGGCATTGTTAGCCACTGAATTTACCAACAACAGGTAGGTTAACCAAAAAGATCACTCCAAGAACGATGCCAGACAGCCCAAATATCTTAAGTAAGGTTTCAGAGTCGTGCTTTAGGGAATTCACTAAAATATTCAATGAAATCATGCATAAACCAATAGAAAACACTCCAATTCCAGTTTGTGCGACATACGAATATCTTTGATCTAGTGAATTTTCATTTATAAGGATACCTGTACCCATTCCAGCAATCATGCCTGTAAAGAACAAAATGCCGCCAAGAAGCATTATTTTTTCAGAGGACAGTACATCTACAAATCCTTGGCGCTTCTTGATGATATATGAACTCAAAATATTTGCAGCAACTGATACTATTAAAGCAATAACTACATTTTGAACAATGAATTCGACGCTAAAAATAGACATTTTGTTCTTTCTTATTGTGGCTAACTTGCTAATAGAGCGGCAAAGGTTGTGCCTATATTACCTCTTATAGAGAGCCTAGTTGGCTCCCTAATATGGCAAATAAGGCAAAAGGGAGAAATCTTTGAAAATAGTAATGATATATTCGAGATCATGTACAGGAGCTTCTAATATTTTTCTTTAGCTGTAAATACCTACACCAATAAAAGTGGTAGGTATAAATATCCCAACCAATAAAAAAGCCGCATAAAGCGGCCTTTTTATTGCTTATGTGCTTATTCAATCAAGCAGCGTACTCAATTTCCTCATCACTCGGTACAAACGGCATATATTCTGCTTTCCAGAAACGTGAGCGGACATATTCGATCATTTGATCCATGGGCACGACTTCACGTGGCGATGCGCCATCTTCGATGGCCTGTGTCAGTACGCGTGCTGCGACCATGACACTGGCTTCCTGTAGGTCACTGACTGGTGGGTAGATTAGTCCTTTGTCCAGATAGTGTTCATTGGTGTAGTCAGCTAATGCATAGGCTGATTCGAGTACCATGTTGCTTGTGATGCGTGTGCAGGCACCGAGAATGGTTGCCAGTCCAATGCCTGGGAAAACAAATGCGTTATTACCCTGACCAATCGTGAAACATTCTTCGCCGTAGAGGACATCATCAAACGGGCTGCCGCTGGCGACGATTGCTTTGCCTTTGGTCCAGTGAATGATGTCTTCTGGCAGGGCTTCGCAATTTGCGGTTGGGTTGGATAATGGGAAGATGATGGGGCGTTCTGTATTACGCGCCATGCATTCGATAATAGGGCGGTTGAACAGTCCCTGAATACCTGTCAGGCCGAGTAGTACAGTAGGTTTGCCATTCTCTACTACGTCCATTAGTTGTGGCAGCTCGCCTGCGTAGTCCCAGTCTGCATAGGTGTCTTCGTACTGAGATACCGATACTTTGTAGGAGTCGCTGGTAATGCCGTCGACAACCAGACCGCGGCCGTCCATGACGAATAACTGACGACGTGCTTCTTCTTCTGTTAGACCTTCTTTGATCATGCCATCGCGGATTGCGCGGGCAACACCCACACCGCCTGCACCAGCTCCGGCTACGACAACACGTTGGTCACGTAGACGTTCGCCTTTCTTTTTGCAGGCGCTTAGCAGACCGGCAAGGACTACAGAGCCGGTTCCCTGGATATCGTCATTGAAGCTTGGAATCTTGTCCTGATAGCGTTCAAGTACTTCGAACGCCACGTTCTTGGCGAAGTCTTCCCACTGAATAACAGCTTTTGGCCAACGCTTTTGTACGGCATCAACAAAGCGATCAACGACTTCAAAATATTCTTCATCACGCAGGCGGGCATGCTTGATACCCAGATAGTGTGGATCTTCAATCAGTTCTTTACGGTTGGTGCCAACGTCTAGATTCACTGGCATGGTATGGAACGGGCTAACGCCTGCGCCAGCGGTGTAAAGCGCCAGCTTACCAATACAGATTGCCAGACCACCGTGGCCCTGATCACCGATACCCAGAATCGCAGAGGAATCTGTGGCAACAATCATGCGAACATCGCCCCATGAATAATTTTTCATGACGTCATCGGCACGATCCATGTTTTTACGCGAGATCGTTATACCGCGTGGTGCCTGATAAAGTGTACTGTATTGCTGTACCGCTTTACCAACCGTTGGTGTGTAAATGATCGGCATCATTTCTGCCATGTGTTCTTTCAGCAGGGCATAGAATGCAAATTCAGAACGCTCCTGTACGCCACGCAAAAACTGATATTTCGCAATGTCATCGGGTTGCTGTTTGTAGTTGCGGTATAAACGTTCGACCTGTAATTCCAGGGTTGTCACCATTGGAGGCAATAAACCCTCCAGACCTAGTGCCTGACGCTCTTCGTCGGTAAAGGCCGTACCTTTATTGGTGGCCGCCAGTTTGAGCAGAGCTAGCCCGCGAAGTTTTACTTCGAGGTAAGGTTTACCCTGTGCATCGACTTGATACGTGAAGTAACGGCTTAATGGCGTTAGGGAGGTGTTCTTCATAGTTTGATTTATTCCTTAGCCGCCAACAATTGCGAGTAGTACACCCGCAGCGACAGCAGATCCGATAACACCAGCCACGTTTGGTCCCATGGCCTGCATTAGCAGGAAGTTAGAAGGGTTGGCTTCCTGGCCAACTTTATTGGCAACACGGGCGGCCATTGGTACGGCTGATACGCCTGCGGCACCAATCAATGGATTTACTTCGCCGTTCGTCATGCGATACATGATCTTGCCCATGATGACACCGGCAGCAGTACCGATACTGAAAGCAACAATACCCAGGCCAAGAATGCCTAGCGTTTCAGCCGACAGGAAACTGTCAGCGTAGAGCTTGCCGCCGACAGACAGGCCGAGGAAGATAGTGACGATATTGATTAATTCGTTTTGTGCGGTGCTGCTCAGACGATCAACAACACCCGCTTCTTTTAACAGGTTACCGAAAGCGAACATGCCAACCAGTGGTGTCGCTGTGGGTAGCAGCAGAATCGTCAGACCCAGCAAGATGAATGGGAACAGGATCTTTTCATAACGACCTACAGGGCGAAGCTGTTTCATAACCGTTGAGCGTTCTTTTTCGGTTGTTAGGGCCATCATGATCGGAGGTTGAATTAGCGGAACCAGCGCCATGTAGGAATAGGCTGCTACAGCGATCGGTCCGAGTAATTCAGGTGATAATCGTGAGGCGAGGAAGATCGCGGTCGGGCCATCGGCACCACCGATGATCGCAATTGCCGATGCGTCAGCCAGGCTGAATTCGATGCCCGGTACCAGATTCATCAGAATCGCGCCGATGAGGGTAAAGAAAATACCAAATTGCGCTGCAGCACCTAGAATAGCCAGGCTAGGTCGTGCCAGCAGTGGGCCAAAGTCGGTCATGGCACCGACACCCATGAAAATCAGCAGCGGGAACATGCCATTTTCAATACCGATGGCATACAGAATACCTAGGATGCCGTCAGGGCCTGCAATTCCTGCAAGCGGGATATTTGCCAGAATGCCGCCGAAACCAATTGGTATGAGCAGTAATGGCTCGAAGTTCTTAACAATCGCCAGGTAGATGAGCACTCCACAGATACCCATCATGACAACCTGACCCCAGGTAAAACTAGCTAGTCCTGTGGATTCCCACAGTTTAAGTAAACCGTCTTCCATGATGATTCTACGAGATAGTTAGCAGGGCTTGATCGACTGTGACTGAGTCGCCCTTATTGACATGAATGGTGCCGATATGGCCATTTGAGGAGCAACGAATCTGTGTTTCCATCTTCATGGCTTCGATAATGACAACAACCTGGCCAGCGGATACCTGATCACCAGGAGAGACAGGAACATCAATGACGCTGCCTGCCAATGGTGCGGTAACGACTTCACCTGCATGGGTAGGATCGCCAGGGGTTGCCGTTCCAGCTGCTGGGGCTGCTGGAGCTGCTCCTGCAGGGGATGCCGACATGACTTCACCTGTGGTTGGTTCAACCTGTACATTGTAGTCACGACCTTCGACACTAACGCGGTAGTTTTCAGGGCCACCCTGACCAGATGCTGCTGCAACTGCAGCCTGCGCTGATTCAAGTGTTGGCGCAGGCTCAAATTCATCTGCGTTGCCACGGTTTTTCAGGAACTTCAGACCAACCTCTGGGAACTGTGCGTAAATCAGTACGTCATCGACAACGTTTTCAGATAAGTCAAAACCTTCATCTTTAGCCAGTTGTTCTAATTCGCTGGTCAGTGACTCCATTTCATTATCAATCAGATCAGCAGGGCGGCAGGTAATGGCTTCACCGCCTTCCAGTACACGTTCCTGTAGTTCTGCGTTCACTTCAGCAGGCGATGCGCCGTATTCGCCTTTAAGTACGCCGGCAGTCTCTTGTGAGATCGTCTTGTAACGCTCACCAGACAGGACGTTGATAACAGACTGGGTACCAACGATCTGAGATGTTGGTGTCACCAGTGGGATATAGCCGAGGTCTTTACGAACAGCGGGGATTTCAGCCAGTACGTCGTCAAACTTATCCAGTGCGTTTTGTTCACGTAGCTGGTTTTCCATGTTGGTTAACATGCCGCCAGGTACCTGTGCGATGAGGATTCGAGGATCGACACCTTTCAGTGAGCCTTCGAACTGTGCGTATTTCTTACGGACTTCGCGGAAGTAGATCGCAATCTCGTCCAGCAGATTAATGTCGAGGCCGGTATCACGCTCGGTGCCATCCAGCATAGCAACCATCGATTCTGTTGGTGAGTGGCCGTAAGTCAGACTCATGGAAGAGATAGACGTATCAGCGACATCCAGTCCGGCTTCAGCGGCTTTGATCAGGGTTGTCGTCGACATGCCTGTGGTTGCATGGCTGTGCAATGCAATCATCAGGTTGGTAGATTCTTTCAGTTTGGAAACCAGCTCATAAGCCGTATATGGCTTTAATAGACCGGCCATGTCCTTAATAGCGATCGAGTGACAGCCCATGTCTTCCAGGCGCTTGGCCATGTCCATCCAGGTGTCCATGGTGTGAACTGGGCTATCGGTGTAACAAATCGTGCCTTGAGCATGTTTACCAACTTCAACGGTGGCCTTGATGGCTGTTTCCAGGTTGCGTACATCGTTCATCGCATCAAAGATACGGAACACATCCATACCGTTGGTGGCCGCACGCTCAACAAAGGTCTGAATCACGTCGTCAGCATAATGACGGTAACCCAGTGCATTCTGTCCGCGCAGAAGCATCTGTTGTTTGGTATTTGGCATCGCTGCCTTGAGCTGGCGCAGGCGCTCCCATGGGTCTTCCCCGAGGAAACGAATACAGGAATCGAATGTAGCTCCACCCCAGGTCTCCAGAGACCAGTAACCGACCTGATCGAGTTTTTCTGCGATCGGCAGCATGTCGTCGATACGAAGACGAGTGGCAAATAGTGATTGGTGGGCATCCCGCAGGACGACATCCGTTAATTGAAGCGGTTTACTCATAATATTAAATGTCTTATTAGAATATTGTGTGGATCTCTGTGTTGATCTGGCGCTGTAGCAAGCTGCTTATGCGGCAGACTTGTGCGGATCTCGGTATTGATCAACTGCAGCCTGGATGACAGCAAAAACTCTGCTATCGACACCAGATGGGTGCGGAACTGGTTTTGCTTCCTCTTCAGGGGCGCAACGACAAAGAATCGTCATGCAGGCGATCATGAGGCTCAGAATGACAAAAACAGCACCCATTCCCAGGGCGAGTAACTCTACTGAAGAGACGAGTAATGTTTCTACCGGCATAAATGTCTCCTTGTATAATCCGAGCTTAATTGATGCGAAGAACCTTCTAAAACCTCTTCACATGAACTAATCGAGGGTCGACTGATTAGCTGCACATTCTTCCAGCGGGACGCGATTTTGCTTTATATCGCATCATTTTCATAATTTAATTTCCATATAAACACTATTGTCGGCACGGGTTTATTTTGAATGTGTATTATCATTACTAGTTTGTAACTAACTGATAAGTAATAAAAATAAAGTGAAAT
>CALODD010000118.1:0-15404 GCA_942491945.1 uncultured Gammaproteobacteria bacterium | reverse complement strand
GCAGGTACCACATTGACCTCATGCGGGATATTAAGCTGTTCCAGGATCTGGGCTGCGTTGCTCATCGTTTCCCAGTCTGAACGGGAACCCATGATGACGCCTACGAGTGCTTTCATATTAGCCTCTCCAGTGGCGTTTCCAGGCCACCTTATTTCGGAAAAGCGGCGAATTATACCCGGAATAAAAAGAATGCTCTATGAAAGAGTCAGTCGTGATCGTGGCCGCTAAACACGGTTAAATGGCAGGCAGAACTTGAAAGTAGAGCCTTTTCCCGGGGTGCTTTCAATATGTAGCTTACCCTGCATCAGTTCAATGAGCTGTTTGCTAATAGCAAGACCGAGGCCAGTACCGCCAAAACGACGGGTATGGGAGCCATCAGCCTGCTGGAACGGATCTGAAATGATCGCGAGATCTGATTCTGAAATACCGATACCCGTATCGATGACGGAGAATTTCAGGCGGATTTGCTGATCTTTGTCTTCGAGCTGCTGTATATGAAGGGATACGCTGCCCTGATCGGTAAACTTGAGTGCATTACTGATTAGATTACTAAGTACCTGACGTAGTCGTTCCGGGTCGCCATGCAGGCTTTGCGGTATGTTCTTATCGAGTTTGGACTCAAGCCGTAGATTCTTTTTCTCAGCGTGAGGTGTGTGAAGAGAAATAATATCTTGAGTTGAGTGGTAGAAGTCAAAATCAACCGGATTCAGTGTCATTTTTCCGGCTTCAATTTTAGAAAAATCGAGAATGTCATTCACGATTGCCAGTAATGATTCTCCTGAACTGTAAGCGACCCTGGCGAATTCTTTCTGAGTCTCATCAAGATCTGTTTCCATTAATAGCTGTGTCATACCGAGCATGCCGTTCATCGGTGTACGGATTTCATGACTCATAGTCGCCAGAAACTGGGACTTTGCCTCATTGGCCTGTTCAGCCTCCTGATGTGCTCGTTCCATTTCAGTCGCGTAGTTTTGAGCCGTTGCTTCACTTTCAGTCAGTGCCTGTACACGCAGGTGAATGGTTTGCGACATCTTGTTAAAGGCTTCAGCCAGTCGACCAATTTCATCTCGTGTATCGGGCTCGGGGACGGGGTTGTAATCTCCCTTGGCAATACGATCCGCAGACTCGGTTAGCTCTTCAAGGCGTTTAGTCAGGAAATAACCGAAGAAACTCAGGAGTAGAATTGAGAATAACGTTGCCAGTACACCAACCAGAAAGACCTGTTTCACCAGATCATTACGTGCATCATGAATAAACTGAGTATCAATCGCATAGCCGAGTGTGCCGATTTGACGATTTCTCGATGAAATAAACGGGATTGTATTGAGTAGATGTGAATGCTGCATGATCACATCTTTAAACTGGTCCTGCTCAAGTGGCACGATGTTTTCAGGTTTTTTACCGACTTCAGAAATGATGGCACCGGTTGAGCTTTTTACGCAGAGGTAGGGCATATCCTGTTCATTGAGACTCTCCTGCATAATCTGTTCAAGCGTCGCGTAGTCGCGTTGAACAAACGGAACAAACAATGCAGAGGTGAGTAGCTGGGATGTGAGCTTGAGGCGTTTCTCAGTTGCTGTCGCCAGACCTGATTGCAAAATATTGACGCAGACAACCACGATGATCGCTGTAATGAACAGCTGGATCAGTCCACCTGTTAACAGTAACTTACCGCGAAACCCCAGGTTAAACATGGATCAGCAGCGAGTCTATTTTGACGTAACGGTCTTACGAGTTTGATCGATAAATGGATCAACAGGTGTCAGGTCATTGTCACGTGCAGCATGGATACCTTTAAAGCCGGTGTTAATGCCGAATTCCTTGCCAAGCTCGCTTTGTGAAAAGCCGGGCAGGGCCTTCGCAAGTTTGGCTTTTGCTGCCTCAGGAAAGTCTTTACGCACCATCACAACAAAACCTGGTAGTTCGGTAAAGACGGTATGTACCGGAGTCTGCTGACGTTTTTCTTCTGGAATCTGTTTGTATTCACCGATACTCAGCATTGCGGCAATCGCCTGCTTAGTCAGAATCAACTGAGCCAGACTGTCCTGGTTTGCCGCCTTAACAACTGTAAAGTCTCGATTCTGTTTTAATTTGTTTTCACCTAACCAACGCATACCAGCTAATACAACCAGCGACTGAGGATTTGCCACGGCCATACTTTTGCCTTTGAGTGACTGTATGTCCATAGACTTATTGGCTTCAGTGGTAATGAACAGGGCTTTAATTTTTGGTTCAAAGACCGCTAGAGGAATCCAGCCGCTATCGAGTTCAGCCAGGCGTGCCAGATTTGGTGCCGTGACAACAATGTTGTATTCGTTGTCCAGCGTACGCTGACCGAATGCTTTGAAGTTTGGCGCAGTCACAATTTCCAGCGGTGTCTTGAGTTCATTTTCAATAAACTCAGCGAGCGGCTGGTAGTTTGTCAGTAATACTCGTGGGCTGACATGAGGTACGACGCCAAAGGAAAAGCTTTGCGCCAGTGCCGTTGAGGTCGATAGCGAAAACAGTAGCAGCGTCAGTGCTGAAGTAATCCTGCGAGTCATAAATTCACCTGTGTATATAGGATGTCCATTGGATAATACTATTTTTAGCATATTATTAAATGCGAAAAATCGAATAACTTATTGTTTTTACAGTTGTTTACATATTGAACGGCCAATTAAAGTGTATAAATAAAATACGAATTTTGCGGCAAAATTAAAGACTCTATGCTGCTCTGACCTTAATCAGAGGTATACTTTGAAGATGAGTAATAAGGATAACGATTGATGAAACGACGTCATTTTCTTCAACTGCTATCGGCTGCAGCACTATCGCCGGGCGTATTACAGGCAGCCACTCAGACCTGCACAGACGATGAGCAGGCCTGTCACCAGGATCATCATATTAAAGACCTGCTGGCGCGTACCCAGTTTCCAGATCGACACTATGCAAATGATCTATTTGCGACAGAACAGCAACGGCCTTTTCTGGCTTCAGCGTTAAAGCGACTCGGCCGTCTTCAGCGGACCGTTGGTTACGGCAACTTCAACGTTATTTCATTTGATCAGGGGCTGGTCTACTCAAAACGTTATTCACGTATCGGTGATTTCACTAGTCAGGAGTTAGCGGTTCTGGAAGAGATCTTTCATGTGAATGCTGCCGAGTATGGTTTTCTTGGAGAAAAGCCAGTTGATAACCTGACAACATCGATACGTCGAAATGAGATTGTAAAAGTGCCACGCAGTGGACACTTTCTGTATCGCGGTGAAGCGCAGGAAAAATTTGAGCAGGTCAGAGATGCCGTTGGTCATTCATTAATACTGACATCAGGCATTCGTAGTGTAACCAAACAGATGTATCTGTTTTTACGCAAGGCAGCGAAGTATGACTGGAACCTGTCACTGGCTTCACGCTCATTAGCACCGCCCGGATATTCATTCCATGGCGTTGGTGATTTTGATGTCGGCAAGAAGGGTATGGGCGCACGAAACTTTAGTTCTGCATTTGCCAAAACCGATGAATATAAAAGACTAGTGGATCTGGGTTATGTCGATATTCGTTATCCAGAAGACAATCAGCTGGGTGTTCGTTTTGAGCCGTGGCACATAAAGGTAATAGGCTAATGCGATTACTCATAACGACATTACTGTTATTCACACTCTCATTGGCGCATGCGTCGTCCGATGATCTGGAATTCACGCTGCATAAAAAAGAGTCGGGCAGGCCGGGTAAAACCATACTGGTAATTGGTGGTATACAGGGTGATGAACCCGGTGGCTTTAATGCGGCGTCATTACTGGTGACACACTATAAAGTAAATACCGGCAATATCTGGATCGTTCCAAACCTGAACTTCAATAGCATCATCCGACGTTCGCGTGGTGTGAACGGTGATATGAATCGTAAGTTTGCCGAAGTAAAAGCAGACGACCCGGATTACGAAGCGGTACAGAAGATCAAACAACTCATTACCGATGAGAAAGTTGATTACGTATTTAATCTACATGACGGTAGCGGCTTCTATCGCCCTGAGTACGTCGATAAGCAGCATAGTCCTTACCGCTGGGGACAAAGCATCATCATCGATCAGGAAACGCTGGACGGGCATCAGTATGCAGACCTGGGAGATGTCGCTCGTCGCGTTGCTGGCCAGGTGAATCAGCACCTGTTTGATGAAGAACATGTCTATCATGTGAAAAATACAAAGACCCGTGAAGGCGATGTCGAGATGGCCAAGACATTAACTTTCTTTGCCATAAACAAAAATAAACCGGCAGTTGGTATTGAAGCAAGTAAAAGCCTGCCAACACATCAACGTGCCTACTATCACCTGCAGGTGCTGGAAGGTTATATGGACTGGCTGGGGCTGGTATATGAACGCTCATTTGATCTACATGCCAGCGCCGTAAAAGACGCAATAGATAACAACGTCAAAGTCTCGTTCTATCAAAACCGAATCTTTATGGACATGGCCAATGTTCGTAAGACATTGAGTTACGTACCACTACAGGAAGATCGTAGTATCGAATACTCAGCCTCCAGCCCGCTGGTCGCGATCACCAGTAAGAAAAATGGTTATCGTATTAATTACGGCAATCGAAAAGTCACTGATCTGCATCCACAGTATTTTGCCTATGACGAATCACTTAGCACCATTGCCATGCAAATCGACGGACAGGAAAAACAGGTTACCCCCGGCAGTATTATCGATGTCTCACAAACTTTTCGCGTTGAAGATATGGAAGGCTATCGCGTTAATGTGATCGGCTGGAGCAAAGGTAAAACCAAGAACGAAAGTGGTTACGATATACAGTTAGCCGATATTGCTAAACGTTTCTCTGTCGATAAACAGGGCACGATCTTCCGTGTTGAACTTTATAAGGGGGAAAAGTTTTCAGGGATGGTGCTGGTACGTTTTCCTGGCAGTAGTAAGACGGTTAAGACTGAGAAGGAGAAGCATAGTTTAGGTTAACGTTCGGATACATTACGTTGAAAATTACAACTGAAGTAGCTGGCTATTGCTTATGATTTATTAGTTGCTTTTACTTCGTAGATTACCTTGTCTTGGTAATACATGAAGTACACTTTATTGAATCCATGTAAGGAAGGGATGTTATTGACGCCCTCATCCCTGCCTAATAGTGAGGATGGGTTTGAACCATCGGCAACGGTTAATAGCCAAATCTCATCGCATTTTGTTAAATAATGACCGACTCTAGGGGCTTTTTTTTGTAGGGCGGAATAAACTTCGTCTGTTGCATCCCTCTTAACCCAGCCTGCACGTGTAGCGAAATAATGGTTTTTAAATCCTTCTGGCATTATTGTGGCGTAGATTGTATTAACTTCGTTAATGTCTGGCGTTAATCGAACTTGAGTAAATGCTTGTTTATCAGATTGGAGTAGATTAACTTGGACGTGGTCGGCAATTTTTCGTGCTAATTTTGCGCGTTGCTTCTTTTTTAAGCCTTGGGTATTACCATAAAGGATTTTTGCTCTGGCTGGTATGTATTCAACTGAATCAGCATAGGATTGTGCAACTGAGGATACTGCATCTTCAATACTTTCTTTTGCTTGCAGTGGGTACTGCCTTTCTAGGAATAGTTCTGTATGTTCAATGCCAATTATTTTGTTATCAGTTCTTAGTATAAAGTCAGGGGACTCAGACTTTATGAGTTTGGTGTTATTGCCAAACCCAAGATGTTGTTTTAGTAAGTAAGTATGTCTTTCTTCTTTTAATATACTTGGCATATTCTTACCAGAAAGGTTGTTAGGTAGCGTTACTTATCCAAAATATATAAGGTGTTAAACTTATTTAATGAACTGATTTCTTTCAAGAAAATGTAGTGTTTGCTTAGTCACCTTTCGATTATTCATAATCAACATATGCCCCGCACGCACCTGAATAAAATCCGTCATTTCTTCCAGTTTAGTCGTCTCGACACTCACCGCCCATCATTCGGTTTCGGTAACCACCATGACAGTGGAGGATACATACTACGATCCCCAGCAATGATGCCGATTTCATAGTCAATGGGTTTTAGTGTGTTGGGCAGTGATTGGACATCGGTTCCCAGCTGTTGTCCTGCTGGGCCATCGAGCCATTTAAACCAGAGCTGGTGTTTGACGTGGTCGACGATTTCACTACCGTGATTGGGTGGTGCTAGCATGATGATGCGGCTACCGGGTGGAAGAGAGTGATTCTGGCAGTAGTAGCGAATCAGTATGCCGCCCATGGAGTGGGTGACGACATGGATGGGGCCTTCGCACTGTTGTTTGATCTTCTCTATCGCAGGTGCCAGATAGTCTGACACAAGTGTTTCAATGGGATATTTGGTGGAAGGGTAGTCCAGATTGGTGATGTCATAGCCAGTTTTTCGCAGGGCTGCAGCCATGATGGCCATGGATCGATAGCTGCGGCCCAGACCGTGCAGGCACAGAACGGCGGCGATGCTAGTGTTATTAGCGCTCACAGGGGAACCATTTACGAGAATTGTCGTCTATAAAGCCAGATAACATTACTGCATAGCCATTCAGGACAGGAACTATGAAGCATACAACAATCATCTCTATCTTTGCGCTGGTCGGCATAGCGGCGTTTCTCGGCACGAGCATTGCGGATAATTCTGCGAAAATGGCGACTCAGCCAGTGCAGGTTGCAGCTAAGTATCAGGATTTCAAAAAGCCCTCAAACGATGAATTATTGAAGTTTCTGACTCCACTGCAATTTAGGGTGACGCAACACGAAGATACCGAACGTCCATTTAAGAATGAATACTGGGACAATAAGAAAGAAGGTATTTATGTTGATATTGTGTCAGGTGAGCCATTATTTAGTTCAACCGACAAATTCAAATCAGGTACGGGTTGGCCGAGTTTCACCAAGCCGATTGGTAATTCAAAGTTAATCGAAACCACAGATCGTAAGTTCTTCATGACACGTACCGAGCTCAAGAGCCCAGCGGCAAAATCTCATCTGGGCCATGTATTTGATGACGGCCCCAATCCAACTGGCTTACGTTATTGTATTAATTCGGCGTCTCTGCGTTTTGTACCGAAGGCTGACCTGGAGAAAGAGGGCTACGGGGAATATCTGGCACTGTTTAATCAGTCACCTAGATAGTTAGTGATCATTTGATTAACCACTGGCAGGTCTATCTAAGACCTGCCAGTTATAGCGAGCTTAATACTCGCTCGTGCTGTCTCCTAAGGTTTCTGTGTTCGAGCTATTGTCTCCACCACTGAACATCCCGCCGATACCACCAATCAACCCACCAAGACCACCGCTGGATTTTTGTTGAGGTGCTGGCGCTGAATTTGTCGGCGCGCTTACCTGGGTATTTTGTGCTGCAACTTGTGCAACAGCTGCCTGATAAGCTGAATGCTCTTCAGTTGTCACAATACCGTCTTTGTTCAAGTCTGCCGGTTGATGGGTTGGAGCCGGGGCTGTCGATGTTGCGGCTCGATTCAGCCAGGGCGTTGTTGAACCCACGTTACGTTTTTGAACTTGCTGAACTTCGCCATAGGTAACGACACCATCACGATTGAGGTCTGCAATGCTCGGTGGGTATTGCTGTAACTGGGATGCCGGGATCGGTGTATTCGCCTGGCGATTGGCTAATGCTACATCTGCAGCGACCTGCCCCATGATGGCTGTATTACCGGTTGCTGCGGCAGCCTGAACGTTGGGGTTTGCACCAACATCTACGGCGGTATCGATGATTCCATCTGCGCCCTGTACACCATTCTGGCGTGCGACTTCTTTCGCTGTTTCCTTTGCAGCATCTTTAGCGACTTCTGTAGCGGCATCGGTAACAACTTGTTGTACGATTCCATCTAGCCATCCTGCCTGTGTGACTGGTGCCGTAACGGTTAATGTGGTTAAAGTAGCCGCTAAAATAATACGGTTTGTTTTCATTTTATTCTCCCCAATATGTTGGCAAGAATTTTACGAATACAGCTGGAAGATACTTGTTAAATCTGGTCGATACGCATCGATAGATCGATGGCCTGAATGTGTTTGGTAATGCTACCCGTCGAGATGAAATGCACGCCGGTTTCGGCTATCTCTGCGATGTTATCTAAGGTTATATTTCCAGACGCTTCCAGCTGGTTGCAACCGCAATTGAGCTGACAGGCTTTCTGTAAATCTTCTAATGAAAAGTTATCAATCAGGATTCGATTCGGTTCTGATTCCATGGCCTGTTCAAATTCATTCAGTGTTTCAACTTCAACTTCGATGAACGTATCAGGGTATTGTAACTTGGCTTCGCTGATGGCCTTACGGATTGAGCCGGCTGCGGCGATATGGTTTTCCTTAATTAATATTGCATCGTACAAGCCGATACGATGATTAACGCCGCCGCCGCATTTGACGGCATACTTCTGTGCCAGTCTTAATCCGGGAATGGTTTTACGTGTATCGAGAATTTTGCAGTCGGTATGTGAAACCGCAGCGGCGTACTGTGCCGTGGTGGTTGCTGTCGCTGACAGGGTTTGTAAAAAATTCAGCGCTGTGCGCTCGCCAGTGAGCAGGCTTTGTGTATCGCCGTGTAAGGTACAAAGCTGATCGTTGGCTTTGATGGTATCGCCATCGTTAAATAACCAGTTAAGCGTGATATCTGGATTGAGTTGTGCAAAGACTTCATCAAACCATTGGGTGCCGCAGAGTATGGCGTCTTCACGGCTGATGACAGTGGCGGTTGATGTCGAGGCAGGTAGCAGCGAGGCCGTTTTATCGCCATCACCAACATCTTCAGCTAGCGCCGTACGAACAGACGCCGTCACGTAATCAGAATCAATCATGTGGGCTTACAGTATGTTGATAGCGTTCAGGAAGACGATGAAGATACAGACTGGTGTGACAAAGCGCAGTACAAACCACCAGATGTTAAATAGCGTGCCATCGCCATTCAGCTCTTTCTGCACTTCGTCCTTACGCGCTATCCAGCCGATAAAGATAGCAATAAACAGTCCACCTAATGGCAGCATGATGTTCGCTGTCAGGTAGTCGAGCAGGTCGAAGAAGGTCTTACCGAATATCTTGAACTCATCACCCGACCACAGGTTGAATGACAGTACAGTGCCTACACCTACTAACCAGGTCAGGAAGCCAGCTACAGCGACGGCCATGTTACGAGACCAGTTACGGTTTTCTACGAGATAACTAATCGCCGGTTCAATTAACGAGATTGAAGATGACAGGGCCGCGAACGACAGCAGGACAAAGAACAGTCCACCAATGAATGCACCGCTTGGCATATGGCCAAAGGCAATTGGTAGGGTCTGGAAAATCAAACCAGGCCCAGCGCCAGGTTCCAGGCTATTGGCAAATACCAGTGGGAAGATGGCCATGCCAGCAAGTAATGCGACGGCGGTATCTGCAATCACAATCGCGACCACTGATTTGGTGATGGATACTTTTGCGGGCATGTATGAGCCATAAACCATGATGGCACCCATACCGAGGCTGAGAGTAAAGAAGGCGTGTCCAAGTGCAACCAGTAATGGCCCGACGGTGAGTTCACAACTGCCAGCCTCATTACACTCGTAAAAGAATGATTTGAAATCCGGTGCAAACAGGAAGTTAATGCCTGCTGAGAAGTCGCCTACTTTTGCTGCATAGCTGACGATAATGAGCAGAATGATAAACAGGGCGGGCATCAAAAAAGTCACGGCTTTTTCCAGACCGTTCTTCACGCCACGTGCGACGATAAACAACGTTAGCACCATGAAGACAGTGTGATAGAAAAGCAGTTGGCCGGGTGACGCAACAAAGTCACCAAAGATGCTGCTGATTTTTTCGGCACTGGCACCGGTAAAGCTTCCAGAGAATGCCTCAAAGATATAGGACAGTGTCCAGCCAGCGATCACGCTGTAGTAGGAAAGAATCAGTACGCCAGCCAGTACGCCGATCCAGCCGAGCCATGACCAGTTTTTCGATGCGCCAAAGTCGGAAGCCAGCGACTTCATGGTATTGATTGGGCTTTGCTTACCCATGCGTCCCAGCAGTACCTCTGCAATCATTACCGGGAAGCCCAGCATCAGGATGCAGATCAGGTATATCAATACGAATGCGCCACCGCCATATTCGCCGGTGATGTAAGGAAATTTCCAGATGTTACCGAGGCCAACCGCTGAACCGGTTGCTGCCAGAATAAAGATGAGTTGTGACGACCATTCACCATGAATGGATTTGGCTTGGCGCATAATGCGTTCCTTTATCGTTCTTTCAGCGCGATATTGTCCGATATTGCAGGGAATTCCTCAAACTTTGCGAGCAATATCTGCGGAATTGTCGGTATCTTGTTCGTTGTTTAGTGGCTCAGACTGAGAAAGCTATTGAGATAGCGTAGATAGTCCTGTGACTCACCAATATTGTAATGATTCACCCACGGGATACGGATCACGTTACGTTGCGATTCTGAAAACGCTTTTGCCAGTTTTTCTGCATGCGCCGGAGGGATCAGTCGATCTTCTTCAGCAATCAGAATCAGTACCTTGCTATCAACTTTTGGAGCAATCGCTGCTGAATTGTAATGGTCACGCAGTAGTTGCTCGATAGGGTACAGCGGGTACTGGTGTTTCGCGACATTCAGGATACTGTCAAACGGTGTGATCAGCACCAGCTTATTGATATCACGTTCACTGGCGAGATAAGTCGCGACACCTGAACCCAGGCTCCAGCCAATCGTCGAAACGGCAAGGTGATTGGCTTTGACATGATCGTAGATTGCCAGGGCATCCTGAAATAATGCCGCCTGTGACGGGCTTCCAGTGCTGCCGCCATAGCCGCGGTAATTGACGGCATATATCGCATGGTCTGGAAATAACGCCTTATACAAATCGAGTTTCTTTGCCGGGTCTTCGGCATTACCTCCAAAGTAAATAATGGCCTGATCTCGGTCTGGATTTACTTTCCAGATCTTTATGGATGCGCCCTGAGTTTCCAGGAGAAAGCTGGGATGCTGGCTTTTAGTATTTTCTGAGGTCGGGTAGTAAAGGAATTGATCCTGAAAGACGTAGAGCAGTAGCCCAAAGCCGACGTACGCCAGCAGGGCAATTGAAAGTATCGAAAGTGCTGCTTTTTTTAATCGTTTAATAGCAAAAATTCCATCAAGGCTTTTTGCGAGTGCAGGCGATTTTCAGCTTCTGCCCAGACAACGCTTTGTTTGCCGTCGATCACGTCAGCGGTAACTTCTTCACCACGATGCGCCGGTAGACAGTGCATAAAGAGTGCATTGCTATTTGCTATGTTCATGGTTTCAGCATTTACCTGATAGTTAGCAAAGGTATCGGCACGATCATCCTGTTCTTCTTCCTGTCCCATGCTGGCCCAGACGTCGGTGACCAGTAGGTCAGAATTTTTTGATGCAATCATGGGGTCGCGAATAATCTCGGCATTGTTACCAGCGGCTTTGAGAATTGAGCTGTCCGGGTCGTAACCTTCCGGGCAGGCGATATTCAGTTTGAAATCGAGGATCTGCGCGGCATGTATCCACGAATGGCACATGTTATTGCCGTCACCAACCCATGTGACTGTCGCACCCTGGATGCTGTCATGAGTCTCAAACCATGTCTGTAAATCAGCGAGCAGCTGACATGGATGTTCCTGATCGGTCAGGCCGTTAATAATCGGCACGGAGGAATATTGCGCCAGCGTCGTGACTTTATCGTGGCCGAAGGTACGAACCATGATGATATCGACCATGCTGGATAACACACGTGCGGTGTCTTCAATGGGCTCACCGCGACCAAGTTGGGTATCGCGTGGTGACAGGAATAATGCACTGCCACCCAACTGGTTCATGCCCGCTTCGAATGAAACACGGGTACGCGTGGATGATTTTTCAAATACCATCGCTAGCACACGGTTTTCTAATGTCCGGTGTGGTTCATGACGATGTTGCAGTTGTTTGAGTTCAGCCGCGCGCTTGAGCAAATCCATGAGCTCATCGGCGGATAAATCCAGTAAGGAAAGAAAATGGCGCATAGTGAGTCCTTTATGCGGCTTGTGGCTGGCTCAGAAAATCCTGTACCAGCGCACTCACGATATCGATAATTTGTTGGGCCTGTGCTTCATTGATGATGACAGGCGGGAGCAGCCGGATACGGTTACCACCGGCGACATTAATCAGTAAATGCTTTTCCAGGGCTTTCTGCACCAGCTCTGGGCAGTCACGATCTAGCTCGATACCGATCATCAATCCTTTGCCACGGATATCGACCACGCCTTCAACGTCAGCGAGTTGCTGTTTAAAGCCATCTAGCATGATCTGGTTCATGTGGTTAATCGAAGGTAAGAGGTTCTCTGCTTCGATGGTGTTAAGTACGGCTAATGCGGCTGCACAGGACAGCGGATTACCACCAAACGTCGATCCATGTGTTCCCGGCGTGAGTGTCTCGGCGGCTTTGCCTTTTGCAACACAGGCACCAATGGGTACGCCGTTACCGAGTGCCTTTGCCAGAGTCATGACATCGGGCGTGATGCCGTTGTGCTGGAAAGCAAACCATTCACCCGTGCGGCCAATGCCGGTCTGGATTTCATCCAGCATCAATAACCAGTCGTTGTCATCACAGATGGCTCGTAATTCGTTCAGGTAGTCGTCTGCAGGAATGTTGACGCCGCTTTCTCCCTGAATTGGCTCAACCAGGATAGCGACGACATTACCGTTATTTTCAGCGACGTTTTTCACTGCATCGACGTCGTTGTAAGGCACGCGGACAAAGCCCTGTACCAGCGGTTCAAAACCGGCGTGAACCTTACGATTGCCAGTCGCGCTCAGGGTGGCCATGGTGCGGCCGTGGAAGCTGTTGTCCATGACAATAATCGCGGGGTTATCGATGTCTTTGTTATGGCCGTAGAGGCGTGCCAGCTTGATCGCGGCTTCATTGGCTTCAGCGCCGGAATTGCCGAAAAATACTGCATCCATACCGCTGAGTTGAGTTAGCTTATCTGCCAGTTGTTGCTGTACACCAATACCGTACAGATTTGAAGTGTGCAGCAGTTTTCCTGCCTGTTCAGTAATGGCCTGTTTGACCGCCGGGTGGCTGTGGCCGAGGCTACAGACGGCAATCCCGCTCAGGGCATCCAGGTATTCCTGGCCCTTGTCATCGTACAGCAGGGCGCCTTCACCATGGGTGAAACTCACCGGTAAGCGGTTATATGTCGACATCAGTGTGCTCATTGAGTGCTATCCATAAAAAGCAAAAGGCAGCATCAATAGATGCTGCCTTTCCGAATATGCCTATTGTTACGAAAATACGTGAAATGGCAAGTCCTGAAAGCAAAAAACCCGGCTAACAAGCCGGGTTTTTTACGAAATCAAACAGGTTTAGAACAGTGAACCGTGTCCGAATGCTGTCATACCCAGTAGCATAGGGATTGAAAGCATGGTGTTGACACGTGAAGCTGTGCCAGCAATGCCTTTCGCTTTGGCTTTTTCTTCGTCAGAAGCTTCAACCAGACCCAGAACCTTCTTCTGGTTAGGCCAGATCAGAACCCAGACGTTGAACAGCATGATCGTACCCATCCAGGCACCCATACCGATCATTGCCCAGCCCTGTTGTAGCGTGAATGCTGCAACGACGCCAGAGCCGTCACCCTTGTGCAGGATTTCCAGTGCAGCAGCACCAGTGATCCATGTGAACAGCGCAGCCCAACGGAACCAAAGCAGAGCGCGTGGTGCGACGTATTTGCCGATTGCAGCTGGGCCAGGGCCATCGCTGTCAGCAAGGCCTGCTGCCATTGCCTGTACTTGTACGAAGTTGAAGTAGTACAGAATGCCGATCCAGATGATGCCGACAAAGACGTGTGCCCAAACGATGAGCTCAGTCAGGTTGAATGTACCTGAAGCGCCGAGAAGGTAATTGAATAGCAATGCGAGTATCAGGCCTGATACCAGCGTGCCTGTAACAGTTTTTAATGGATTCATGGTTGCTCCGTAGTCTTAATATATCTCAGTCAGGTCAGGAAAATAATTCCTGAGTAAATTACTTGGTTATTGTGGCGGCGTAGGATATCAAGCAACAGTCATGCATCCGCTATGATAATAGTATTGACTGCAGTATATTGTGCGTTGCAGCATGCGTTTTTTATGAGTGCCATTAATGTGTCATATCTCTGTCATCAACTGGTTACATCACTACGCTATTGTGAATCTCGTTAACCAACTGGAGGGGAATATGAAAGCCTCAACTGTCGATATTGAACGATTCATGATGCATACCGAGTTGTATTTGTTGTTGACTGGCAAGGATGCCAGAGAGTTAACGCGTAATGATATGGATAAAGTGAGTGAGCATATGGAGCTGCAGGAGGAGTCAAACTCAAAACTCAGCATAGTGTCTTACAATTAATCTATCGGGTTGTAGTAATCGCCGTACTGGCGACTCGCTACAGCCTGACAGGGATGTCTTTTGAATTACCGTCTGCGATGACCTTCCGGTACGCAGGCGACTTCGCCACTCGGTACCTGTCGACATTGCCCATTTAGTTTGCCATGCGGTGTTTCTACTTCGCAGCTACTACCCTGGGATGAATCAGCACAGGCATCGATAGCGAATTGAGGTGGCCCACGTCGCTGTCCACTTTGTTCTCTACTCATCATCGGGCTTTGCCCAGAGCCACCACGCATTCCACTTCTTTGGCTATTTCGTCCTCGAGTATTACCACTCATTACCGGAGGACTCTTAAAAAATGTGGCGTCGGGGTCGCCAACCCAGCAGCGTGGAATATAAGGGAATTTATTCGTGATGACGTAATAGTAGGTGCCTTCAGGATATTCAGGTGTTACGCCAGTACGGCCATTGCACTCACCCAGATCACCATAGCCATCGATAAACTCGTAGTCCTGGGTATAAGTGCCGTCGTGTTTTCCACCTGGGCCACTCGCTGGTCGAGAGCCGGTTTTTATGGCGTAACTTGAGCGTAATTCTGTCATGCCGGCATCCGGATCATCAGAAACACGGTAGCCATGGGGCGCATAGATTGGAAAACCATCAGCGGCATAACCAATCAGTATGGGTTTGTTCTGATTAGCAAATTGATTAACGATACCAGTCGGCAGAGCATGGTAGTGATAAGTGCCATCAGGCTGCACATGAGCATTGTTTCGATCCAGACCCAGGTCGCGATCTCCGGTCATGGCTTCGATATTCCATCCTGACTGCGGCGAGTTGCGCCAGAATTCAGCGGTGGCAGGATCAAAGACTACACCATTGATGGCGATGCCAAAGGCATGTGGCGGTACCCGTCGCTGGTTATTCCGATTAACTGGTTCTAATGGTGTCTTGTAGGTTTTATTTTGTTGCTGGATGCTATTGAGTTGTTGCGATTCGGGCTACTGGTTGTGTGATCGGGTAAACCGTCGGTTTCATATAGCGATAACCGTTCTTAATTATTACATCCATGGCTGCGTCCGCCT
>CALODD010000117.1:0-13256 GCA_942491945.1 uncultured Gammaproteobacteria bacterium | reverse complement strand
CTGGTTCGCTCCCAAAAATAAAAAGCCGAAATACTTCACTCAATGCACCTAACGCCAAAATCACCTGTATCCAGCCGGACAGATGAGCCACTCGAAGCTTCATGCGAACACTATGACCAACGGCATAGAGTGCCAGGCCATAAACCGCCGCATCAGCAAACATATCGAGTGAATCTGCTATCAACGCGGTCGATTGCGCAAACCAGCCGACAGATAACTCAATGAAAAACATCGTTGCATTAATGGCGAGTAGCCATTTGAGAATAGTGGCTTCCTTTTTATCCATGGTTTTTACAGATTCGAGTATCGTTTAGCTAACTCACAAATTTAGCGATTCTAGTCGTCTCTGAGTTTCATCGAGATTACCTTCATGAAACACTGTTAATTGCGACTTGAAATAGCGAATTCAAGCGCAACACCCGGCCTAATGTTTTTCAGGGACATTCAAATCATGCACTCCTCGGATAGGCAATCCATCTTTGATACGGTAAATTTGCTGACGTAATTGCTGTCAATATTCCTGTCTTGTGTTGAATATAGGGAAATTTTTTCCTCGCATTTGTCAGTTTGACCACTGCAATTATTTGCCATAAAAATGTCCTTGCTCTGTGAGTAAGAAACAGTTTAGAGTCTATAGTGACTATAGAGTCAACATGTTGAGGAAATTAAATTGAAAATAGGTAAATTAGCGAAATTAACCGCATGCTCCATACAAACGATACGTTACTACGAAAAAGAGGGATTGCTGGATACCGTTAAGCGTAGTGAGGGAAATTATCGTCTGTACGATAGTCGTGCAATCAAGCAATTAATGTTTATCAAACACTGTCGAAACCTCGATATTACGCTGTCAGAAATCCGGCAACTAATCGAATTAAGAGACTCTCCAGAAACAACTTGTAATAACGCAAACGCACTGGTTGATAGACATATCAAACAAGTGGATTTACGTATTGAGGAATTAAAAGAACTTAAAAGACAGCTTAAAATCTTGCGCCGAAAATGCACAACTGGTCGTGTCGTAAAGGACTGCGGTATTCTTCTAGAGTTATCCCAATAATACCGACCCCTTCTTCTCATCAGTTTGCCCTAGCCTGATGCCATTCTCGAAACATTTTCTCCAATTTGACTTCAGTACTGGAGTCCGCATTTGTAGCAACAAATGGTTGCTTTCAGGACTCCATTGCATTTGTTGTCGTTTTGAGAAACATTTAGCCACAACATAGTTCACGCGGATTCCATGAAACCTGTGCTGATTTATTGAGTCAAAACAATTTTCTCGATAAAGCACTTAGGTTTTCTATCATTCAAATAACCGCATTCAGTGAATTCGGCATAATGCCACGCATCACTGACTACTTGGTGAAAAGCAAAAGTTATGATGCAACAGGAAGTCTCATGTACTGGAACTGAGGTTAATGCTGTTTCCGCAATGATCATTTTCAAACTCGATTGTCGAATGCTCAATTTCAAATTTATCATGTAACATCTGTTTCAGGCTAGATTTTAGACTGTCCATATTCACACCATTATCCAAAACCACATGCGCTTCCAGCGCGTTGCGTCGTTCGTCAAGTTGCCAGATATGAACATGATGAACATTGATCACGCCATCTTGTACTTCCATTGCATCAATCACTTCATCAATGTCGATATGTTCCGGTGTTCCTTCCATTAGCAGATGAATGACTTTCGGCATTTCGTTGAATCCCTGCCACAGGACATACCCGGAAATCAGCAAGGTCATTACGGCATCCGTCCAAATCCAACCATAAAGTAAAATAAGCGTTCCGGCTATGATAACGCCGATGGATGCCAGTGCATCCGAAACATTATGCAGGAATGCGGCTTTAATATTCATGCTGTGTTTGGATTGGCTGTATGTCAGCAAAGCCGTAAAAGTGTCTACGATCAGCGCAATCCCGGCAACGATCACAACCGTCCAGCCTTCGATTTCCACGGGTGCGATAAAACGTATTATCGCTTCATAGCAAAGATAGAGCCCTATAATAATAAGCGTGGTCAGATTAATGAGCGCCGCAACCGTTTCGGCGCGTTTATAGCCAAAGGTTTTAAGTTGATCAGGCGGCTTGCGAGCTATACGGATGGCAACCAGCGCGATCAGCAAAGACGCTGCATCACTGAAATTATGCAAAGCATCCGCAATGAGCGAAAGGCTGTTTGAAATCAAGCCACCGATCACCTGCGCGAACGTTAGAAGTATATTCGCGCTGACGGCCCACCATAGGCGGCGTTCACTTATTTCAGACGGATGGATGTGATGGTGATGATCATTCCCCATAATAAATCCTTTCTGTTTTCAAAAATCCACTTTGCAATGTGAATTTCATCTTTTCTTGGTAAGTTTCCCATGTTGATTATCGCGCCACAATGAAAAGATAGCCGGAAAAACAATCAAAACGAGAATTAATGTCGAGCCCGCACCGCCCAACATAGGCGCAGCGATACGTTTCATCACATCCGCACCACTACCACTGCTGTACATGATGGGGAGTAGACCCAAAAACAGTGTCAGGCTGGTCATCAGCATAGGGCGAATACGCTGACTTGCGCCCTCGGCAAGCGAATTCATTAGATCTGCGCTCGTCTTAAGTGAGCCATTTGCGGCATGTCTGCGCCACGCAAGATCCAAGTAGAGCATCATCAAAAGTCCTAATTCCACCGACAGACCGGCCATAGCGATCATGCCGACTACGACGGCGACACTCATGTTGTAACCAAGTGCGGCCAGCAGCCAGATGCTGCCGATCAGTGAGAACGGCAACGCTATCATAATGATCAGCGTTTCGATTATCGACTGCCGATGCATATATAACATGAAAAAGATTAAAAATATGGTCAACGGCACCAGGATGGTAAGGCGGGTCTTGGCACGTTCGAAATACGTAAACTGTCCTGCCCAATCGATACGATAACCCGGCGCTATCTCCACATTATCGGCGACAACATCGCGCGCCAAGTCGACGTAGTCGGCAATGCCAATCTTGTCACTGACATCAGCGAATACGAAACTGACGAGCTGGCCGTCTTCATTCCTGAGCATCGGGGGGCCCGTACGAAAGCGGATATCGGCAACCTGTGTAATCGGTATCTGTGCGCCGGTTGGGGTTGCCACGAATACACGCTCAAGTGCTGCAAGGCTATCGCGGTATTCTCGTGCATAGCGCACCAGAATACCGTAGCGTTCACGACCTTCAACCGTTTCGCTCACTTTTACACCACCCATTGCGGACTCGATAACGGTCTGTACGTCGTTTACGTTGAGGCCGAAACGTGCTGCGGCTTTACGGTCGATATCGAAGTCCAGGAAATAGCCGCCCGTCGCGCGTTCGGCGAAAGCGCTGCGCGTATATGGCATGGTGCGTTCGTCCTCGAGAAGTGCACGCTCAATATCAACAGCAGTGGACTCGATAGTCGCAAGATCAGGTCCAAAAACTTTAATACCCAGCGATGAACGTATGCCGGTTGCTAGCATTTCGGTACGTGTCTGAATCGGCATCCACCAGATATTCGGCATACCAGGAAAGCGCATGGCATTGTCCATTTCACCGATCAACTTGTCCCAGGTCATGCCGTCGCGCCATTCACTCTCGGGCTTCAGCATAATATTGGTTTCTATCATCGATAACGGAGCCGGATCCGTGGGGCTGGTACTGCGGCCAACCTTGCCGAATACTCTTTCGACTTCTGGAAATTTCTTTAGCTCGCGATTCATAGTTTGCAGGACACGCGTAGTCTCCTCAATGGAAATATTGGGCAGCGTAGTCGGCATATAGAGAATGCTGCCCTCATTGAGTGGTGGCATGAATTCATTACCGAGGCTACGGTATACGGGCACAGTTACAACAAGCGCTAGCAACGCCAAGGTTATAACTGGCCAGCGCCAACGCACCGCGAATTTTACGACCGGTGTATACACCGCCTTTAACGCCTTGTTCAGTCGACTATTATCACTGCGTATGCGGCCCTTGATCAAAAGAATGGCCAATGCCGGAATCAGTGTTACTGACAGTAATGCTGCGAAGAACATCGAATAAGTCTTGGTATAGGCCAACGGTTTGAACAAGCGACCCTCGGTTCCCTCGAGGGCAAACACAGGAATAAAAGAAACGGTAATAATCAGAAGCGAGAAAAAGATACTGGGACCAACTTCTTGCATGGCTTCTATCACTGCACGTGTTCTCAATTCACCCTGCAGCACTTCATTCTGCAAGCGCTTATGAATATTATCAATGATGACAATTGCGGCATCGACCATGGCGCCGATGGCAATGGCAATACCGCCAAGCGACATGATGTTCGCCGTCAGTCCCTGATAAAACATCGGGATGAAAGATAACAGAATTGCAATGGGTAACGTTACCACCGCAACTATTGCCGAACGTACATGCAGCAGGAACAGGCCGATGACTAGCGACACAACCAACATTTCTTGAAAGAGTGTACTTTGCAGCGTATCGATCGCGCGCTCAATCAAGCTAGAACGGTCGTAGACTGGCACAATCTCGACACCTGGCGGCAAGCTGGTCTTGAGGACATTTATCCGATCTTTGACCCGATTGATGACGTCGAGAGCATTCTCCCCATAGCGCATAACCACGATACCGCCGACCGTAATGCCTTTACCGTCCAGATCCGCCTGTCCACGCTGTAATGCAGGCCCGATGCTGACAGTTGCTACATCGGCCACGCTAATCGGTATGCCGCCTTCACCAACGCCGATCACGACCTCTTTGAGATCCTCAACTGACTTGACGTATCCGCGTCCGCGTATGAATTGTTCATGCCCGGCAATTTCCAGGACGCGCCCACCGACATCACTATTGGAAGCGCGCACGGCTGTGGTCACTTTCTGTAATGGAATGCCGTAGGACGCCAGCTTGTTGGGGTCAATATTAATTTGGTATTCCTTAACAAAGCCACCTACCGACGCAACCTCGGCGACTCCCGCTATGGCTTCGAGTGCGTAGCGCAGATTAAAATCCTGTAAGCTGCGCAGATCCGCCAAACTTTGGTTGCCACTTTTATCGACTAATGCATACTGGTATACCCAACCTACCCCGGTCGCGTCTGGTCCCAGCGTTGGCTGAACATCGTCTGGCAATTTGGGAGCAGCTGAGTTCAGATACTCGAGCACGCGTGAACGTGCCCAGTAGATGTCTGTACCATCTTCGAAGATTACATATACAAATGACAGGCCCATGAAACTCTGTCCGCGAACGAAACGGACCTCAGGCGCTGCAAGCAGCGTGGCGGTCAACGGGTAGGTAATCTGATCTTCAACCAAGTCCGGGCTGCGTCCGGGCCAGTTGGTGAACACGATCACTTGCGCATCTGACAAATCGGGAATAGCATCAAGTGGTGAATTGATGAGTGACCGATAACCCCAAACGGAGACTGCAAGAACAAACATCAAGGTCAGAAGCCAGTTGCGTGCCGAAAAACCGATTAAGGTTTCGAGTGGGCCGTGTTTCGGCCCGTTACCATGGTTGCTTACCATTGCTCAATCCCTGTTTTTAGACGCGTTTCTGCAGCAATGAGAAAGTTTCCCGAGGTAACTACGGTATCACCTAAGGAAAGACCATCGAGCACTTCAACAAGACCCTGCGCATTGCGCCCAGTCTTTATCCGAACTGGCTTGAGGCGACCCTGGCCGAGATCAATAAATACTACACGATTGCTTCCGGCGACGATGATGGCTTCCTCCGGGACACTGAGTAATCGCCCCAGTTTCACTTCCAAAAGCACCTCAGCGTACATGTCAGGTTTCAGTACGCCATCAGGATTTTCCAATGACAACCGGATACGTCCGGCGCGACTGTCACTCTTAAGGTAAGGATATACATACTCCACGACTGCCGGATATGTGCGGCCGGGTAAATATGGTAACGTAAAGGTTGCAGCCATACCTACTTGCACTAATTCGAGGTCAGCTTCGAATACTTCTGCTTCGATCCACACACGAGAAAGATCGGCAATCGTTAGTAGTGTTTGTCCTTTGCGTGCCGCGCTACCGTCAACGATATTACGTTCAATCAGGGTGCCGCTACGTGGCGCATAAATAGCGACATAATCTTGTGGTGACCCTCGCTGCTCCAGCGTTTTAATTTCCTGCGGCGACATGTCCCATAATGCTAGTCGTTGGCGTGCGGCACGTAGCAAGCCATCCTCGGTGCTACGATTTTGACGACGCTTAAGAGTTTCGAGGTATTCTTGCTGGGCAGCCAATAGTTCAGGACTGTAAACCGTAAACAGTATCTGATTTTTATTTACCCGAGCGCCCACATAATTCACTTTCAGATCACCGACATAGCCATCGAATTTCAGCGTAACTTGTGACAATAAGCGTTCATCAAACATTACCTCTCCAACTGCTCGAATAGATTTTACTAAGTCACGGTGAATTACTTCGCTTGTCTCAACGCCAATCATTTGTCGGCGGCGATTGTCGATCGTAATAACATCAGTACCGTCAGTCGGTATCTCGGTACTTTCTACCGGTGTTGCGCCTGCGGTGATTGCAAGGCCTTCACGATCGGTGGCAAGGTCAAATTGCAGACGTATTTCACCGTGTTTCGGGTCTTTGATGGTGACAGTTAGCGGCCATTCACCACGCATAGATAGATTCATTTTTCCTTCATAGCGACCCGATGCTATCTCTTTAAGGTCTGCAGGTGCACGCATCGCTGGCATCGCTCCCATGGCCGGCATCTCTGCGTAAGCATCTATGGCGACAGATACTGGATTTCCGCTCGAATCCCGTACTTCGATAATCAATTCATTATCACCCACGCGAGGGATACTAGGGTTGGTGGCTAAACCAATCTTTAGCCCCCCCGCCTGATAACGAAACAGGTTGTTTTCAGCAAGTGCAGACAATTTTTCTGCTTCTGGTTCAGATAAAATAAAATAGATTCCGCCAGCGATAGCCCCCAGAACCAAGGTAATCGTCAACCACAGAAGTTTCTTTGAGCGCTTCATTGTTTTACTCGGTTGAAGTTGGTAACGACAGATTGATCGAGCCGCCAGTCCAACGTTCGAGCTCGGCAATACGCCTTGCGTAGTCGGCGCGTGCACGTGCTAGCGCAAGGTCAGTACTGAGCTTGCGCTGTTCAGCGGTAATAACATTCAGAAAGCCTCCAGCGCCACTTTGATAATCGGCAATAGCCGATTCAAGATATTCCTCTGCAAGCGGGACAAGCTTATCCTGGTACAATGCCACGGACGCTTGCGCTTCGATTACTTCCGCGCGTGCTTGTGCGAGGTCTGCTAGTAACTCTGCACGCCGCTCGACAAGAGACCATTCAGCACGACGTGTATCGGCGCGCGCTTGATTTAATTCAGATGTCCGCTTGCTACGATCTAGTGGTATGTTTATTGATACTCCCAAAATGGGCCGTTTGTCGGAATCATCCCAAAGACTGTTGTAGCCCATACCGACTTGGAAATCTGGATAAAATGCTTTTTCGGCCAATGTAATACGACTTTTGCCAGCAGATATCTGTGCGTCTAACTGAGAAAGATCAGGATGATGAACCAATGCTAAAGCTTGCAATTCCTGGAATGTAGGGGGCGGCTGACGGAAAACTATAATTGGTGCAGCTTCTGGCAGCAGAGCATCTGGTGCGCGGTTAAGCAACGCATTGATACGTGCTTGTATTGTGGTTTGTTGCCGAAGAAGACGGAGTTCCTGATTATTGAGATCGGTCCGCTCCACTTCAGCTTGCAGTGCATCCTGCTTGAGTGCAAGACCAGCCGCGTAACGCGCTTGAGTTGTCACAATTAATTCATCGAGTAACACTTGCGTGGCATGATGAATGTTCAGTGCTTCATGGATAAAATGCCACTCAGCATAGGCTGATTTTGTCTGGGTGATAACTCGCAGTTGCAGCATGTCAACACTTCGGTCAGCTGCTGACGCATCATGACGAGCGGCCGCCTCTCGTGCAGCCAATGTGCCTGGCCAGGGAATCTTTTGACTGAAATCGAACCTCTGATTCAGTCCTCGATTCGAATCATGAGTCAGTGGCGCAAGGCCGTAGCTCAACACCGGATCGTCGAGCGCACCAGCGGGATCGATACGATAAGCAGCCGCCTCTGCGGTTGCTTGTATTGCAGCTAGGCCGGGGTTGGCTTCAAGCACCCACGATGCCAACTGCTCGGCAGTTAAATATTGACCATCCTGCGAGCCGACAGATTCTTGTAGCGGAGGATCACTCCAAACGGGGAAAACAGCTAGCGTTATGAACACACCAAAAACAGCGTATCGTAAAAATAGGGCACGCAATGTTCATCTCCTTCTGTTGGTTATACAACTAAAGTGCGACGCATTCGGACACGATGGAACGAACGTCAAAACCTAAGATCAGGAAGGAGATGGATTTAAATACGCAGTCGCTGCGTAATGAGGTAGGTGTTAGAGCCAGATAAACCGGCAATTGGCTGGGAATGAACGACTAAGGCTACAGCAGAATGTGGTGAGACGAGTATATCAAAAGAGTTAACAATGATAGCCTGAGGGGGGTCTACATCAGAACGTATCTCAACGGGTTTGACAAGCGGTGAATCTTGTCTGGTGTCTTCATTGATACTGATTTCAACCGATCGCTCACAGCAAAGCCCCTTGTTGGACTCGAGCATTACATCGCAACTTGAATCCCCACAATCTTTATCAGTTCTATGGCCATCGCAGCAACATTCGTAATGTATAACCATATTCATCATCGCGCATGCAAACACGGTTTTTGGCTGCAATGACCCAATAGTCATCATCAATAGAAACAGCAGCGCTAACAGGAATGATGAAACTCGATAATTCATTATTTATTAACCTAATTAATTAATTAGATAAGATCACACAAATGAATAACTGAAGACTATAGTGTAGCAGAAACTTAACCACTTGGTTTTCATGGGCATCTGTTCGTAATACGTGTGAAAGGTTGTCATCCCAGGTTCGAGCCCTGGTCAGGGAGCCAATTTGGTGCAAATCTGGGCACTCTTTGAAGAGCGCTGTTTGATTCAGCCACAGCATGTGCAAGCGCTGAATAACTGCCGGTGATTTCCGCTTGATTGTCTTTGATGCGAATTTCATTCACCAGCAGTTTTAAATATTCTTTACCGAATCCGCTTGATCTATCCAGTAACTTATTTCTCAGCGCTTTGGTAAATGCTTCAAGCTGATTCTGCTTGATTTCGGGTAATTGCTGCTGTTGGCGGTATCCGGCTACTTGAATCAACAATTCCTGCTTTCTTGCCTGCAATTTATGAGATCGTTCCTGTAATGAAGCATCCAGCGGCAGGAATCCTTTTTCGACTGCTTCATAAAGCCGTTCGGTTGCAGTCTTGATTTCTTCCAGTTCTTTTTTCAGTTTATTTAATCCGTCATTCTGGCTTTCCTGTGCAGCCTTGATCTGCTTTTTCATGTCAGATAACATCGTTTTAGCCCGCTTTGGATCAAATACCTTGTCAGCCAGTGCATTCAGAACAAGTGCATCAATCTTTTCCATAGGAAAGCTGCGGCTATCGCATAGCGTGTTGCCTTTGCTGATTCTGGTATTGCATTTGTAATAACGGTAACGGCCGCCTTTACCCGTGGCCAGTGTCATACTTGCACCACAGCAGCCGCATTTAAGCAGGCCGGTTAATAGTGTTGGTGAATTAACGATTCTTGGCGGTATTTGAGAAGGCGCACGGCTTGCCTTGCGTACCTGCACAGCTTCAAATATAGATTGTTCAATGATCGGTTCAACCGCCATGCGCACCCATTCACTTTCCGGTTTGTTCTTCTGGTTTTTGGCATCACGTTTGTTAAAAATGCATTCGCCCTTGTAAACTGGATTGGAAAGGATTTCATGAATCCGGTTACGCGCCCATTGTGTGCCGCGTAAAGTCAGGCCGCGTTCATTCAAATGCACGGCAATCTGTTTTGAACCCATAGACTGGCCGCGATAACCATTCAAGTACAGATCGAAGATTTTACGAACTGTAACGGCTTCCTGTTCATCAATGGCAATGCGTTTCTTTTTCTTAGGCTTTGTTGCTGGTTGCTTCCGCTTCAATGGTTTTATAACCAAACGGCGGACGTGAACCATTAAAATAGCCTTGCCGCGCGTTTTCTTTCATTGCACGTAATGTGTGCTTGCTGTTTTCCTTACTCTGGTATTCGTCAAAGATGCTGAATATCTTTCGCGCCATTTCTCCGCTGGGATCGTCGCTGGTTTGCTGGGTAATCGAAATCAGCTTGACATCGGCCTTGTTAAGTTTGCGCTCGTATAAACCGAATTCCAGCGAATCCCGAAAGAAGCGTGACAGACTATGCACGACAACCGCATCATAAGGACTGGGTTTAAGCGTGACTTCGGCGATCAATTGCTGAAACACCGGCCTTTTATCATCGGTTGCGGATGACGCCCGGCTCGACATACTCCATGATCACGGTGTGTCCATTTGCTTGACACCAGTCGCGCATTTGACGCAACTGATCGGGAATGGATAAGTCTTTTTCCGCTTGCTTGACCGTGGAAACGCGAGCATAGAGCGCAATCCGCATTTTGCCTTACTCCTTGTTAATTTCAGTTTCAGTAACAATTTCCTGAAGTAACTCAGGCAGTATTGTTCGTATTAAAAATAGTTCATCTTCCATAATAATATCTTCATGGAAGCTGGAATCAAAAATAACAGAAACATTTAAATCGTTTTCGATGCTCATTCATGATGGCACCTCCTTTTTTGCATAGTATATTCCTGCCCATGCCTTACCGTTCCTTGTGATGCTTTTCGGCTAATACCCTTTCCAGATCCTTTTCCAAACCACTTTTACCGAATTCATCTAAAAATATCTGCCTGAATGCTTTGAACTGAGATTCAGACAAGGATGATTGCGCAACTTGCAATATCTTTCTTTTCCGAACATTGATTCGCTCTATAATTATCGGATATAACGTCGACATTACCATTTTCCCAGCCGTATCGAATCAATGCGCTTGGACACGTCATTCTTCCAGGTCATGGGTTCATGAACCTTGGCAATCAGTTTTTCCAGTCGACTCATGGCTTCGGCATCTGTAATCATTGCTTCTCCTGTCTGAAGACAGTGAACGGCGGCAATACGCTTTAAATAGCCGTACATGCTAATAGTGATACGCATCAATCGCTCATTGAGTATGGCTTGCTGGTCGATTTCTCGATAGATACCTTGGCATTCCAGTTTTTTTATTTGTTCTTTTAAGTCTAGCCATAGTGGATGCAATGGCCAGCGTGAGCGGTTGCTGTCATCGTTCTTGTTTCGTAAGGTAGTGTGTTCTTCAGCCAAGTAGCGCAACACATCACCCTGACCATCTTGCAGATCGGTAAATGTACGAATACCAAAACGTTTAAGGGTGTCTTTACGGACTTGCCACTCGATACGCCAAACGTTTTCTGTCACACCCCACAACTCAAAGAACCATGACTTGCCGCTTTGTTCTTCAATCTCAGCGATTTTGTCGTAAATCCTCAGAACAATATCGGATTCTCCGAACTTGAAAGTCTGCACCTTGCCATCTTTGCGGTATTGCGTATCTTTAGTAGAAAGTGAGACAAAACTGTCTTCGTCAAAGTCGATTCCCGGCAAGTGATAGTCAAAGCTAAAGTCGACGCGCGAGAGTCCTTCCGGTTTTATGGCTACCAGTCCTAATTCTTCCGCCCATTGCATAAATCGTTGGTGCAAAGCGAAAGCACCTTCACGCCATAAGGCCAAACTGCGGAATTTAACAAAGAAGAAGGATTATTGAATTCACCAAAAGCAATGGTGTAATCCTGATTTGATATAACAAAGGGGAAACCGGATGAACTGCCATAGGGTTGCAGCAGAAACTCCATGCTGCCTAGTTTGATCACTTTTGGATCAGCATGTTTTACTTGGCGCAGTGCTTCCTTATCAATGGCCAGTTGTTCAAAGTTCAAGGTGCAACCGTTAGTCTTGCGCAGGTAATATGCACACTCGACAGTATCGTGACCAAAAAGGAGAAGGTTAGAAGTCTTCTTCATTTTGATGCTTGGCAGGTCTGCCAATATCTGAAGATAATAAAGATGAAGGATGCTCGTTGCCTAATTCCTTCTCAAGTTCTACATAATGTTTATTTACTGCCCGCGCATAGTCACCAAAAGTACCAATATCTGGATAAATAGCTCATGCCATCAATCACATCAATTTCATCATCTTCTGAGTAGTGATGACTAAAACTTTTTTCCAGTTCTTCCAGGGCGGAATCGAGCAAATCAGCCATAATGTCGGTGCGTGTTTTTTTGGAAACATATCGCATAATCCGGCAATACGCGCCGCAATATGAACCGGTAATCGAACTGAGAATTGCCTGTTGGTCAGGCGCTTGTTATCACGAGTTGTCCAAGAGGTTACTAATTCGCTTGCTTTCATTATGATAATCCTTTTAACACTTATAAATATTTAATATAGGGTTTTATATGAATGTTAACGGGACTGTTATGAAAAACTTTAGAATATCAAGTATAAACCTTCTAGAAGGTGGAAAAGCACGGCCCTTGCTCCCGCTCGCGCGTTGCGCGGGGCGTGCTTCTCCGCTGCTTTCTATTGATTTATATTTTTATTTTTTTAATAAAAGCAAAAGCAGGCTCAACATTCACCAGAGGACAATTGATAAATCCTGCTGCCCTCCGAATCCATGCATCGCCTATGACTTTGTGAAGGCGACGCATGGCTCCAGAGGACAGCAGGATTAAGGGTAAACGAATGTACCGGGAAAGGCTGATGGCACTTTTTGTAACCAGAAATTACTGAATAATTATTCCGATAGTCAAAGTATAAAAAATCTGTTAATTTTCCTGTAGATGTATTTGTAGCCCCCCGTGTTACTTGAACGGGGGTATTCAGGTAATGCATTTATGCTTTATAGCAAGAAGTTTCCTATTTCTTGAGTTACGTAAAAAATAGAGACTTTAGAATAAGTAACTAAGTCATATGAAATTCTATTCCACGCTATAAGATATTTCTATCGTATACTTTTCATTAAATAATCAACGGAGAAAGATATGACCAAGAAAAGAAGTGTTTATTTAGAAGAATACCTTGCGGCTCACAATAATGAGCTTGTGAAACATCCTCATTATCGATCGGACATGAAGTTCACTCAGGTTGATGATTGTGGCAACCTATGTTTTGATACGCGAGACAAAGAAATAGATCCTGAAGATTTACAAGTACTGAATGAGGTAGT
>CALODD010000116.1:0-105927 GCA_942491945.1 uncultured Gammaproteobacteria bacterium | reverse complement strand
ACCGCTTCCAGCGCCCAGGTAAAGCCGGTATCAAAAACGTAGCGAGCAACCACATTGGCAAATAGCAGCAGTGTGGCAACTGCAAAACCAACAGTTATGACAAACTGTTCAAAGCCGACAAGTATCCGATCTATCATATTTATTAACGGGCCTGCGTACGCAGGCCCGTAATTATGATGGCTAGTGGCCTATAGTGGCGTGGACCTTTTTAAGCAGGTCGGCACCGATCTGGTCACGGAACTGATCTTCAACCTTGGAAGTAGCCGCGCGAAATGAAGCACGCTGCTCAGGTGTCATATCGACGACCTTGGCATATTTATCTTCTTCGATTTTCTGGCGATCTCCACTATCTGCTTCTGCTGCAAAGACGCGTCCTTTCATCGTTGCATCCTTGATTATGGCACTAAGCTCGGTACGTATATCGTCGGGCAGGCTGTTCCAGAACTCGGAGCTAACTACCAGCAGGTAGCCAAGATACGAATGATTGGAAACAGTAATGTAGCTCTGTACCTCGTAGAATTTTTTCGAATAAATATTCGACCAGGCATTTTCCTGGCCATCTACCACACCCTGACCCAGGGCAGTGTAGACTTCCTTGAAAGGCAGTTTCTGTGGTGTGCCGCCAAGCGCTTTAATCATCGCCTCATGCACTTCGGAACTCTGGATACGGAATTTTTTTCCATTGAAATCCTGGGGGGTGACGAGGAGAGGTTTATCCCCATTGATTGAGAAAACTTTCAGACCATTGTCCCAGAAGCCCAGTGCTTTGATGCCCTTTTTTTCCAGTGGTGCGATCATTTCATCAACAACCGGTGAATCGACAAGCTTGTGCACATCGTTGATGTCATTAAACAGGAAAGGGATATCAAATACCTGTAATTTCTTTGAGAACTTAACAAATTTTGACAAGCTGGGAGCGGCCATCAGTCCGGTATTGCCACTTGCCAGGCGCATCGCTTCCATAACTTTGTTGTCGTTATATAACTGGGAGTTAGGAAAGACTTCGACCCTGACTTTACCAGCCATTTTTTCATTGACCTGGTCTGCAAAATATTGCGCAGCCTTGCCCTTGGGTGTGGTTGGTGTCACAACATGGGAAAATTTGATAACGTATTCTGCCTGTGCAAGACCGGTAAACAGTGCACATGCGGATAGTACTACTACAGATAGTATTTTTTTCATTACTTGGCTCCTGGTTATATTTGCACTTGCCTCCCGAGCTATTCACCATGTCCTTCTGGTGCTACCGCATACTATTCCGGATGCACATGCATTATCATGGCGCATACTTAAAAGACTTAAATTTATTACGCCTTATAGCCCCATATTCTTACCCTATGGGCACTGATATGCAAGCTCTGTCGAGGTATTTAGATTTTAAATGGATAAATTTTACACGTGCACAGCGACATCAATACTGAATACATAGAGCCCGTCATTTTACCCGGCGAACAAATATTAACCCTGCAAACGGTGAATGGAGAGCAGCTGCGCGGCTGCTTTCATAACACCGGCAAGGGTCCTATAGGCATCTACCTGCACGGATTTCGTTCTCACTGCAACGGTGAGAAGGCATTGGAAATTGCCAGACACGCCATAACAATGGATCGTTCATGGTTACGCTTCGACTTACGCGGCCATGGTCAGATCAGACGGTGATTTGCAAGATCAGATTATTTCATCAGGTCTCGATGATTTATTACTCGTGATGGATTCAATCGTCGACCGGCCATTCATCCTGCACGGCTCCAGCATGGGTGGATGGATCAGCCTGCTGGCTGCCCTGCGGCGAAAGCAGCGCGTATCCGGCATGATGCTAATTGCACCCGCGTTCAACTTTGTACAGAACAACCTGGCAAATTTACCCGAGCCTGTACTGAAACACTGGCAGGCTGAAACCTATATGGCCTTTCCTGATGCCTACGGCAATGAACCCTACTCGCTGAGATATGACATTATCAAAGACGCAGAGCAGTATGATGTATTAGATACGCAAATCGAGCTTGATATCCCTGTTCATATTGTACATGGTGAAAATGACCCCATTATACCAATTGCTAATACAGATAAATTTATTCATCGCGCTCAGATACCTGAACTCATTTACGAGGCAATACCTGATGGAGAACACCGCTTGACAGATCACATATCACTGATCATCCGCCATATCGACAGCTTGTGGCAGGGACTTTACAGATGAGAGGCTTTCCCCTGGTTCTCCTGCTATTCATCCTTGCTCCTATTGCTGAAATCTGGCTGATGATTGATATTGGCTCGGTAATCGGCGCCGGATGGACCGTGCTTGCAATAATCACAACGGCCATCATTGGTGCCAGCCTGGTACGATTGCAGGGAATTGGCGTCTATTCAAGGTTGAATCAGGCAGCTTCTCGCGGGGAAATCCCGGCAATGGAAATGATTGAAGGGTTGTTTCTGCTCATCAGTGGCATTTTTCTTTTACTGCCGGGATTCATCACCGACGCACTCGGCTTTTTGATGCTCATTCCGCCATTGCGCCGCTGGTTAGCATTAAACGCGGTGAAACACTTTTTCATCGTCCCGAATGTAACTGATCCGTCTGCGCAGAATACCCCTGGCCATGACCCGACCATAGAGGCAACAACGATCGAAGGTGAATACCGCCGTATCGATAAGTAGATTAGCGCTCATCAGCCAATGATATCCTGTCATTTAATGGTGGCCGAAAACTGAACATTGATAATTTCTCTCTAGTTTCCTTGAATTCCATCCGTATGCCCTTATTTGTCTAGCAACTTGACATGCTTCGGCGCATGGTTATTATTAGCACTCAACACAGTAGAGTGCTAAAAAAGCACCCAAGCTATCTTTTCTATTTTAATAATTGTTTAAAAACTGGAGATTTAAAAACGATGAGTATTCGTCCACTTCATGACCGTGTAGTCGTACGCAGACTAGACGAAGAACGCACCACAGCCGGTGGTATTGTCCTGCCTGATTCCGCAACCGAGAAACCGATGGAAGGCATGGTGATCTCTGTCGGCAACGGCAAGATCAGTGAAAATGGCGATGTCAGGCCGCTTGATGTCAAAGCGGGCGACAAAGTGCTGTTCGGAAAGTATTCCGGCACCGAGGTCAAGATCGATGGCGAAGAGCTTCTCGTCATGCGCGAAGATGACATTATGGCTGTAGTCGAATAAACGACTGCATAACACATAGAACATAGAATATTTTAAAGGACGAAAAAACATGTCTGCAAAAGAAGTTAAATTTGGTGAAAGTTCACGAGCTCGCATCCTCGCCGGTGTCAATGTCCTGGCTGATGCAGTAAAAGTTACACTTGGCCCTAAAGGCCGCAACGTAGTACTGGATAAAGCATTCGGTGCACCAACCGTTACCAAGGACGGCGTATCTGTAGCCAAGGAAATCGAGCTGGAAGACAAGTTCGAAAATATGGGTGCACAGATGCTCAAAGAAGTCGCATCCAGAACCTCTGATATCGCCGGTGACGGCACAACTACCGCTACCGTTCTGGCACAGGGCCTGGTACGCGAGGGTCTGAAATCAGTCGCCGCCGGTATGAACCCTATGGATCTCAAGCGCGGTATTGACAAGGCTGTCATTGTTGCGACAGAGGAATTGAAGTCACTGTCCCGTCCCTGCTCTGATCATAAAGAGATAGCACAGGTCGGCACAGTTTCTGCAAACTCCGATACCAGCATTGGTGACATTATCGCGCAGGCAATGGAAAAAGTCGGTAAAGAAGGCGTAATCACCGTCGAAGAAGGCAACGCCCTTGATAATGAACTGGATATCGTTGAAGGCATGCAGTTTGACCGCGGCTACCTGTCTCCCTACTTCGTTAATAACCAGGACAGCATGAGCACTGATATGGAGAATCCGCTGATCCTGATTAACGAAAAAAAGATTTCAAATATCCGCGAACTGCTTCCTGTTCTAGAAGCTGTTGCTAAAGCCGGCCGCCCTCTGCTGATTATTGCTGAAGATATTGAAGGCGAAGCACTTGCAACCCTGGTGGTCAATAACATTCGAGGCATTGTAAAAGTTTGCGCCGTCAAGGCCCCCGGTTTTGGTGATCGACGTAAAGCTATGCTGCAGGATATTGCCATTCTGACAGGCGGGCAGGTGATTTCTGAAGAAGTCGGCCTGAGCCTTGAAACAGCCACTCTCGAACAGCTCGGCAGCGCCAAGCGTATCCAGGTGACGAAAGAAAACACCACCGTTATTGACGGTGAAGGCAGCCATGATGACATCAGCGCTCGCGTTGCGCAGATTCGTACCCAGATCGAAGAAGCAACTTCTGATTACGACAAGGAAAAAATGCAGGAACGTGTTGCCAAACTCGCCGGCGGCGTAGCAGTAATCAAGGTAGGTGCCGCAACAGAGGTCGAGATGAAAGAGAAAAAGGCCCGCGTTGAAGATGCATTGCATGCTACCCGTGCTGCAGTAGAAGAGGGCGTAGTACCTGGTGGCGGAGCAGCACTAATACGCGTCATGACTGCAGTCGAAAAGGTCAAAGGCGACAACCATGATCAGGATGTCGGTATTTCAATCGTTCTTCGTGCCCTGCAGGATCCGCTGCGCCAGATCGTTGCCAATGCCGGTGAAGAAGGCTCTGTAGTAGTCAATAAGGTTCGCGAAGGATCGGGTAACTTTGGCTACAATGCAGCAACGGGCGAGTATGGAGATATGATCGAAATGGGTATCCTTGATCCTACCAAGGTAACCCGTACAGCCCTGCAGAATGCATCGTCAATTGCCAGCCTGATGATCACCACTGAAGCGATGGTCGCTGACAAGCCAAGTAAAGACTCTGGCGGCGGCATGCCGGACATGGGTGACATGGGCGGTATGGGTGGCATGGGCGGTATGGGCGGCATGATGTAAGCAATACCCTCACGCTATTGCCTGAGACACCATTCAGGTGAGTAATGAAAAGCCCCGTATGGAAACATGCGGGGCTTTTTTCTTTTATATATTCAGTATCAGGATACTGAATGTAATCTTAAATTACTTGAAGCGCTCGAGAAATTTTGAGAAGTTCTGCAGATTCTCTTTATATCCTTCCGGGTTCATGTCCTGGCGACATGTCGATACACCGTGCACTGAATTTATAGGACGATAGTAAGTTACATCATTGCCTGCAGTCTTTACCAGGATTTCATCCACCCTCTGCTTTTCATCCGTTGCACCTGTAACATAGAGCGGCACCCGCAACTTCTCTGCGGACGTTTTAATCCAGTTTTTATTGGTAAAATATTCACCTGGAGAGAATGCTGCTACGGCTGTAACCTTCTCAGGGTTTTTACTCGCCAGCACGATTGCCAGTGAGGCAGAATAGGAACTGCCAACCACAACTATTGTTTTATATTTTCGTTTTACAGCGTACTCTAATGCAGCTTCAAGATCTGCATAGGCATCAATATATTCAGCAGATTGACCGATGCGCTTTACTGTCATGTTATCTGCACCCCAGCGTGTATCTCCAGAGCGCTGGTCTACCGTCAATGTGTCAAATCCGGCAATATGCATAGTGGACAAAAGCGGTTCATACTCCATCCTGTTTGAACCGGCCTGGTGAAATAACAGGGCGATTTTTGAGTTGTTGTTCATCGAGCGATAGTAACTCGCATATACGCGTGTCTTGTCCTTGGCGATGAGTAGTGTCAAATCACCAGAGGGCTCTACAGCGCTAGCGGCTGAAGCACCAAAAAAGAACAATAATGCAGTTGTTGCCCCAATAATTTTGTTTATCATTTCTCACCTGTAAACATTATTTTATATCCCGACACGCCAAATATAACCTGAATTAATGCCGCTTCGCATCAATTGCTAATGATTTCACGCCCGTTATTTAAATCTTTACGTTTCATTTGCCGCGCATAAAACACCGGTTCCACCAAGCCCACAATATCCATTTGGGTTCTTTGCCAGGTACTGCTGATGATAATCTTCAGCAAAAAAGAACTCCGGTGCCATGACGTATCTCCGTCGTGATGGTACCATAGCCAGCCGCAGTGAGCTTACGCTGATAATTTTCCTTTGAAGAAAGTGCCTGCTTGTACTGATCATCGTTCATACAATAAATTCCCGATCGATACTGAGTTCCGCGGTCATTACCCTGGCGCATTCCCTGGGTCGGGTCGTGTGATTCCCAGAAAGTCTTCAGAAGGACGCTGTAGTCAACTGTATTCCTGTCGAATAGAACCCTGACCACCTCATTGTGACCTGTTTGCCCGCTACAAACTTCTTCATATGTCGGGTTTGCTGTGAATCCTGCTGCATAACCTACGGCAGTCGACCACACACCTTCAAGCTGCCAGAACTTGCGTTCAGCACCCCAGAAGCAGCCCATGCCAAACAGGGCAAATTCAATATTTTCAGGGACAGGTTCAAGCATAGGATTCCCAGTTACAATATTTTTGCTGGCCACACGCATCTTTTCAGAACGACCCGGTAGAGCACTATCACGCGAAACCATTTGCATCTTTTTGTATTCAAACATTTATCACCTGTATAGAATAGATCAGAGATTAGATAAGAATTCGGCGTTATCATAGCACTGCTAATTTACCTACCAATACACAAAACCTACAAGGGCAATAGATGGAAAAGAATGCTGAGCTGCTAATTGGCGGCAGTGAAAACGGACAGATAATCATGAATGCCGCCATGGCCAATCGTCATGGGCTTATCGCTGGTGCTACAGGCACAGGGAAAACAGTGACCCTGCAAATACTCGCTGAAGGCTTCTCAAAACTCGGCGTTCCAGTCTTCATGGCTGATGTTAAGGGAGATCTTTCCGGCCTTTCAAAAGCAGGCAAACCGCATCCAAAAATTGATGAGCGCGTTTCCAGCATAAAAATTGATGATTACCAGGCTCGCCAGTACCCAATTGTGTTCTGGGATTTATTTGGTGACCTCGGGCATCCATTCCGAACAACAATATCCGAGCTGGGCCCCTTGCTGTTGTCTACCTTGCTGGAACTGAACGACACCCAGACAGGCATCCTCTATAGTGCATTCCGGATTGCCGATGACAATAAATTACTGCTTCTGGATCTGAAGGACCTGCGCTCAATGCTGATCTGGATGGGCGATAATGCAAAAGAACTGAAATCTGAATACGGCAACATTTCAAGTGCCAGTATTGGGGCAATTCAGCGTCGTTTACTGGTGCTTGAAGAACAGCAGGCAGAATTCTTTTTTGGAGAGCCTGCAGCCAGCATAGAAGATCTGATGAAGACAGACTTCTCTGGAAACGGTGTCATCAGCATCATGGATGTGACAAAACTGGTATCAAATTCACCAAGGCTTTACGCCACTTTCCTGCTCTGGCTATTGTCTGAACTTTTTGAAGAACTGCCTGAAGTTGGAGATGCTGATCGTCCCAAACTGGTTTTCTTTTTTGATGAAGCACACCTGCTGTTTGACCAGGCACCGAAACCCCTGCTGGATAAAGTCGAGCAGGTTGTGCGGTTGATTCGTTCAAAAGGTGTTGGCGTCTACTTCATATCGCAAAGCCCCCTCGATATCCCCGAAGATGTCCTGGGCCAGCTTGGCTTGCGGGTTCAGCATGCGTTACGCGCCTTTACACCAAAAGACAGGAAAGCCATCAAGGCCGTTGCAGAGAACTTTCGTCCCAACCCGAATCTGGATACTCAACAGGTCATTACAGAGCTTGGAATCGGTGAAGCCCTGGTCTCTACACTCGACGCGAAAGGCAGCCCGACGATTGTTGAGCGAACATTAATCCGTCCGCCAGAATCACAAATGGGACCGTTAACAGCTGACGAACGCGCACAAACGATTAAACGTTCACCGTTCAATGGCAAATATGATGATGCTGTTGATCGTGAATCTGCCTATGAGCTGCTCAAACTGCGGGCATTGAAAGCCGAACAGGAGCAAAGAGAAGCCGCTGAAGAAGAAGCGAAAAAGAAATCCAGCCGCACAAGGCAAACGAACATCCAGTCGTGAGAGCTGGTCAGAGGCCATGCTCAAGAGTGCTGCCCGCTCTGTTGGCACCACTCTTGGCCGTGAAGGAGGAAAATTCCTGCGTGGTATCCTGGGGTCGTTACTTCGCAGCAAGTAACGACGGGAATGAACCCACGACCGGCTACTGCTATCAGTGTGACAGTAAGCGTATGTAACTGACAAGCGCTTCGACATCAGTCTGGTTAAGAATGCCACGCCAGGCAGGCATATATCGCCCTTTACCATCCAGAATCCGTCTCGCGATTTCTTCATTATCGAGGGCATTGGTCTCGTTGGGATTGGTATGGTCCATCGGCGTGATCCCCATCAAATTCGTCATGATGCCATCACCATCGCCTTCCGTACCATGACAAACCTGGCAATATTTCTGGTATAACTGCATGCCAACTTCAGGGTCACCCATCAGTTCGTGTTTTGCCCTGCTCAGGAAGCGCAGGTAGGCAATCAATGCCTGAACCTGATTAGCACTGAATACATCCTTCCATTCTGGCATTGCCTCACTTAGCAGGTTATGGCGATCGCGGCCTGTAATAGTCTGTCGGCCCTCGCCGGTAATTATCTTTGTCAGGATAGTGTCGCTTCTGGAACGCACAGTCGTACTCAGGTCTGCGGGACTTATATCCATCGCCTTTGCCAGCGGACCATCTCCCTTACCCTCGGAACCATGGCACAACAGGCAGTAGGATACATAGAGCCGCCGACCTTCATAGGCAAGAGGAGGATTGGCCGAAACTTCAGGCGTACTGAGCATGAGTGCCATTAGCAGTAACCCGGCATTAATGAAATTTTTCATACGCCTCTCCTGAGCATTACTTCCTGTTGAGCATCATCATTTTGATAGATCATACATGGCATAACAACAATGTTTTTTGATATTAATACATCTTGCCATGCATTTTCTCAACATGGGCATCAAAACCAGCGGGTTTTTCAACATCTCCGTCATATATATAAGCAGCAATCTTCTCAGCATCTTCTCTACTTACATAAACCGGTGGCATGATATTAAATCTTCGAATAGCACCGCGCATCAGACTTTTACTCTCATCCTGTTTTTCTAGCCAGTCAGCCACCACCATTACGAAGGAGTCCTTGTCCGGGTATTGCCCTATATAGTGCATTCTTACTGCTATTATCGGTGGCGCTAACCTTTGACTCATATCCATGCCACCTGTGTTGCCGTGACACGCTGAACAATGCTTTTTGTATAATTCTTCGCCTTCTTTTTCAACATTAGCCTCAGCTGTGAAACCAGGCTGTGAAGCAAAGGAAAGAATTAAAGTTAAAAACAGTTGCGTAATTTTCATCGGGAGTCCTCTGAGAATCAATTTATAAAAGCCCTGGCTGGTCTAGTTCAAAATCTGCGTCATTGTGCACAATAGTCTAATTTTTTAACCTCTATATACTTCTGAACTTAGAGGAAACTCAACATAGATACAATAGTACGATATCTTTATTAGTTGTTACTGTTGCTACAATGTAGTTTCTTCCCGCCTGCTTTTGTTCTGTTCTTCTGAACGACGTTTATTCCGCTCATTCAAGTTCTTTAGAAATGATTTTAATTCACCCTCTGCCCATTCCTGTGCATCGTCTTCAGATGCGAATCCGCTCTGACTTTTTGACACGACAATTTCCTTTGATGTTTTCCGCCTGATGATTTCTGCTGTCCAGCTATCACCGTCTTTTAATACCCGGCAGTCGAATTTCTTACCTTTCGCCATTATTCAAAATTCCTGAGCGTAAATGTTAGCTTAATTACCCATTGTGTCACATATGGCTATTTTACCAGTGAACCATCAATAATTTAGACTCTATTCTCACAAAAATACTGCTGACTGACTTAGCTGCCCGCGTGATGAATACTGAAGAGCACTAATAAATCAATAAGATATGAGTTAATGCCGCAGCAACTTATATGAATTTATTACCAAACTGCTGCTTAAGCGCTACTATGATCTCACTCACCTGTGTATCGGTATATTTCTTCCTCTCCTTCGTTCCCCAGACAACACCGGGCCAGCAATAATCCGAAGGGTGACGTCCAACGACGTGTACATGCAGCTGACTTACAATATTACCAATAGATGCTGTATTCAATTTCGTTACTTCAAAATTACTTTTTATAAAGGCAGATAGAATATTGATTTCTTCTAGCAGACTGGCTTGCTCTGCCTCTGATAAATCAATAAATTCTGTTTTATATGTGCGCGGTACAAGTATGAACCAGGGAACCAGTGCATTGTTCATCAACAATAACATGCTGATATCCGGCCTTCCCAATACCAGGCAGTCTTTTTCAAGTCTCGGATCTAATTCAAAGCTATTCATATTTAAGATCAAAAATGAATAAAGCTGGATTATTGTTTATTTACTGTTAACGATGAGAATTGCTTCATGATTTGAAGCGAAACCTTGGCAGGCTGATATTAAAATATATAGCCAGCAGTCGAGCGATAAACATGGCCAGTCCGGCAATGATCGCGGCAAAAGTAATTTCCAGGTTCAGCAGTAAAAAACAAATAAACAACAGTGAACCTGCCCACGATACGGTCGCATAGAGTGGGCTTTGAAAAACTACAGGAGGTTCATTGCATAACACATCTCGAAAAATTCCGCCCATAGTGCCTGTCATGACACCCATAAAGCTGGCAACCAGCCAGGGTGCCCCCACCATCAATGAAACCAGTGTTCCAGCTATGCCAAAAGTTGCCAGGCCCGCGGCATCAGCGACCAGGAAAAATTTAGGAGAGATCACAACCAGGCGTGCTGCCAGGAAGATTGCTATGGCGCTTCCAAGTGAGGCAATAAAGAATCCCTGATCACGAATCCAGAACACTTCTCTGTCCAGTAACATATCACGCAATGAGCCACCACCCAGTCCCGTTGCGATTGCAATGATAATCACACCAAACAAATCGAACTGCTTGAATCCTGCCTTGAGGACACCCGAAGCCGATGAGACGATAACCGCGATCATCGTTATCCAGTACAGGTTGTCTAGCAGTGCAGGTGTAGGATTTACAGTCATCGTGAGAGTTTTATCATTGGCTTTTCTTGTGCTCCTGCTTTGCGATACTAAACTGCAACAAGGTTGAAATATTATCCTCTATATCAAGATCAAACACATCAAATCTTAATCATTTATTACTCAAAATCGTAACTGGTGAAAAGCTAACAATTTTCAACAATATACCGCAAATGCTCGCTGCCTGTACCACAACAACCTCCAAGTATTTTCGTACCATACATCCTGTTAAGGTTTAACATTGCTTCACCCCATTCAGAGACATCCTCCGCAGACAACACATCAGAATTATCAAGTTCACAATGATCCAGCGATGATGCATTTGCCTGGCAACCTATCAATCTTGAGAAAATTTTTACTGGCTGCTTTTCCGCAGATAGAAAGCTCGGGTATGCACAATTAACCATATATCCAAGCGGTTTGATAGTAACGCTAGAATCAATAAAGTCTATGGCATCCTTTAGGCTAGTCCCATCAAGCACACTAGCATTTCTATTAATGACAAAACTAATAATGTACGGTAAACCTGATACTGCCATCGCTTTTGCGATACCAGTAGCTTCAGCAACATTTGGAAGTGTTTCTGCAATGAGAAAATCGACACCCGCATTTGCAAGCTGCTCAATTTGCCAGGAATGAAACAGCTCTGAATCAGAAATACTTAAACCCTCTTCAGGCAGATAACAATCATTCTTACAGCCAATCATGCCGCCGATTTTAATAACAGGTTTACTGTTATTCTGAGAATCGCGAATTTGCTTCATGAATTCAACTGCATCAGCATTTATAGACCGTCTAAGAGTTGATCCGTAAACCCTGTTCTTGTTTGCACGCCATGTCGGTGTACACATAAGAAAAGGAATCCCGGCTTTTTGGGCAATATCGATGTAGGACTGGTACAAATTTTTTAATGCGGATCTCCCGGCAGCGTCATAAATCAGGGGGGCATTTACTAAACTCTGATCTAGCTTAATATTGTCCGATCGGCGCAATTGTTCAACAATAGCTGCTTCCATTAGAATCAGCCTATTGTCTTCAATTAACTGTTTCATATTTCCAATGATACTACTGATAGATTAAGGAAAATTTCTGGATATAACATAGAAGATAGATCATCGTCTTTTTGACAAAGGTTCACTTCGCTATTTTATGAATTAATATTTGCAGTTACGAGTTTCAATGCCATAGCAACAAATACTGCTCCTGCTATCCTGTTCATAATTGTTTGTGCCCGCGGCGTATTAGTAAGCCATGCACCAACAGCGCCTGCGAGCAATGCAATCCCACCAAACACCAGCAGTGTAACCAAAATAAAGACCATACCAAGAAAGAATATCTGCTGGATCACATGGCCTCTCGATGGATCTGCGAACTGCGGAAGGAATGCCAGAAAAAATATTGATACCTTCGGGTTAGTCACATTCATTATTACCCCTCTAAGGTAATACTTTATGCCTGCAACCTCCCTCGATTGACCAGTATAAATCTCTTCTGAACTGTCGTGAAAAGCACGCCATGCAAGATACAAAAGGTACATAGCACCGGCAATTTTTAATACGGTAAAAGCAACACAGGACGTCTTCAATACCGCTGTGATGCCTAGCGCTACAGCCGTAGTATGGACGATGAGACCTGTACATAAGCCCAGTGTTACTAACAGCCCTGCCTTGTGGCCATTAACAGAGGACTGTGTCAGTACAAATATATTATCAGGGCCGGGAACAAGGGCTAACAGAACAGATGCGATAACAAATGTGGTTAAAGATTCTATTGGTATCACGATGAATTCATCTTTGAATTTTTACAAGATCGTATTATTAGAAATGAATATTCTGTACTGAAACTATAGCTGGCGAAATTTTGGCAGGTGAATTGATTAGATTCCACGCTAACTATTCAAATTCACCAAATTTCTCTTCATACTCTATAAATACTTCTTCTATTTGCAGTCTTTTCTGACCAGCAGACACGGCCATCACTTTTGCAATCACTTCAGATATCTCACCCTTCTTGATACCCTCCTTTTTAGCTTTTTCCAGATAGTATTTTGTGCAAGGCTGACAATTCAGTGATATTGCTGCAGACAGCCCCACTAACAGTTCTGTCTTTGAGTCCAGGTATTCATTTTCATGTGTCGACTCATAAAAGGCGTCATAAAGTTCTTTTTGTTTATCTTTTAGCATTATTAATCTCAGTGATTAGGGTAATTACCGGGGTATACAAATTATTATTGCCTACTGAGTGCAATAATATTATTAATGATTGATATTGTTAAATATTATCTTACTGAAACACCGGCTATAAATGGATGTGCTGCCACCACGATTACAGATATAAATACACTAATAGCCAGGCCTTTAATTTCTTTTGACCATGCCGGTGCAGGTTCTTTTATCCACTCTCCATCTCTCCGATTTATTAATAATATTTCCATTATCGCCCAGACCCCCATACCACCAAATAATACTATCGACCGACTATCTCCATTAACCAGTAAATGGGCTATAGACCATGTAAAATGCTCATTAGCTGTGGATGACGCACGAATGAATTTATACGCGTTGGGTGTTTTCCTGTTGCAAATAACAAAAAAGCGACAATCATTAGAATTAGCGAAACTGGCTTAACAAATAATGGCAGGGTATAAACTAATACTGGCGTAGTATGCCTCCAACCATAAACGATCAGCACTAATAATATTGCCACCACTGCTGTAAATGTTAATTTATAACCATTTTCCCCCAATAGATTTATAGCACCTTTCTTTACAGGCTGCTCGATGGAAGGTGTAAAAATGTACAAGCGACCATAATAAAACACCAGATACCAGAATTTCCATATCAATACTCTCGAGATTGTAAATACAATCATTAGTCCTGCTTACAGGACAAGTTACTTGCTGATAATTTTAACCTTATAATATATTTCAATATCATAATTTTTCATGCTCAGGACTTTTAAATCAAAAATTCTTATGAAGATAATATGTAATCAAAGAGTGCTTATTGGAATTAAAACTATATTTTGCAGAGTGAATAAAATACAAAGACAATTCAAAATATTTTTTATTATTCTGCCGCTTGTTTCTTCAATAACTCCCTCGTCGGCAAAAAGCCTGGATGTTTATGACAATGTTTCATTACAAAGTGCCATCTCTAGTGCAAACAAGGATAGCAGCATATCTGAGATTGCTTTTAAACGTGACTCTTATATAGCCCTTTCTAAACCAGTTATTTATAATGGCAATCAGCGCATAAAGTTTATCGGTCGCAATACCACTATCGATGGCACGAAAACAGCGAACCATCATGTTTATAAAAACTTATCTGCTTCTTCTCAACAGGGTGCACTGTTGTTAAATACTGCAGCAGAAATTGATATCAGTAATTTGACAATCAAAAACAGTGCCACAAATGGTATTGTTGTAAGTATCCCGGTTGATGCCCACGGTAAAAAAAGCACTATTTACCTGGATAGAGTTAACATTTTTAATTCTAAATTTCATGGGCTGCATATTGATGATAACTCCGATTTTTTTGATCAAGGGAGTGCAGGCTCCGACATCGGCATTTATCTTAATATTTCAAATTCGAACATTATAGGAAATGGTACCGGCGAAAATGATTTTGATGGTATTCGTATCGATGAACGCTCACGCGGCAACATTATCGCTTTGATCACGAACAGCCACATCGATGAAAACGGTGGTGATGGTATCGAACTGGATGAGGCTGGTGAAGGCGACGTAGATATCACCATGATGAATGTCACGCTAAACAATAACGGTTTTTATAACAATGCAGATTTAGAAGATGGCCTGGATATTGACGAAGCAGGCCCTGGTGATATCAATGCATCCTTCTACAATGTCGAGGTAAACAATAATAAGGATGAAGGCATTGATTTTGATGAAGCAGGTGAGGGCGATGTCGGCATAAAACTTCGTTATCTTAATGCAAGCAATAATTCAGATGAAGGCATTAAGATAAGCGAACGCAGTGAAGGTAGTATAGAAGTGGGAATTACCATGTCTTCAGTAACAAACAATGGCGATGATGGAATACAAATCACTGAAATAGATAATGGAACAATCGAAGCTAACTTATTGCAATTGACTGTTAAGGATAATTCAAAATATGGTATTCGCATTGAACAATGGAATGTTAAAGACGAGAATTCAACAGAAGAAGCCCCTGGTTCATTAGAAATTAATCAAGTCACATACACGAACAACGGCAAAGGAAATTACATTAAAACTAAAAATGTCATAACAAAATAAACTGTAGCGGAAACTGGCTTATTTGGCTGTGTTGGCAGCTAAGTTTGACCCTTTTAACTTTTCACATGCCTGCTTCCGGCCAGAAGTAGTCATTTTAACGTTAACGCCTTAGTTGAGCGAACGGCAGCAGGCTGACGTGTTGGTTGCTCTGCAATCCACGTGACATACAAGCCGGTCCGTGCTTCAATGACTTGTTATGTGGTACTCAGAGTTTTCTTACACTGACCCGAAATATTACCTCAAATATTCATCTATTTTGATCTGCCTGTTAACCGTTCCGATTCATCTAGCCGTCCCTGATATTTGAAGGTTATCGAAGTATCCAGGTCGAATTCATTCCGCCCGGTTTATTTCCAGGTTTCATGCAAATGGGGATGATCGGACTGACACCTTCCAGATCAGCTAAACGACAACAGCTTTCATTCTGTTTAACCAGGCAGGCAATCTATTTCTCCAGACACTGGATATCTTCACGCAGCCGATAGTAGCGTTCATACAGGCGAGCCAGTGTTGGGCGATGAAACAACGCAAACCTGGATAACATTCTTTGCTAAATCAACGCCTATCGTATTATGCTTTCTCATGTATGGATTCCTCTGCTGGGGTTTTGCTCAACTCTAAACCTAACGAGTTAGGTTGGAGGAGTCCATACATTGGGTCGACAGCGGTCATCCTGCTTTGTTAGACCAAAACGTGAATAAGTCATGTCGTTGTTACGTGGGGTTTGAAACTGTCGTTAATTCAAGGAGGAATTATGAAAATAATAGATGGAATAGTATATATACTTTCGCTACCTGGAAGCAGGGAAGACACTTTCAAACTATGCAGCTATTGAAGTGCGGTTTGTGTTCGATGTGAAAAATGTACGGCAGGCAAAGAAAAGCCCGCCGAAGCGGGTTGAAGAGAAGTACTTTTGTTATTATTAAGCAGAAGTTATGCAGACTTTCTTATCTTTCAGGCAAATCCCATACCAGCAAGTCCGATGCCGAATAATACGAGAGTGGCAACTTCTAAATATCGACACATATAGGATACTTAATGAAAACCACACTGTTTGTTTTACTACTGGTGATGTCGATGACTGCTTGCGTCTCAAAGACTCCAATAGAAGAGAAGGCTCCAGTAGAGGTTACTGCTCAAAAACAAACTGAAATAGTCATGCTTCCATCTATTTTCGATGAGAAAGCATTTGGTGAAAAGACAGTAAGTTGTTTGATTGAAGGTGTCTATAGATTGGATGATGGTGTGAGCGATGCAAGTAGTATTGCTAAGGCGATTACCGATTTCTGTGATGATGTGTCAAAAGAATATGCTGACTTATATTTTGAGCCTCGTGGTGGCTCTTTTTGGCGTGCTTATTATGAAGGTGCCCGTAATGCAATAGAGCAATCGGCTATCTCATTGGTACTAAAAACTCGCGCTGAAAAGATACACTCTCAGTAATAAACGATAGCAAAACGTAAATAAGTCACATCACACGCACTTCGAATTAGAGCGAATTTCTCATTACTAATAATCAACTTTCTGATTAGCACTATACTCTTAGAATCTAGCCACCGACTCCATCAGTAAACTTTGAGTTGGTGGGAAAAAACCAGATCAATCACTCTATCTACGACCGAATATCTTTTATCTCTTTCCAAAATTAGTTGGTCTACAGACTTCTTGACACTACGTGTTGATATCATCACTGGCAATCCAATGAATTTATCCATATCTATCTTGCCAGCAGGAGGTACCCCAAATAAGCCAGTGTAATCCTGGTAAAGTTGTGTGTGCTTTGAAGCAGTAATAAATCCGTTCTCATCTTGCTCAAGGCTAGACCACTGTTTAATCAGTCTATTGCCGATATTTTCACCCAATAAAAGAGTGAATTCAGCTCTAACACGATAGCCATCCTCGTGCTCAATAAATTCCCATCGGGTCATCGCACTTTGATATACAGAATCTTCTATTAGTAGTGGATCTAGCAACTCTATCTCTTCAAATTCCTGAAACAATTCTTAACACCTTTAATTATTAATGACTGGATATCAGATTTATGTTTCTCAGTAAATTAACAATAGATCAAAATCACCGATAATCAATAATTTCATGTGCCAGGAATAGACTTCTAGATAAAAATTCAAATTACTAAAATTACTAAAACACATTTTCAATGAAAAGCACGCCGAAGCGAGCTGAAAAGGAGAGCTTTAATTATACTAGTTATACAGACTATCTTTTCTTTCGGGCAAACCCCACACCAGCAAGGCCAATGCCGAATAGGCGAGGGTGGCGGATTCGGGGACGACATCCCGTGCAATCGTTGTGTAGGGGTAATTATCGCCCAAATCGAGTCCTACCTGGTTTGCCTCAGCTTAGCAGTCGGTCGTTAGACAACCTGCTACGATACCTGCTGAAATAGATTTGTTAAGCTGGAAGTCGAGGGATATTTCATAGCCATTCGGTATGGGCCGTATGTCGGGGAATCCCAGCTAAATGCCACACCTGAAATTTCATTGCTAACACCTGTAATCGTCCAGGTAGCAGGGAGAAGATCCGGCAGTGAGAATTACACCCACTCCTAGATATGTCTGCTTGGAAAATGCCACTCAGAGTGTTTGTGCCGGATAGATTGGAGAACCCAATTGTGCCGACATCGTTTGCCGGGTTATTGTAAATATCGAAAATATACGCATCACTTGCGGTACTATACAAGCGGAAGCTGGCAACCAGTAACAATACTTGTGTTAATTTCTTTTTAATCTACCTTCCCTGATTACAGTCATTATTGTTTTGAAACAGCTAACATCCACGCTACTAGCTAAATAAGGCAATATCCATAAAAAGCATTAATATCTATAACTTATGCGAATTATTACTAGGTCAAATACGTAGCGTGATAAATATTCTGATACTTTTTTATTTTTATGTGTATTAAGTAGCCAGTCCATTTGCTTAGTATGACTGCAAGATGAGTTCAGTGATTTCTGAATGGTAGTTTCGGTGTGTTTGATGTGAACAATATACGGTAGGCAAAGAAAAGCCCGACTGCTGTGCGGGTCGGGCTAAGTAACACACCAAGGAGAATTATTGTATTTATAAGCTTAGTACATGAATTCTAAATTACCAGTGTGAGGGCAAAAAAAAGCCCAACTTGTTTAAGGTCGGGCTACACACCTCATAGCGTGTTGGTAGAATATTAGCGCTGGAATGCTCATCCGTACTTGATATATGTCAAAACAAAAGCCCTCACGGAATTAACTAAAAAGGCGAGTCTTGTTATCGGTCGAAAGGGCTAGTATAACCGCTGATTGAGTTTACACAATGCACTGTAATCCAGACGATTCACCAGCCACATGGGATTCATGTCCGCTATCGGCTGTCGTCTCAACCGGTCGATGCAACAAAAAACGACCTGCTATCAACAGGGCGAACCTACTTTGCGGCGATAGCTTGTCGCATATCTAGGAATTTTGACTATGCTTAGGGTATGAAATACCTCATCCTCACATTATTCCTGGTCATTTCACCAGTTCACGCCTGGACTGTCTGCTCGGATGGTTGGTGCATGAATGAAGCTGAATTCATCTCTGACGTACCTATGCAGGAAGAACTGGAAGAATACAATGTCGAGGAATTTGAGAACCAATTTAAGTCGGGCGTGGTGCTCGAACTGTTGACCCTGTCAGGGACTCCAGTTACCAGGAAGAACTACCTGCAGATAGTGTACCCAGAGGGGATGCCCAAAGAATGGGACGCAGAACTGGAGTCAATGTTGCCACCGTGTCTACAGGACTACAGCAAGGTGAAACAAGACTAAACAAGCAGGAATAGAACCTGAAAGACAAGGCACCGAAAGAGCCATTAGCATTCATTATTGAAAAAAAAGCGCCCTGCTATCAACAGGGCGAATCCTATACTTTAGGAGGATAGGAAGTTATTCAATAACTTCCTTTGGTCTAACAATCATTGTCACTGCCACTAGCGACGCCAGCATCCTTTTCAGCTTTCGTTTTAAGAATAGGATGAAAGTGTGCGTTTTCTATACGATTCTCCCGGGTTTCGTAAAACCGACTTATATCCTCGAAGGTAAAACAGTTATAGGTAAATACTTTTTCTGATTGTTCTGCTTTTAATGTCTCTTCATCTGGAGACCACAAGCGCTCAGACTGTTGTTCTTTCCACATTTTGAATACGGGTTGATTGCAAACTTCTTCTGCAGAAACTGCATGTGCATCTAGGCTATTTGTAATGATACTGATAAAAAGCAGGCTACTTAGCGCGCTTACAGTTGCATTAACTTTCAAACTTTGAATCATAATTAGTACAAATCCTTTATTGTGACTGATTGTTATATCGTGCTTCTTTTGCTAGAAGCATGCCTGTATATAGTGAGGAAGATTTTGTCAGCTACTATTTGTAACTGATTATTTTAACGTGGTTTTTTTTGGTAGAAGCTTATTTGAACTGTAGCAATAGACATTTTTTTTGACTGCTAAGTGATAAATGAGGCCACAGTTAAATGATACGCTGATACATGCTGGATTAACCCTTGATAAGTGAAGCACATGATTGCTTCTTCAGCCGAGAGATAGGCTGACAGTCTGCCATTGCAATACCCGATATAGCGATACCTGAGAGGATTACCGTTGATATTATTTTTTTCATAATGACTACCATTTAATAGATTTTGTTGTATTGGTAGAACAATGAAAATGCACTTATTATTTATGCAGTCTCAGTGAACTGCATACACGGCCCAGAATTGCTAGGTCTGAACTTGGCGATAGTTGAACTTGTAAGGTTGACTTCCAGCATATCACGAATAAAGGCGAAGATACTGTTAATTAATCGTATGACAGTATTGGCACAGTATTGGCACAGTATTAGCATTAATGCTTGTCCAGATACCTTTCAACGGCTCACTGGCAAAAGCGGTGTTGATGGATAGTAGTACTGCTAAAAGAATTGTCTTCATCTGGTTCCTCTTATTTCAGGTAAGTATAGCCAGTGAATTTGGCAACCAGATAAGCAGGAGGTGGCAATCTGAGGATAAAAAAACTAGCCGATTAACGCCAGGTGGATAAATTACCAATCGTTTAGTTTTTTATAACTTTTCACTAAAGTGATAATAATTAATAGAAAGTCCCTGTCTAAAGTAAAACTTATGTGCTGCATGCCTCTGAGTGCCGGAGTCCAGATGAAAATAATTACATCCTTCCACTTTCGCGACATCTCTTAACCAATTGATCATTTTTTCACCATAACCTTTGGAACGTTCTGATTTGGATGTTGAAAGATCATCGACATATAGATTTTTACCCATTGATAAATTTGTAAATACTCTGTATCCAGCAACGACCACTACCGACCCGTTCTCCTCATGAAATGCCAGCCTGTAACCTTCTCTTTCCATTTGTCTAACCAGGTCTAAAAATTCATCTTTTATTAGGTTCTCTCTAAGTTCTGACATGACTTCAAAACATTTATTGATTTCTTCATCTGTTATTGTTTGTTGTGGCATAAATATTCCTCTCTAATACCAATGCACCTGTCTCATTGAAGTATACCCTGTTGCTGGAAGGCGTGAGAAAATGTAGACCAACTAGTGAATGTCTGCTAAATACCGTATGCAGTCTGCCAACACTATATGAGATCAATAATGTCAAACTTTACTTCACTTACTGGATTGGGCTGGCAAACCTACTTTCAGCAACAGCTTTCGTTAGATGAATGGGATGTAACTACTCCTGCAAGAGTCGTTGAACAGTATAAATCTGAAGTGACCGTCGCCACAGAGTCAGACATTTTCAATATTGCTTTGTTAGCTACCATGCCAGAAATGGTAGTGGGTGACTGGCTATTGTTAGATAGTCAGCAACACTTATTACGCGTACTTGATCGTAAAACCTGTTTTTCAAGAAAAGCTGCGGGCAGTAAATTGAAGAGACAACTAATATCTGCCAATGTTGATAGCGCGTTTATTGTGACTTCAATGAATGATGAATTTAATCTGAATAGAATAGAACGCTTTCTTTCTTTAGTGAATGGATCAGGCGCAGATTCTGTCATCGTATTAAGTAAAAGTGATCAATCAGAATTTCCCGAAAGCTATATTGCACAGATTCAAGAGTTAGACCCATTTTTGATGGTTGAAGCCATTAATTGCTTAAATACAGAAAGCGTCAAAAAACTAACTCCCTGGATTAAAGAAGGAACGACTATAGCTGTCTTGGGATCTTCAGGTGTGGGTAAATCAACGCTGATTAATACACTGCTTGGTGAAGAACGGCAAAACACCGGTGGCATAAGAGAAGATGATGATAAAGGCAGACACACTACAACGCGACGTTCGTTGATATCATTGGATGCAGGAGGGCTAATTTTAGATACGCCCGGAATGCGAGAAATACAAATGGCAGATTGCAAGGAAGGTATTGCGACTACCTTTGCGGATATCGAAACCTATGCGAAGCAATGTAAATTCAGTGATTGCCAACATCAGACTGAACCCGGCTGTGCGGTTCAGAAAGCCGTTGACTCGGGTGAATTAGATCAAAGACGTTTAAATAATTATCTCAAGTTACTTCGAGAAGAAGCGCTTAATTCAGCCAGCCTTTCCGAACGCCGATCAAAAGACAAAGCTTTAGGTAAGTTTTATAAACACACCCTATCACAAGCACATGAACTTAAAGGTAGATGATTGTGATTGTCCGCTGTGGGCTTTAGCTGTCATCTTCACTACCTTAGATAAACCCACAAAATGCCGCCCGAAGGTGACTCTTAATGTGTCGTCTTTCGGCTTTTCTCCTATTGGAGTATTTCAGCCAAAATCTCCTCTATAGCGCGCACAATCTCTTCGGATTTCTGTGGATCAAGCGCATCGTGATGTGGCGAGGCAAACTGGCCTGAATCGTTGTCAAAATACTCGCCGGAAGCCGTTGCGAATTCATCTGCCAGTGCTGCACGTATAAGTATTTCGGCACCAATGCGGATATCCTTACCTGCTACACCAAAGCCCTGCTTAACCATCTTGGTGCCGAGCATCGAGCCAGGATTAACCGCGATTATGGCCGGCCCCTGGTCTTTAAGTGAACGTGCCATGTTACGAGACCACATTGTAATCGCCAGCTTGCTTTGTGCATAAGCATTGAAATCGTCGGATATTCTTACTCGTCCAGCCAATGCTTCAAGATCGACGGGAGCCTGGGCCGCGGAAGAAAGGTTAATCACCCGCGCAGTAGATTCAAGCCGTGGCAAAAGACGTATCGTCAGTAGATAGGGAGCAATTGTGTTGACCGCAAAGCGCACATCAAGTCCATCCTGCGTGATCGGATCGGGTGTTTTAAAGACACCGGCATTGTTGATCAGTACATCAATCCTGGCGTGCCGTTCAGAGACGGCTTTCGCGAGCGCCTCGACATCGGCCATGCGTGACAGGTCAGCAACGAAACTTTCAACACGCTCGCTATCCGCTAGCTCGAGGAGTGTTCTTTCGGCATGCTCAAGCTTTGTCGGATTGCGTCCATGCAGCAGTACATGGTGACCTTGCGAAGCCAGCATTTTTGCTGTTTCTAAGCCGATGCCGTCGGTCGAACCGGTAATAAGAATAGTTTTCTGCATAATATAATCCGTTTCACTAAGTGAAGTCTGGCAATATATCATCGGCCAGACGTTTCATGGTTGTCTCGATATCTGCCTGGTTAAAGCGCAGATTTATCGCCACATGGTTTACGCCAATCTCCTGCAGCGACACCAGATATGCCCGAAGATGGTTTGCTCCCGAACGAAATCCCAAATGGATAGGCTGCGGTGGTGTATCCGGGTCTTCGGTCAGATCGATATAAAGAGATTGCGACACGGGTTTGTCAGGGCCTCCAGCACCCTTCACCCGCTCCCGCCAGTCGCCAATGATTCTTGCCTGTACAGGGATGTTGCGTGGATAGGTGATCCAGCCCTCTCCGTTACGTGCGATCCAGTCGGGGTCTTGCTGACTGCCTCCTGTGATGAGCATCGGCAGTTTTCCGGATGCAGGTTTGGGCAGCATGTCCATGCCGCCATCGGGGCTGCCATAGGTATTCTCGAATGCCGCGGAGTCTTCCCACATACGCCTGATATAGTCAAAGCTTGCACGAAAACGGTCACCGCGCTCGGAGAAGGGCAAATTGAGTGCGGGGTATTCTTCTGGCCTGTCGCCTGAAGCAACACCCAGTATGAGGCGCCCACCCGATAGCACATCGACACTGGCTGAGGCCTTGGCAACATGCGCCGGATGACGCAGAGGCAGAACGATACTGCCAGTAGCAAGTGCTATTCGTTCAGTTTTGCCAGCCAGCAGTCCGAGGTAGACGAAGGGGTCGAACATTTGCCCTGCATCCCCGAATGACGGCACATTAAATGGCACATCCCGTAGCCAGATTGCAGAAAATCCCAGTTCTTCTGCGAGTTGAACACGTTCAACATGACGGGTCATTGTTGGCACCGGTCCCGCTGTATAGTTTTCCAGTGGTACCACCAACCCGAGACTCAACCGACCCGGTTGAAACGTGGAGTTGTATGCCCGGTTGATGAGCTGAAACTCTGATTCATCATACTGGTTGTTCATGTCGTACTCCGCGTGATAACGAAATTTTGTTTAAAACCCCTCCAGGACAATCTTTCCTATTGCTTTACCAGACTCCAGTTCCTCGTGCGCTGCCCTCAGATTCTCGGCATTGATCGTGCCGAGGTTTTTACCAGAGGTGGTCTGGATATAGCCCTGGTCTACAAGATCTGCGACGCGGTTCAGCAATTTGCTCTGCTCATCCATGTCTGCTGCATTGAACATGGAACGTGCGAACATAAACTCGATGTGTAGCGACTGGCTCTTTGGTTTCAGCTTCATCACATCGAGTGGCTGACCTGGGTCGTCAATCATGGCGATCTTGCCAAATGGCGCCAGCAGCTCTGTGTAGCTTTCGAAGTAAGATTCGGTACCGTTCAGACTGGCAATGTGCGTTACCTGACCAATACCCTTGTCTTCGATCAATGCCTCGATTTGCGGTTGAAGCGGTTTTGTGTGATCAATCACGTGATCCGCTCCCAGCTTCTTAACCCAGGCCTGCGAGCTTTCGCGTGAGGCGGTAGCGATAATCGTGGCACCGGTAATGGCTTTGGCTAGCTGTAGTAAAATAGAGCCAACACCGCCAGCAGCACCGATAACCAAGATAACCTCATCGGATTTGTTTGTTCTACCCGGGTCTTGTTGCTTGACATCCAGGTGTTCGAACAGCAACTCCCATGCTGTTATGGTAGTCAATGGCAAAGCCGCAGCATCAGCATCGGACAGACTTTTGGGTTTGTGGCCAACAATACGTTCATCCACCAGTTGATACTCTGCATTACTGCCCTGGCGGTTGAGGTCACCGGCATAATAGACGGCATCACCTGGCTTGAATTGTGTAACTGCTTCGCCTGCCGCAACCACTTCACCCACGGCATCCCAGCCAATCACTTTATAATCATCTTCGGGAGAGACTCGCTGGCGAATCTTGTAATCCACCGGATTCACCGCAATCGCTTTTACCTTAACAAGCACGTCTCGCCCTGTTGCAATAGGCTGAGGCAACTCGATATCGGTTAAAGACTCAGGATCACTGATAGGCAGGGATTTGATATAGCCAATTGCTTTCATGGTATTTCTCCAGTTAATTAGTCACGTATGGATACTAGCTCTTGATTATCCCTCCTTAAACAGCATAATAATTGATACTTTATCAAATATTATTTGAATATATGCTTTTAGAAGACCTTCAAGTCGTCCTCAAGGTAGCCGAATTCCGCAACATTACCGCTGCAGCAACCAATTTGGATATGCGTACGGCGACTGCCAGTGCGGCACTTAAGCGGGTAGAAAAGGCGTTGGGCGCGGAGCTGTTTATTCGCACAACTCGGCAGCTTCGGCTCTCCAGTGCAGGTGAAAGGTATATTCCCCAGTGTGAGCAGGCGCTGCTGATGCTGGATCAGGCCAGGCAGAACATGAAGGATGACCTGGATATTATCGATGGTGAACTGCGCATTGCGCTGTCATCGGACTTAGGCCGTAACCTGGTTATTCCCTGGCTTGATGAATTTATGCAAAGCTACCCGAGTGTGCGCTTAAAAACGAACATCAGTGATAGCAACATCGACTTCTATCGTGATTCTGTAGACATTGCACTCCGTTATGGCTCTCCTAATGACGCAAATCTTTATGGGTTCAAAATTTGCAACATCCCGGGAATACTCTGTGCTACCCAGGAGTATCTCGATAAAAATGGTACCCCTGTACACCCGCATGATTTAGCGTCCCATAACGGGCTTTTTTACCAGCTTTACGACATCATTCACGATGTTTGGGAGTTCTCACAACAGGGAGCAGAATATAAAGTTAAAATGAGCGGCAACCGAGCCTCTAATGATGGTGACCTCGTAAAACGCTGGTGTGTCTCGGGCAAAGGCCTGGCGGTTAAATCCTGCATCGATATGTCCGCTGAACTAATATCAGGAAAGGTTGTAAATGTCATGCCCGAGTTCAAACCTCGAGCCACTGAACTATGGCTTGTCTGCCCGAGCAGACAATCTATTACACCGGCTGTTCGGCTACTCAGGAATACTTTCAGAGAGAAGACGACAGCTATATTGAATCAACTGATTGAAAAAGAAATTTTAGACAACAGTGTTCTTAGCTAAAGTTAAGGAGTTTTACCTGGGGAATTGCAACTGAAGAGAGTGCTGCATTATTTCATTAATGGATGAGTGTCTGCTTTAGATGGCTGTCATATTCACTATCTGAGAAAACCCGCAAAAGAGCCACCCGAAGGTGGCCCTTAAAACACTAGTTGTCGCTCAGAAGCAGACGAATATAAATTACAACTTATCTTGTTCAACCTACTTTATTTAGTGAGTCTCTAACGCCATCCTTCGGCACGAAGACTGTACATGTAACAACTTCATATTACCTGCACTATTACAATCATCTCTCATCGAAGATTCATTTTATATTCTGGAATATCCGCATTCTTCGCCTGCGAGAAGTTTGCATATTCCATATTAACTGTTGCCAGTTCCACATCATTAAAATCTGTGTTGTGGACATTAGCGCGGCGCAGGTTAGACCCACCTAACACAGCGCCTGTAAAATCAGCATTAGTAAGATTGGCATTTCTGAAATCCGCTTTTTCTACCTGGGTGCCACGCATATTTGCATCTGTCAGGTCCGCATCTTCCAGGTTGGCCAGATTCAGTACGGTATAACCGCCAGGAGTCAGGGTAGACAGGTCAGCCCGCTGGAGATTTGCTCCCATAAGGTTTGCACTATTCAGGTGGCTATCTCTGAAGTCAGCTTCAGCCAGGTTTGTCCCGCTCAGGTTTGCACCTATCAACAATGCTCGCCGTGATTTTAATTTACGCATATTGCTGCCACGAAAATCAGCATCACGTATGTCAGAATTACACAGGTAAGCTTGTTCAAGATTGGCATTTTGCATCTCTACATTACGTAAATCAGCACTGTCGAAAATAGCACCTGTTAGATCTGCACCATTAAATACGACTGATTTCCCGCGAGTAGGAGCCCCAGCATTGACATGAGACAGATTTGCCTTGTGAAGAATAGCATTATTAAAGCGCGCCCCCTGCAGGTTGGCCTGTTCGAGATGGGCATGGCTCAGATCGGCACCACTGAGGTCACTATTCAAGAGATCTGATCCTTGTAAGTTTTGTCCGCTCAAGTCAGCACCACGTAAATCATATTCCCTGAGATCTGCACCGCTTAGGCTGTCGGCGTTGATGCTGGCAAGAACCACACCGGTATCTTTATGAGTTATTTCAATCATTTTGGAAAGCCCTGAAACATGAGAGTTCAAAGTAGAGAAGGTAAATTATGCCCTAAGGAAACATGTCTGCATTCATTTTGAGATACTGGGCAAATGTTTAGCATTTTGGGAAAAGCCAGGCCTCATATCCTACTCGTGGGCTGCCTGCTATTCTTTGATCTTTATCAATAAAAATCCTAAGCTTACGCCGCTGACGGGCAGCATTGGAAAATATACTACTGTCGGGCCCATTGCCTGTTACCAGGCAATGGGCGGCAGTGGTCTGGGAACCGAAAGGGAATTCACGCTGAACTTATCTTGCTTCCCATACAATGCCCCCTTATATTATTTCTCCGCCTTTCTTAATTCAGTTACCTGTTCTCCACCAATACCCCAATTATCAGTGTCAACTTCATCAATAACGACAACGGTGGTTTTTGGATTTTTCCCAAGCACATCAACAAGCAAATTTGTAACACCACTAATCAAATTTTCCTTCTGTTCTTTCGTCACACCTTCATTGGTAATTTTAATATTCACATACGGCATAAGTTATCCTTTTTTACAGTCTACCTTTCCAGTTCTGCTCTACACTCTACATGCCCTGCTATGATCTGAGCTTTATAGCTATTTTCTCTTCAGCAAACTCTATAATATCTCCAGAAACAATTTTCCTGCGTTTTCTGGTTTCCACCTTGCCATTCACAATGACACGGCCTTCTGCAATTACAGATTTTGCTTCACCTCCACTTGAGGCCATGCCCTCAAATTTCAGGATCTTGTAAAGTTCAACCGGCTCTATTGTCACTCCAACTTCTCTCATATTCTACGTCTCACTTTTCTCAATTGGCTGGAACTACATAAGAGGAAATGTACTACCAGGTCCCAGGTAATAGTTACATCCTATGGAACTATGCGTTACATTTTATCAATTACACCGGCAAAATTTCTTACTTGTTCCCAATTGGTAAAATCATTGACTGATTTCGGATCTGTCGGTCCTTTAGTAATGTACATAATCAGTCGTATCATCTGCCGATCGAAAAAGCGGTATTTCTGGTAATCAATTTTACCTGCAAACACTTCGAGCTCAGCTGGTTTCCATGGTACTTGCTGCAGGAATTTCTTCATGTAGGGATTGTTATCAGGCCGATCCTTGTTGGGTTTTCTGGCGACCACGTTGACGGAAAAAAATGCAGAGGGCATATTCTCCAGTATCTCCTGCTGCCTGTTAATAAAATCTATTACGCTTTTATTATGCTTACCATATCTAATGCTCGCCCCGATAACTAACTTATCATATTTCGCTAAATCGACATCAGATGCGTTATCTATTGATATCAACTCAACTATATTAGCTTGCGTTTCTAGAATTGACTGAATTTCCTGACAGATTTCTATAGTATGACCATCTGTGGTCGAATAGATAATAAGAATATTTGCCATATTTATACCAGTATCTGTAATTAGAAAATGTATACATGCTGCCTTATTCTACAAGTGAAAATAAATGCATGCCCATCACGATCATTCCAGTGTAATGATATACATAATTTCATATCGACTAATTCTAGCTATCTGCAAGAAGTAATTAATACTATAGGCAACAGTCACTTTCACTCCTTCAGAGTTATGAATTTATCCAGCTTTTTGCCTCATCAATCTGGTTATATGGAAAGTGTTTAATCTTAGCAGAGACGAAATGCCCGGCGATTTTTTCAGCCACATTCCCCATTTCAGAATCAGTAATTAGTGCAACATGCGATAAATTTTTATGATGGCCTTTTACAAACTTAAAGTGCTTTAAAAAAGAAGCGAACGACTCCCAGCCAGGGAATGTCTCGGTGCTGATTATCAGGCCGGCAAGTTTTTCATGCTTGTCCAGATAAGGGTCTATTACACTTGAAATAACATCAAAATCATTCTCTGACAAGGCTCCGTCAGGCCTTACAATTGCTATTCCCATTTTCTCATCTAGTTCGATATCTAACATTAGCACTCTCCTTTAAGTTTCATTCCGACACTTGTTTTATACAAATACAAATATAAGCACTTATGAATATCCACCTGGGGACTACTGTAAGCGTAAAATAAATATTTCGTTTATTCTAAGACTAAAGCACTTTTTCCCAAAACAGGGCCTTACCCATTTTGGGATCCAACTCATATCCACAAAAACCAAACTTAGCGTATGCTGACTGAGCGGGGATATTTCCTTCAAGTACTTCCAGAGTCAATTTGCAACAATCTTTTTCTATTGCAATATTCTCTGCCTCACTAAGTAGCTTTGTAAGAATACCCTGATGTCGATATTTCTTTTTTACGATTGCATCGTGAATATTCAGCAAAGGCTTACATGCAAATGTTGAAAATCCTTCTATGCAGGTAACAAGCCCGACAGCTTCACTCTCCAGGTATGCCAGTATCACATAAACATCATTTCTATCGTTGAGAGATTTAACCAGGTTAACTGTTGCATACTCAGATAATACCTTGTTACCACCCATAGGATCTAAGGCATAAATTTTCATCAAGCTGATAAGTGCATCCGCATGTAACGGGTTTGAAAGATTCGCTCTGACTATTTCTAACACATTGATACCAGTAATGAACAAAATGCTATCAGCATATAGCTAATGAATAAGCAATCATGTCGATACCAGTTTTTCTGCAAGTTTAGTAATTTTTGAATTCACTTTTTCTGGCAATTCTGGATGTGGCTGTTTACTTATCATGCCTGTAAATATTGTACCTACTGTGTCAGCACCGATTATTTTTACTGTCATTTTTAGCTGGCTATGGGTTCCATAGAGCCATCGCCCCAGTAGCCCCGGAGCTGCACAGGAAGATATTAGTACCGCTTTTTTCTTTACTGTCTCCGCTTTCCGGTATTTTGGTGCGTTCATCTCCCAGGACCAGTACGCATACACAAGCAGCCGTTCCATAAAGCGTTTAAATACTGCAGTCACCGAACCAAAATTTGTCGGTGATGCAAGAATATATCCATCAGCCCACTCAATTTTATCCACCAGCTTTTTCATGCCATCATGTTGTACACACTCTGCAGGCGTATCCCCTGGCAGCTGGGTACACTCACGGCAATTAAGGCAAAATTCGATTGGATAGTCTCGCAAGAGGACAAGCTCGACTTCTGCTCCAAATGCTTTTACTGTATTTAACATTTTGTTTACTGTCTGGTCTGTAATTCCATCATCCCTGTACGACCCGTTTATTGCGAGTATCTTTTTCATTTTTTCGCCCCTATCCATTTACCACATCAGGTCATCTGGAACCTTGTAATCAGCATACAGATCATCATTATCGCTGTCCTCGTCACTCGCTGTATTACAGAGGATAACGCACGATGAATCACGCAGTGCAATTTTCTCTGCCACCCTGGCTGGCACCAGATTATAGCTGTCCTGCAGCTTTACAATAGCCAGTTGACCGCGAACCAGCCCGTCCTGAACTTTCTCACTGACGTAAACCTGCTGAACATTGCTGTCATCGACAAAATTAAATCCAATCTCGCCATCATCATCTACAATGTTCATCTCAACAAGCTGCCTGATCTGTGCGGTGATGGCTTTCTGTTCAGCCGCTTGCTTCTGTTTTAGATTGAGCTCACGATCACGAGCGGCCTGCTCAGCCTGTATTTGTTGTGCACGCAACTTACTCTCATCAGGCTGACGTGCCTTTTTGCCTTTCTTCTGTTTACTTTGTAAATGCTTTTTCTTACTTGCCTGTTTCGCCTTGTTTTTATCGACCAGCCCGGTTTTCTTCAGCTGATCAAACAATGAACCACCCATTTACTTATCCTCTCTAAGCTATCTCTTTTTCTCTGCAGCGTTCTTCAGCATATACCTCAGTGTTCATAGAAGCTGACTACTGCGGTATCCATATCATACATTGCCCCTACTATCTTTATCTCAGCCTTCTGTTCCATTTCCTTCAGTATTGGACTATTTTGCCTTATATTTTCAATTGTTATCCTGACGTTCTGCTCAGACACCATGTGTACATACTCATCATTCTGACTCGTTCTGTCACCAGTATATTCTGTAAAGTGATCCAGAGCAGGCTTAATATTTTCGAGCATAGGTGTGATATTACCCAGTTCGACCCCGTCAATTGCACTCTTTATCGCACCGCAGTATTCATGGCCAAGTACCAATACGAGTTTTGAGCCAGACACCTTACAGGCGTATTCCATGCTGCCGAGAATATCAGTGTTAGCAAAGTTGCCTGCAACCCTGGCAACAAATATATCGCCGATGCCTCTGTCAAACACATCCTCTACCGGCACTCTTGAGTCGACACAGGAAAGGACAATTGCTATCGGGTACTGACCATTTGTTGCGGCTCTCACCTGCATGGAATGGTCTCTGCTGGTGAGCGTATCCGAAACAAAATTACGATTACCCTGCTTTAACATCTTAATAACTTCATCAGGAGTCAACTTATCCTGCTCTTCCCGTGTCAGCACTTTTTCTACTAGCGGATTACGCATCTATCTTCACTCCAGAAATCAGGTTAAATGGTAGAACTATCTCACATGCAATTTCATTACAATCAATATGCCTCAATTGTTTTTGGCATGAAAATATATAAGTGGTCATTTAATGTATAGACAAATGTCACGCACAAGTCGCTAGCTTTCCTGTGATATGCAAAAAATACAAAATTCTCTTTTTCTATAATATGTTTATTTCTGTTAGCCATGTAGTCAGGGTTCTAACATAATCACAAGCAAATCAATCGGGCTGCGACTATATTTTTCAGCAACATCCCGCATATTATTTTCACCGTTTGCGGAAATTCCTGCCTTTGACAACTTATCAAGCGCTGTTTCCAAAGAGATTCCAATTTCAAGACAAACTTCTTCGAGGCTCTTTCTTCCCAGCCCAGTTCCTGAATACCTGGCCTCAACCTCTTCAGCAGATAAAGGCTGGCCGTCGGCTATTGCAGGGGATATTGTATGCTTGTGTATCATGCCATAGATATGCATTGGGGTAGTGTTATTACTACGGGCGATATTCTCCAGGGTATCTTTTTTTCCAGTAAATTTTATCCCATTAGTTTCTAATTCCTGCATTCCTTTTTCGAGATCAATATTCATTTTACGTGAGATGCCGGCTAGTGAAGACTCTTCTGCATGGCCGAACGGAGGCTCCAGCTCTGGTGAAGTCACCCATGAACCTTTAATCCAGCTATTCAAGTCAATCACCCAGCTAGCCGGCGGAATATTCAGTGCTGAAACAACAATAATTACAATTGTTACAGCTGTCGCCACAAATATTTCTCTTTTAGGCCTGATATGGCCTTTAACCCTATCAGCAAAATATTTTTTAAACGGTTTCCAATTAAAAAAAAGATGAAGAAACCCGGTAATGATAAAAACACCGCCAAAGATCATATGTACCCAGCCCCATTGTTCTTTTTCCATTCCAGCCAGGGACCAGTGAACCCAGTATGCAACTCTGCCCTGGGGAACAATGTAAAGGATGATTCCGGTAACTGTTAGTACAATAAATGCCCAGGTCACAAGAAATGCTGTTAAAGACCTAGCGGACTGTTTATTTTTTCTCATAATAAATTACACCATCTCATAGCAAACTCAACGTGATTGCTTTACATATCGAATATACTGAAATGTTCTGGATAACTGATTCACATATTTTTTAAAGATGTTAAAAAAACAAACCTAATTTTATTCAATAAAATTAGAAATATAATTCACAACCTCATCTTCTAAACCAAGAAAGCCATGATAGGACATCGCTCTGCAGGGTTTAGATTCAGGGGCGCTTCCCCCACTGAAACTTTTCACCTCAACCCTTCTTGCATATACAAGCAAGGCTGCAATTTTATCTGCACCTTCTGCTGGAGTTTTTTGGCATTCGTCATCGGTATTGGCAACTATAAGTGTAGGAACAGAAACCTTGCTTAAGTCCATATCAGTGATAGCAGTTCCTTTACTATTCATCACCGTAATACTTGAAGTAAGCACTGAACCATCTGGCCTCTGCCTGGAATTAATGGTGACATTTACTGCTGACTCGGTGCCACGACTGGTACCTATCAACCAGGCTGGAATATTTTCCTGTTGCCTGAGATATTTAATAACATGATCTATATCTTCAACATGTTCAGAGCCATCTCTAAAGCCACCAAGCATTCCTTTTTTCGATTGCATATCACTGGGTACATCAACAACAGCAGCTTGAAAGTCGTTATTAAAAAATAAATTTCTCGTTCTCACCAGGAAGTTTTTCTTGCCCCATTTAATCGAAGGTCTATCCGACAATGATGATAAACCTAAAGCACCTTTGCCTCCCGCAAAAAAGATAAGGCTGGCTTTAGGATTTTCTGGCTTCAATAGCAGGTGTTTGCTCAACACCATCACTGCTATTCAGTATGACAATTTCATCAGCAATTGCGCTTAACGTGATGAACATGAATATAACAGCAGAAATGATTTGAATACTGCTCTTCATGCTCTATCCTATTTTTGGGTGTTCTGTCTCGAGACCTGCTGTTGTTTTCAAACACCTGATAATTTTACTAGATCATGACAAATCAACATTCGGTAATGCTAACAGCAAGGCCACCTAACGATGTTTCCTTGTATTTATGTGACATCTCCAACCCTGTTTGCTTCATCGCAGCAATGCAGCTATCCAGAGGCATAAAGTGCTGACCGCTTCCGCGCATGGCAAGCGAAGCCGCTGTATAGGCTTTGATTGCGCCAAAACCATTGCGTTCGATACAGGGCACCTGCACCAGTCCGTTAACCGGGTCGCAGGTCATTCCCAGATGGTGTTCAAGAGCAATTTCTGCTGCATTTTCAATTTGTTCAGATGTACCACCTCGCACAGCGCATAGACCGGCAGCAGCCATAGAAGCAGCAGAACCCACCTCACCCTGGCAGCCAACTTCAGCACCGGAAATAGAGCTTCGATGCTTGATCAGACCGCCGATCGCACTGGCTGTCAGCAGAAACTCACGAACCTGCTCTTTTGTTCCACTTTCATGTTTAACAAAATAGTAGAGAACGGCTGGGATCACCCCGGCGGCGCCATTGGTAGGAGCTGTCACCACCAGATGGCCAGCTGCATTTTCTTCATTCACCGCCATCGCATAGGCACATAGCCAGTCGTTAATGTTGGCTGCTTCAGGCCCGTCTTTAAGCTGCTCATACAGAGTTCTGGCACGTCGGGCAACTCCAGACCACCGGGTAATTTTCCCTCTGCGGTCAACCCTTTCCCGATACAGGTACACATTGCCTGCCAGGTTTCATCAAGGCCATGATTTATTACCCGTTCTTCTCTATATTGGAGTTCATTGACCTGCTACATTGCAGCGATTGTTAAACCGCTTTCATTAGACATTTTCAGCATAGAATCGGCAGAGTCAAAAGGATATGGGCATGAGACTGCAGACTCCATTTTCAGTGGTGCAACCAGCTGATTAATCTCCGCCAGTGTACTGATAAAACCACCGCCTATTGAGAAATAGGTTTCTGTAAGCAACACTTCCTGCGACTGCCCGATCAACTCAAAAATCAATCCATTCGGGTGCGCCTTTAGCGGCTCCCCGTGATCAAATACAACGTCTTCCGGAGAAAACTGAAGTACGCAATTCTCTGCTATAGCAACCTCAGGTTTCATATATATACGGTCAATGACGGCATCAACATCCTCATCTGCTACATCTCTAGGCATGTATCCATGCACGCCGAGAGCAACTGCTCGGTCAGTTGCATGGCCCTTGCCGGTAAAGGCCAGTGAACCCTTGAGGGTACAACAGAGTTTGATATTCTGATTTTCGGGGTGGGCCATTACATACTGGCTCGCGCGATCGATAAAATCTTTAGCTGCTATCATCGGCCCCATAGTGTGTGAACTTGATGGACCAATACCTATTTTGAAAAGCTCCAGTACACTGATGAACATTGGAATTCTCTTCTATCCTCTAATTAGCATAAATCTAAAGACCATTAACTGCTGAAACATGATTTATCTAAAAAATATTCATATCCAAACACTGGGTTTTCATACTTCAGTCATAAGATATGTATAGTGATTGACCGACACAGAGACAGGCAGCAGAGATTGGCACTATTGTGGAGCCATCGCTAAATGAAGCTATAACCACTTCTTCCATTTAAATAATGCTATTTGCAGTACCACAATAACGACAAGAATTAATATAAATTCTAGAAAGGCATAAGGGTTCTCAGCACCGGGGATACCACCGACATTGATACCTAAAAGTCCGGTAAAGAAACCAAGTGGTAAAAAAATCGCCGCGACGACTGACAATACGTACATACGTTCATTCAGCTGCTCTGAGACACGGCTGAGCAGTTGTTCATGCGTGACCGCTGCGCGCTCTCTTACTTCATCAATATCTTCTATATGACGAATTAGCCTATCGCTCACTTCCCTTAATTCCATGCGATGTTTGTCGTCAATCCAGCTGACATCCTCTATTATCAGTCGTGCCAGCGCATCACGCTGAGGTGATAAGTATCGCCTGAGACTTATTGTTTGTCTGCGCAATGATGCAAGATCAAAGCGGAAGTCTTCATTACTATCTGTCAGGATACGATCTTCAAGAACATTTATCGTGTCTTCATACGTATCGATTGTCCCGCTCATGCGCCAGACCAGGGCGCCAGCCAGGCCGACAACAATACCCGCAGTACTTCTTGGCCCTTTGCCTGCCCTGAACTGCTGCATCAGGTCCTGAACGGACATAAGAAGACGCTTCCTGGTACTGATCACGCGGTCCTTTTCTGCCCATAATCTTACTGAAACCATATCATCAGGTTCAGATCCCGGATTTAAATTTATCCCACGCAGCGCAATCAGCAACCCATCTCCGATATTCGTCGTCCTTGGCCGCGTCTCTTCTGTAAGCAACGCTTCTGCTGTCAGTTTATCCAGTCCGCTGTCATTTCTGATCCATTCCTGAACCCTGTCATCCGTGTAGTCACAATGCACCCAGAGCGCCCCCATTGAAGCATTCCACAACAGAACTTCATCCCATGAAAGTAATCGCCCTCCGCCTTTTCCATCAAGAAGAATCGCGTGAATAAGTCCATTTGATTGTGTGCTGCTCATAGTTGTCTGCTCATGGTTAAAGTCTTTTCACAGTCTTTGCAAATGAATTGATTGATGTTCCCAGTTTGACGACATCATGCCGCCTGGCTATATCAAATTATTCCGACTGGCACTCTACTGCGATAAAACTGGCTCACATGCCACTTGCCTTTCACTCATTAGCTACAACCGCCGAATGGTTATTTTTTGTACGCTAAACAAAAACATTAAAAATATACAGTGGTCAGTCTATTGTTGTCCATTGTCTGACACATTCCCGCTCTGCCAGTGATTAGCTAGCACATTATTACTATCTATCACTATTATCATATTTTAGCTCTGTACCAGTTGGCTTTGAAAAAAACACAAAAGGAATTGCCAGGGGTCCAAAAACCGCACCCAGGACACCCCAAAATACTGCATTAGCGTTTCTGCTGCTGGCTATAAAATGACACAGAATTGCGCTAATGAAAAAGGTTAAGACAAGCAATGCTATATACATTTCTATTATTCTGAAGACTTCTATATCCAGGTATCATTAATCGCACACATTGCATGATAGAACACAACATGCGCCAGCATACTCTTTTATCACTCACTAATCTGCTAATGTTATCGAACTCATCTCTGTTAATTCTTACCTGTTGCTGAACATGTTATAGATTGCTGTCAGCCCAGCAGTTGCGGCATAAACAATGATGCCAGGCTAAGTACCAGAAAAAATCCTGCCATGTCGGTAACTGTTGTCAGCAGCGGCCCGGAGGCAACAGCGGGATCGACACCAAAACGTTTGAGAATAAGAGGTACTGTGCCGCCAATTGAAACTGCAATCAGGGTATTTACAGAAAGGGCTAAGCCAATAACAAGTCCAAGATACGCATTGTCTTTCCATAACCATGCGACTATTCCTATCAGGATCCCCAGGACAATACCATTGATAATGCCTACACTGAGCTCCTTTCGCAGAACATGGAATACGTCAACGGGGCGCGTTAAACCCAGCGCCAGTTCACGCATGCTGACACCTACTGCCTGATTTCCAGAGCAGCCGCTCATATCCGATACCATGGGTAGAAAAATGGCGATAGCTATTACAGCCGCTAGTGTTTCCTCGTAAGCAGAGATTACGCTGGCTGCGATAATATTAAGCACGATGTTTGATGACAACCACGCCAGTCTGTGCTTTGAACGCAGCAAGGTCGGCATTGAGCGTAATTCATCACCAACTTGCTGTCTCGACAGGCTATCGAGCTCAGCACGCTCCTGCTCAGCTTCCGCGATCTCAATCCTGGAGACAACACCCAGCAGTATTCCACTGTCATCAACAACCGGTATGCCGAGAAAAGGATTCTCATCAAAAAGAACTGCCAGTTCGTTCATGCTTGTTTGCGGTGAAACTGATATAGCTGGGCTCATAATATCGACAAGCGGAACAGCACGTCTACTTCTCAGAAGACTGCGCAGAGATACAACTCCTACCAGCCTGCCGGATTCATCGACAACGTACGGATGCTGCCCGCGATGGCGCTCAAACTCCTCATCATCACTCAGCATGCTTTTGACGACATCGTTTACTTTTTCATCATTAAAAAAGGAAAACGCCTCCAGCTCCATCAGACCGCCTGCTGAATCCGGGTCATATTGCGACAGACTCCTTACATCAGCAGCAGTTTCGGAGTCCATGGCAGAAAGGATGGATTCAGCATTATCCTTGTCCATCTCCTGCACTATGTCAGCCTGTGTAGCAGGCTGCAGCTCTTCCATGATCTTTGCAGCTACGGAAGTCTCGAGGCCTTCTATCATCGTCGCGGCAAGAGTTGCAGGCGCCTCCTCGACCATCTCTGCCGCCAACTCCGGCGTCATGATCGACATCATTTGCTCGCGATCATCTGCCTTCATCAGCGAGGCCTGCCTTAAAGCCTCCTGGCTCGATATCGACTCTACTATTTCCATTACCTGCTGTTCATCGGCCGCATCAACCGCTTCCTGTAATGAATTCTCAAGCGATTCAGTCAGTTCGTCTTTTTCCTTTGCGGGAAGATCACTCATAACCATAAAATCCTGTTCTTGTCATACCGTCTGAACTATTTTGCATATGCCTATGCCGCTGTTATCGCTCTGTCATCAGTTTGGTTCTCACTGATGGCTTCTAAGGATGAGAATTCCTGCAGACAACAATCAGTTGCGATATGCATAATTTTATTTACGAATATCTTTTATGTACATCGCGTTGCCGTCATCCCTCATTTCCACCTCAAATAATTTACTGGCACGGATTAAATCACCGAGTTTTTTGTAGCCATAGTTGATTGATGAGAACGAACTGTTGTTGGATATGTAGTGGCCAACCCTGCTCATATGTGCCCAGCCATCATCTCCTGAAGTTTGTTCAACAGCGGTTCGTAGCAGCTTAACCAGCGATGTATCTCCTCTGAGATTACTGGTTTTTTTCTTTGCAGGCTGTTTCGGCACATCTGTTTTTTCTTCCTGCTCAGTTACGAGATTTTCTGTATATATAAAAGGCGAGCAGGCATCTACAAATGGCTGGGGAGTTTTCTTTTCACCAAAGCCGTAAACGGGTAGCCCGCTTTCAAGGATCCGCAGAACGAGTGGGGTGAAATCACTGTCGCTGGTCATTAATGCAAATGCATCAATATTGCCGCTATAAAGCAGGTCCATCGCATCAATTATCATTGCTGAATCAGTAGCATTTTTCCCTTTAGTATAGGCGAATTGCTGCATTGGTCGTATAGCATGCGGGTGCAGCCTGTTTATCCAGCCGGACAGGGAAGGGTTGTTCCAGTCGCCGTGGGCATGGCGAACATTCACCATACCGTATTTTGCGAGCTCTTCCAGTACACCTTCTATCGAATTATGACTAACATTGTCACAATCAATTAAAAGTGCAATTCTTTTCATTTTTGACACGAGTCTCTCCTGATTATATTTAGCATTTTATGCAACCGCGGGGTATTCTACCCTGCATGGTGAGATATGAATTATCTCGGTAGCTATTTAAACTGATTGCAATCCGTTTCTCGTGTGAACAAAACGAGTAACATTGCCAACGCCAGCCAGGCAAGCATGAGCAAAAAACCATCTCGGTATGCTTCGAGGCTGTAGATTCGCACACCATCCATGGTATCTCCATCCCACGCACGATCCAGCATCCAGCCAACGGCTGGTTGCAATAACATCGGACCCATCATTACGCCCATATTAATAACCCCTGAGACGGTACCTGAAAGATGCGCAGGTACTGATTCTTTTGCATAGGCAAATCCAATAATCATATTACCTGATGCAAAACCGACCACGATTAATAAAGCTACCAGTAAAGGAACGGGCAAGTCGGGCACCAGAAGTATAATACTCCAGCCGCAGAGCAATATGACACAGCCAAGTGCATAAAGTGGTTTGCGATGACCCAGGTGATCAGACAGCCAGCCGAACACCGGGCCACCAACCGCCCAGGATATCAATAGTGTCGAACAGACTGCTGCCGCTGCCGTTTTTTCCAAACCGTAATGACTGGCAAGAAACGGAACACCCCAAAGCCCGGCAAATGTGATGGCGCTGCCAGCAACACCACCCGGGATCAAATAAAGCAGCCATGTATTCCGATAGCTCAAAACTTCTTTGATTCCTGCCATAGCATTGCCACTGGCACTAATACCTTCGTTATCAATGTCTGCGGCATGGCTGAGATAGCCTTTATCTATAGGATCATCACGTACCAGCAGCCATATAATTATTCCTATAGTAAATGTGATTACTGCCGTAACAATCATCACCGGACGCCATCCAAATGCATCGACCAGCAGGCGCAGCGGTACTCCAGCAAAGACAGCTCCGATGATGCCGCAAAAAAGTGCCAGTCCTGAGGCCAGGGCGAACTGCCGGGGAGGCATCCAGTGGCTCGCCAGCTTAAGCATACTGACAAAGGCTACAGCCACCGAACCTCCTATAAGCAACCTGCCAGCATTTGCCCACACTGCATCTGGAGCCATGCCAAACATTAGCGTACCCAGTCCGGCGACTGCAGCACCCAGCGTTAGTAACCGTCTCGGGCCCCAGTGGTCTGCAAGTAACCCGGTGGGAACCTGCATGGCGACATAACTGTAGAAATAAAAGGCGGATAAATTACCCAGCGTAGTGGCGGTAAGAGCAAAATCAGACATTAGCTCCGTGGTGAGGACTGCCGGAGCGACACGTTGAAAGAACGCGATAACGTAGAACAGCGCACCCAGGCCCCAGACCAGCCATGAAAGCCGCAGCGGAGGGTAGCCTGGATTATTCATCGAGTGATCATAAATTGTGATACTTTGGCTTGTTTAATGCGGCCAGTACTGAACGTCATATATAAAAAGATACAAATTATATTGTTTCCATTAATTGACCGTACTAACTCATACAGAGTCATTATTCAGTCTCTTCCAGCTACAAATTATTTAACATAAACAGAATACTTTTCCGGTTTTGCTTTCATATTCATCTTAACCAGGCATCTGCATCAATTCTGACACTTCGAGTGAACCGCCAATTTCAAGAAAGGGGCAAGCTTTTGCTACCTCCAGTGCCTTCTCTATAGTTTCAGATTCTATAATAGTGAATCCAGACATAGATGATATGCTGCCGCTACTAACAGAGCCGTCAGGATTAACTGTGCTCGTGTTCTTAAGCGGATTAGCGGGGCTGACTGCTGACTCGCCTAATGAAGATAACCATTCTTTATATTTTTCAAAATGCTGCTTGCCTTCCTCTGCGCTAGATGGCTGATTGCCACCCAGGTAAGCAATAATGTATTGCGCCATCTATGTGTCTCCTTTCAAATATATTATCTTTAGATCCAGTTATTTTTTGAAGATGCTGGTTTATCTTTTGCTCTTCGCATATGCCAATGATTGATATATATAATTCTCATATTCATTTTCATAATCTAATGAAATTAGGGCCCATTTATTGCCATGACGCAGAACCCGATATTTTACTATTCGATATTCACTAAATAGATTTCCCATCAAATAACTCTATGCTGATTGCAGTTGTATCAACTTCATCAATGCAGCCAAGATTAACGCGATACTGACCCGGTTTTCTCAATGTCTGATGAAATGGATAAATACCGCAATTCTTACAAAAATAATGTTTCGCTATATTTGTATCAAACTGATAGAGACCCAGCATGCCATTCTCTGCTTGATAACTGAATGCTTCAGGTTGAATAGTAAACGCTGACATAACAGCACCTTTGCGTCGGCAGATAGAGCAATTACACCTTAATCCTTTATCAATTGATTCGTGATCAAAAGAGAATGATATTGCTCCGCAATGACAGCTTCCTCTGTATGCTTGCATGTAGAATCCTTTTTTATACTTAGTCTGAATAATGCCTGGCACTGCTAAATTTTCTCTGCCCTGGCGGATGCTTTGTAATTGCAATTTTGTAAGCTGATGCAACCACCTGCTTAATTGGCAAGTGGATCTTCACCCTTCTTCCAACTTGTCAGATACCTTTCAATCAGATGAAAATCCTCCCCCTTATGCTCAGTGAGAGTGATGTAGATATGTTGTTTGGGAATATTTAAAGATGTGTTAATGAGTTCCATGAACTCAATGGTCAGGGCTCTCCGTTGCTGCAGTGTCCGACCCTCCCTGATATCCGCATTCACCAGAACTATTCCTTTTTCTGGTTGCTTGACGCGACCGAGTGACAAATTATGGATTCCGAATTCACGAATGGAAATACTAATATGGTCGATTCCTGTATCCATAACATCGGAAAATATCAGCCGCACCTGCTCGGATAAAGCAATCTTTTCAGGGTCTGTTAGTGCCTTATTTATTTCAAATTGTAAGTGTGGCATACGTTCACCTTCAAATAGTTTGTCAAAATATAATTATTATTGCTGTCGAATTAGACAATGAAGCCATCGTCTAATCCTGATGTGCCAGGACCATTAATCTTTACTTTTATAGGCTGTAACAGTTATTTCTATGGCTGCACCTAATGCAAGTGCAGTAATTCCAATGGTTTCTCGAGATGGCTTATGTTCACCGAGCCTTTTCGCATAAACGGCGTTCATATTGTCAAATGTACTCATGTCAGTAAGATACACACTGAGGCGGGCAATATCAGTTAATCCCAGGTTCACACCTTTTAACACTGCTTCGATGTTATTAAATACCTGCTCAGTTTGCTCTTCGATCGTGCCGCCAATTAAATATCCTGTTGTAGGATCAATCGGCAACTGGCCAGAAAGATAAACTGTATCGCCTGCAATAGTAAGCTGGGAATTAGGAGCATCTGCCGCAGGCACATCTGCAATATCATTTACTAGCTGTACACCAGTTGCCGTGTTTGGCACGTCAATATCACTCATTTGTTCTCCTATATCCTCAATAAAACTTACCATCAGGCAAACCTTCTATAATAAAAAATAGCGGAACTGCCGTCTGACCCAGAAGTATGAATTCCTGAACTATACATGCTGATCGACAAGAACTGGATTACCGTCGGGGTCAATTGCGATAAAACTTGCCGGCCCGCTACTTTCCTCATCTGCTTCCACCAACAGTACCACCCCTAGAGATTTTAACTGTCGTTGTAGATCACGGACATCAGTGAAAGTATCAACAGGCATTGCATTGTCATCCCAGCCAGGATTAAAAGTCAGGGTGTTTTTATCAAGCATGTCCTGAAAGAGGCCGATTGTATGATTGTTGTTTCTTAGAATTAGCCAGTTCTGTGAAGCATCTCCAGCAATCACCTTGAAGCCGAATTTTTCATAGAAAGCCCTTGAAGCATCAATGTTTTTGACCGCCAGGCTGACTGAAAAGGCACCGAGTTCCGTGATTTTCTCCTTTGATGATATACAGTTAGATATTAAGACAACTTGTTACATGCTACCTGCCAACTGAAATGAATTGCATGACTCCTTTTGTTCTTTCTTCAAAATACGTGTTTAATGCCAAGCCAGAATATTGAACAGATGCCTGGCAAACTGCGGCTATTGATCCTATATATCGTTCAGTTATCGTTGCATTGAGCCTTTAATTCTGGCACCAGCTGAAAGTTTCTAGTCATTAATAATGTAAGAACAGCAGTAATCAGTGAGGCTTTTGACGTTTAGACTGAATTGCGACCTGGCAGGAACTTCAAACACATCTCCACCCCTGATCACTTTCCATCCTTCTGAATCGGCTATTAATACATCAAGCTCACCAGAAATGATTTCCATAATCTCTTTCTCATCAGTATTAAACTGGTATTCTCCTGGCATCATTATCCCGAGTGTTTTACGAGACCCATCCGCAAACAAAACAGTCCGGCTGGTAACTTTACCATCAAAATAAATACTGGCCTCTTTAATAACGGTTACATCTGTGAACTGTGACATCAGCTCTCCTTTTAGTTAATTATTACTGTTATCCATATAGACATAGTTTGGCTCCCGTCTCACCGTGTTTGCAGTCTCCCGGTTTCCTCGTGCTGAGTGAATACAGTGATTCATCAGCTTGACTCCAGCTCATCGTACCCATAGTAGCCATTTTGAAATTGATTCTTGTGTTTAGCCAGAAAGTTATCATAACTCCAGTTGTCATTAGACAGTTGATGAGCAGATTTTGTCGATATGACGTAAGTCTGTGAGCTCACTCGCTCACCATTATTGAAAATCACTTCTACCTCAATTCTTTCGTAAAGAGACCCTTCAAACTTGTCGAGACGTTCAATATCAACCAGCGAAATATTGAAATAAACAACTCCATCTACGGAACACCCACACTGCTTAATTATCGCGGGATAGACCTCTCCGCGCACAGTCCTGCGACTATACTCTTGAAGAGTAGCTTCCTGAGACTGGTATGCAGAGCCTGTAACTCGACCCATGATGTCTGCATCCATTAATGTGCCGTATACGAATAGATTCATTACTAGCCTGCCCTTAATGCAATTGCTGATGATCTGTGAGTTCGTCTTCCTGGGTGATGGTAATAGAATTAAATATCATTTTTCACTCACTTATTTCTGCGTGGTTTGTTTAATTGTTAGCCTACTTTCAGAATCCGGGACTTGCTAACAAAAGTAAATATGGTATTCCCAGGGCAACACTTAATGTTAATAAGAACTGGAGTAACGACCATTCTGAGAATAATTTAATTTTATTTGAGAGCCGGGAAACTATAAAAAGAATAATACTTATTATCCAGAAAATAATTACAGGAATTATTCCAATAAGAATCAATGTTGTGTAAGTTCCTAATATTAAACATATAGATTTAATCAATACCGTCGACATCTAACGCCCCGGTCCATCAGCATGTTATAGCCCCATCCGCTGATGTAGATTATTAGCCGTAATTTTCCGCACAGTTTTGAGCGATAACAAAAATTGAGTCACCTTCTTCGAATTCTTCATAGTCATGGGTATCGAGAATCGTAAAATATTTAGCAACCAGGCTGATTAACCGTTCTCGATCATGAAACATGAACAACATACCCTCCATTGTAAATTCTTTATCTCCTAACCAAAATGTATGTGCAAATATGCCATTTTCTTGAATCACTTTTTGTTGTCGTTTAAATGACTTTTCTAATTGCTCTATAGTCAAGTGATGCAACACCTTATTTGAATACACACAATCAAATTTTTTATCTATATTGATTGATACCGCATCTAACTGTACGAAAGGTATACCTGGAAATCTTTTTTTACATCTAGCAAGAAATTCATCGGATAAATCTGAACCCGTAACTAAGTATTTCTTAAGCAAATAATTAATATCATTACCAGGACCGCTACCTATTTCTAGCAAGGTAGATTGTTCCGCAAGATACTGATCTAACACTTTATATAGTTCTGTGCCGTCGTACCCTTCGCAGATTTTTTCATATTCATCGACTTTTAAAGGATCGTTATAAAAGTCCACATCTTTTCTCCGCATATTGGAATAACAATCTGACTTCCCGGCTCTCTGAAGCGTAGCAGAAGTACATTCTGATAAAGCGATATTTTATATGTCTTCTGACGTAAAGCCGGTATCTAAATCTTTTAGAACACCATTTTCAATACTGTAGATGCAGCCGTGTACAGTAAGGTCTTTCCCTGTTTCCAGACATTCTTGACAACAGTAGTATTGCATATATTTTTAACTTGCTCTTTTACATTGAACTCACAAAGCAAACCCAGTTTCCTGTCATGTTCAAACCCTTCAAACAATCGCGCATTGAAGCGAATAACATCTTTTACGTCTCGTAACCAGTTATCTATCAGACCATGCTCCTGGTTTTCCAATGCGGCTTTGATACCACCACAGCCATATGACCACAAAGTATAATATGTTTAACTTTTAGGATTTCACCAGCAAACTGTATTACTGAAAGGCAATTCAGATATGTATGCACTACAACATTTGCAATGTTACGATGTACAAACACCTCGCCAGGTTCTAAGTTGATAGTCGCGTGAAAAATTTCGGGTCTTTTTACTTAGCTGATTCAGCCCAAACCAGGTTGGTATCTAGTAAATGTTTTAATGATTTCAATCTTTAATTATTCATGTCGTTGCTTTCTTCAGATCACCACCAGGCCAAATGATCCTAAGCATTCCTCAAAAGAACAAAATATTGTTCTGAGATTAGTAGCGAGTTTACCAATAGAAGCGCTCACAAAGGCAAGTGCGTTGTTATGCTTAAAATGTTAACAGCTTGTCAGATACCTGAATAACTTCGTATAAATCAGCCATTGTTGATAAGGGACATATATCAGAACCTTCAGATTGCCTGATTTTGAGGCACGTACCGCAAGCGAGTATTTCTCCGCCTGATCGAATATATTCACTCATTTCATTTGTAACGTTAAATTTATCAGTGTCCAAAGACTCACATTCGACCCCTTTTGCTAATAAAAATACTTTCACTTGATCTTCTTTTTTTAAAGAAAATATTCCCAGTCTAAACGCATTCCATACTGTTTCAGGATCGTTTGAATAAATAACTAAACCTAGTTTCATCTCGGAAATCCTCTACTGCTTAATGTCGGCATAACGTTCTAAAAAAGTGCGCGGCGTCCAGGGTGCTTTTTAAGGGGGATCTTAGTTGCCTTTTTATATTATCTAGGCATTGTATAAAGTAAAAGCACCTATCATGATAAAACCAAGACCCGCGATGTAATGCAAATATTTCTCATTAATGTATTCAGAAAAAAGGCTTCCGGCTAACACACCTAGTGCCGATGCAACGATTAAAGCAGCAGATGCAGCAAAAAAAACAGTGTATTTGCTTACATCTTTGTCAGTAGCAAATAACATGGTTGCTAGTTGGGTTTTATCTCCTAGCTCCGCTATAAATACTGATGCGAAAATTGTAATAAATATTTTCCAGTCCATAGAATAATTTTTATCCTTATTGACACATAACGTTACAGTTAGTCAGGAGGCATACTTTTACGCCGATCTGGTTTAACGTTTTATTAGCGATCATTTTTAATATGACTCTCGCCAATACTTTGGATCATTGAGTGCATCAGCACATAACACTTGCCCGCTAAAACGCCGAAAAATCCGCGCATCAAGCTATTGAACCATCCATCCATCAGAATTCTCAAGCGGGATAGGATACGGTGCGTCGAATCTTTTTATCCCAGCAGATGAAATGCCATATGTTGTGTAATAGCCAGGATGCGCGACGCAGTCACTCATCTAAAGCAAAATCAACCGGCCCATCAAAATATACCAGTGCAACTAATTCGCCGGATCCAGCATTAATTTCTGCATGAACGGCTCCTCCAGGTTGAACCGCGTATGATCCCGGACCATAGACTTCTGATACAGTAGTACCATCTGCATCTTTGCTGCGTGTTTGAAAATCACCTTTTATAAGCACTGAGTGATAAGTTGCTGAATGGCTATGCCAGGGTTCCTGGTATCCTTCTGGAAACCGAACCATAACTGCAGCAGGGCCTGTTTCTGGATCGCCCCATAGCATAGCTACTTCAACAGGGCTTCCCTCTGCCAGGGGTGCGAATTGTAAGTCTTTAAAGGCTGTAACATTAGTATTATTCATTTCAAGTACTCCTCCAGATTTATAATTTATGCTATGCATCTACATGCAGCATAAAACCAACGATTGATTTTAAAGGCGCAACGTTTTTTTACACCGGACTCTCAATCACTTGATAAGTGCTAGCTGAAGAACTGGTTACTAGTTGCCACACCACACCTGCAAACTTTAAAACTGATTCACTTTCTCCACTTAGCCCATGGATCTGATCCACTCTTGGTAGATGGCTTTGGAGATTTCAACGATTCGCGTCCACTGTTCCGATTTTCACTATACCTGCCACCTCTTTGAGCACCAAAATTTTTACCCGAGCCCGAATCATACGCAGCTGATTTCTTCGCACGTTTTTCGCGCAAACGCTCAGCATCTTCCAGACTTAATTCCGCAGGCTCACCCGGTTTTTGCCCTTCAGGCACAATGCGATCCCTGGGCGATAATTCAAACTGCTCGTCTGACGCTCTAGGTAAGTTCTTAAATTCATATAAATAGAAAGCTTCAACTTTTTCACGCGCCCAGTCCGTTTTTTTAAGAAACCTCACACTGGATTCAATACCAGGATTGTTCTTAAAACAATTGATATTCAAATAGGCATAAAGAATATTGAACCCATAGTGATTGACGACTTCAGTCAAAAGTTGTTTTAAACCAACGCCATGCAGAGGGTTATTCTGGTAATTAATCTCATCATTCATCGCAAGTTCCAAACCAGGGAAGTAATTAGCGTCACTCTACCTACCACAACACAGATGAAAAGAAAAACAACCGGTGATGTGTTGTTCGACTAAGTTGAATAAAAAGCGCACTAAGATCATTAGTGTCTGACTCCATCGATTTCATAAAGCCTGCAACAACTACGGTAATACCACGCTGCGTATTGGGCGTCAGACTGCTTGCACTTGTTAGATGAAATTTCGTACTTCACAATGAAAAGTATTCCTTAATTCCGACCAATACATTTGCGGTTGCAACAGAGGCAAGGATCAAGCCCATTACCCGACTGACAATGCTAGCTCCACTGCTGCCAATAAAGCGGTAAATCCAGCTCGCTCCAAGCATGAGTAGAAGAACGATCAGTAACACCGCAAGTATCACTGCTGCAGTCTGAGCCTGCTCAATAAGGCCGAAACGAGCATTCTCAGTCATCAAAACTGCCGCCAGTATTGCACCTGGTCCAGCAATAGACGGAACTGCAAGCGGAAAAATGGCAGTTTCACTGCCGCTTACCGCCAATTTAACTTCTTGTTCAGGCTTGCTCTCACCGAAAATCATTGAAAGAGCAAATAGAAACAACACAATACCCCCGGCAATCTGAAATGCCGAAAGTGGAATCGCCATTGCAGTAAGGATGACTTCACCGGCCACAACGAAGAACAAGAGAATTCCTGCTGCAGCGAGTGTAGCTTTAACTGCTATTCCTCTTTTAGTGTGCTCATCGAATTGGCGGGTAACCGCGATAAAAACAGGTATCGTGCCAATAGGGTCGATCACCGCAAAAAAGAAGATAAACGTTGCCAAAAAATCGATCATAAGCTATCTCAAGTGGCGCCTAACATTTTAATAAGCGGCACGGTTGGCAGCCCCGGCACAATGCAATTGTTAGGAATTTTTCTCATATTTTATTTAAAACTTACCATTATCATTTTTCCATTCACTTTGTGGAGGGATCGCTTCGATTGTATCCCAGTGTTCGACGAGTTTCCCTCTATCGACACGGTATAAATCATAGATCGCCGAATGGACTTCATTAAAATACCCTTCGCACACAGATAGTACAAAATTTCCTTCAGCTAAAATTTTGTAGTTTTTTTCGTAATTCAGCCGAATTCCTTTATCGCAACTATCTTTCAATGCGTCGATTATCGCCGTATTCCCATCAACCATAGAAGGGTTATGTTGCGTAAACTGCTCTTTACTTATGTAGGTTTCGATCTTTGAAAACCTGGTGTTTATGAGAATCTCATCAACGAAAGAACCTACGATCTGTCGATTTTCGTCAGTACTATCGAGATCGCTTACCTCAGTCGGGCCACTCAACATAGAGTGAGTTGAACCATTTGGGCCTTGCCTCAACTGGATATTGTCCCAATGCTCTACGGTCATATCATCTTCGAACCTAAATACTTCAAAACCAATATTTGAATGAGCAAAATCATATTCAGTATGCGCAAAAACATAGTCACCATCTTCAAATATTCGAACAATGTTTACTCGAGGAGAAGTCAACGACAGTCGCTTAAAGAGCCTGGCTAAACCTTCTCGACCTTCGTTAGTTTGAGGGTTGTGTTGAATATACTTTTCGGGATTTATAACCTCGACCGAAGACGGCTCCCCGGTTTCAATACCTTTAAGTAATGTAATTATCCGATTTTTTCGTATTGATACCATAAATGATAAAGCTTCTTTCTATCCATGAAACCTACATAACCGGCAGTCATACCAAAGCCCTTGCTTTATCAGGCCGCAGGTTTTGGCTGTCGGCGTTGATGTGATTATTAGGTATTTATTCTTTTTTAGCCGAATTTCTCTTTATTTATAATCGAATGGATTCAGATAGCAGAACTTTGAGATAAGGCGCATAGGTCAATACCGCGCCTTGAATGATACCCAGATCGTTGAAGGCATCCACCATCTTCTGAAAAGCCTCTTCGTCTTGAGGTTGCTCTTTGAGTGTTTTAAGAGAAACGAGCAAGGGCCTGATCTCATCCTCATCCAGATAGGTTTTCAGCATGGCGATATCATTATCCAGTCTTTCTGCATTGACAGCCTGATGGCTAAATCTCTCTCGCGTCTCGTCATCTTCCTCGAAGTCCGGTGGTTCCTCATACACATTCCAACCAAGGGCTTCAGACCGTGAAGTTTCAGGGGATACTTCCTCAACTCCTGCATAGGCGTTGCCCTCTGCCAGGACTCTTTGCTTCAGCGCATCGACAAAGGTATTAAATTTCTCAGCATTGGGATTATTTATTAACAGTGATAGCAGAGGCTCACGCTTGGTTCGTCCATGAAACTCCAGCTCTGACCCGGACACCACCGGTTCAGGGTTTAGTATCGATAGACCCACAGTCGACTTTTCCTCTTTTAGCAGCCCTTTCATCCGCACATATACGGCATCATCGATGATTTCGAATTCCCTGGTGCCTTTAAAAAAGCGTTTTTGTATAAGCTTCATAGTCATAGTGTTGTAATAATTTTCCAATACATAAGGTTTATAAAAGATTCATTATCAATAGTTTTTCATCTTGCCCCAAAGATCAATTCATGTGTTTGTATGGCATGTGCTTCATGCCTTCCTAACCGATGCCCGATTTTTTTCGTTAGATCCCATATTTGTATGCCTAACGTCACAGCTAGCATGCGCGAGTGCGTTGGCGCGGGGTCCTTGTTGTCCTGATTTTCAGGCAGCACGCCACTAACCTAAAACCTGGGGGTTGAGCTGCCATAAAGCGTAGTTGAGTGCAGATGCGAAACTGACCCATAGCAGGTACGGAATGAGGAGAGCGCCGGCTAGAGGACGCACGCGCCAGAAAAAAACAAGGGTGGCAACAATAAGGACCCAAAGCAACACGATGTCGGCAAATGCCAGGGCACCGAAATGCCAGGCAAAGAAGACCCAGCTCCAGAGGGCGTTCAGTGCGAGTTGCACTAGAAATAACGAGAGCGCGATGCGATTGGTGCGGAATCCTCCGGAGCGCCATACCAGCCATGCGGCGAGAGCCATCATGACATACAGAACTGTCCAGACTGGCCCGAAAATCCATGGAGGCGGTGCCCAGGCAGGCTGGGCTAGCTGGCTGTAAAAAGACTTCGCCTGCATTGATGCAAAAGCTCCAACGGCAGAAGCGGCAAAGCTCACAACGAGCCAACCGATAAGCCCCAGGATTTGTCTCTGTTTTGACTGTGACACTATACAGATCTCCGCTTGTTGCCTAACGCTTCGCATCAGCGGCAAAGTGATCGTGTAGCGGGCACTTTGTCCGACTGCATGCGTTTGCCGGGCGACTCTTACTCATGAGCAATTGGTTTATCGGTAAACAAGTAATCCTTTAATTCGCTGTCAAACGAGGGGTCTTTACGGCGAATCCATTCAAGCACCATCGCGGCATGTTCTTTTTCTTCATCACGATTGTGGGCAAGTATTGCCTTTAGCTCACTATCTTTACACGTATCTACTCGCTGGTTATACCAGTCAACTGCTTCTAATTCCTCCATTAACGATGTAATCGCTCTATGCATATCTCTTGTCTCGTCTGAAAGTTCATTGACTGGTTCATGATAGCCTTCGTTTGACATTAATTTATCCTCATTTTGTGTTGGTAATAGGGTGTTCATTCTTTACCGCGAATAACTATCTTCCCTCCTGCCTGATTGGCATCCATTAGCTTATGAGCCCCTACCAACTCCTCAAAATCAAAAACAGGGCCCGTCTTAACTTCTAGTTCTCCATTTTCCACGAGGCCGATATAACCTTGTAGTTGCGTGGGCGCCAGATCCGCCGCCTCACCGCTATATGAAGTCAGCTTGACCGCAGTAGGTATATCCCCCATTGGATGGAAGTCATTGAGGACCCATTCTCCACCAAGAATTCCCGTCATACAAACGATACCACCAGGTCCGACACAACGTAGCGAATCGAGCAAAGTGCTCGCACCGATTAACTCAATTACTCGATCATAGGGCTCTCCACGTTGTTCCTCGATTTGCTGGTGTATTTCGCCATTATCGATCCAGACCTCGTCTGCGCCTGCAGCTTTGAGTTCATCAATTTTTCCCGGACCGCGAGTAGTGGTAACAACTTTCAAACCGGCATACTTGGCCAGGGCCAGGGCGGCCATTCCAATCGAAGACGTACCTCCCCGAATCAATAGAGATTTTGCTCGGTCGATCTCGAGTCCGGCATATAACGACCCGTGAGTGGTTTGAAGCATCTCGGGAAGGGCGGCAAACTTTTCCCAGGGCAATTTGGTGCGAATTGAAAATACACACTGATGTGGAACCAAAGTGTATCTGCATAGGAGCCATCAAATTGACGGCCCATTCCGCCCATTATTGCAGCGACAGTGGTGCCGGGATCCAAATCCAATCCCCCCGCGTCCACGATTTCTCCCACGCATTCAATTCCAAGCACCCGTGGAAACTGCACGGTAGGGGAATCTCCTATTCGAGTGAACCATTCTGATCGGTTCAGTCCAAATGCGCGAATTCGAATTAGTGACCAGCCCTCTCGTGGGCTTGGCGTTTCTACCTCCTCAAGCTGAAATTGCTCGGCTCCACCCGCTTTTCGAATAATCCAGGCTTTCATGTTGCGTATCGCTTTTCATACGTTTCTATAGATGTCATCGAACCCTTGATCGTCCGATACCGAATAACCATTAAACTCATAACACTTCAATTATCGGCTCCATATCTGACTCTACTCTATCAAACAATTCGCCAATTTTAGTTGCAGGTCTTATACATATTTTTTTATTTATCGCTAACTTATCTGCTCAATAACCCATCCACACTGCGCTAAGTACTTAAACTAATTACTCGGGGATAGTTGTCTGCTGGCACTTCTTGCTCATGAAGTGCCTATTATGAAAGAAAAGACCCACAATATAAAACTGATTACCCTGCCTTTGCTGAGCTCGTTGCTGGCGATTTAGTTTCTTGTGTTGCTTGAGGCCGAACTGTTGTTTGGCCTGCTGCAAGTTTTGAACTTCTCTCCCGGCTTGATATCTTAGGGCATACGTCCTATTATTTGGTCATTTTTAGGATAAGCGTCCTAATTTAACCTTTTATTTCAAGCATTCACACAGGAGTGTATAAATCATGAGTAATGCCAGCCTGTACGACCCCATCGCCATTGGCGATTTAACTTTATCCAACCGCATTGTCATGGCGCCAATGACGCGTAATCGCGCCGATGAACAACTTGCCCCGCCACCGATCGCGGTAAAGTATTATTCGCAGCGGGCCAGCGCCGGATTGATTATTACCGAGGCCTCGCAGGTATCACCCGACGGTGTCGGCTATCCAGCCACGCCGGGCATTTATACCGATGAACAGGTCACCTGCTGGCGGCGCGTCACTGATGCGGTGCATAAAGAAGGTGGACATATCTTTATTCAGTTGTGGTATTGCGGGCGCATATCGCACCCTAGCCTGTTACCGAACAACGCCACGCCGGTGGCGCCGTCCGCCATTGCCCCGGAAGGTGATGCATTTACGTATGAAGGCTTGCAACCGTTTGTGACGCCCCGTGCTCTTGCCACCGATGAGTTACCCGACATTGTCGCGCAATATCGTCATGCTGCCGAGATGGCGAGCCGGGCCGGCTTCGATGGTGTTGAAGTGCATGCCGCAAATGGTTATTTGCTTGATCAGTTTTTACGTGATGGCTCCAATCAGCGTGATGATCAATACGGTGGTAGCGTTGAAAATCGCATGCGTTTATTAAACGAAGTACTCGATGCGGTGTGCGAACGGTGGCCGGCGCATCATGTCGGAGTGCGAATTACGCCAGAGAACAGTTTTAATTCGATGTCCGATTCGGATCCGCAGGCGCACTTTGGCTATTTTGTTGATCAACTTAACCAACGCGGCCTGGCCTATTTGCATGTGCTCGAGGGCGACATGATGACGAAGTCGGCCAGTGTTGATTATCGCGCGTTGCGCGATCGCTTCGATGCTCCATACATGGCAAATAACGGCTATGACCTGGCGCGTGCAAAAAACGCATTGCAAAACGGCGATGCCGATATGGTGTCTTTTGGTGTGCCGTTCCTGGCCAATCCAGACCTGGTGCATCGCTTTGCCCACAACTTGCCATTAAACGAGGCTGATCAGGAGACCTTTTATGGCGGTGATGAGCATGGCTATACCGATTATCCGGTTTATGAAGAACCGGAAACCGAAACGGCGTGAAACCCATAAAGGCATAACCCATGGGACCGAAGGCACAACAGGCACGCGAACGTATTGTCGAAGCCGCTGATGCGTTGTTTTATACGCAGGGCTTTGAGAATACCTCGTTTGCCGATATTGCTGATGCCGTACAGATCTCGCGTGGTAATTTTTATTATCACTTCAAAACGAAAGATGACATTCTTGATGCGGTAATCGATAAGCGTCTCGCTAAAACAGGCGACATGTTGCAAACCTGGGAGACGCAGGGCAACACACCGGTGGAGAACATTCGCTGCTTTATTCATATGATTTACGACAACCAGTCGAACATTCAACGCTATGGTTGTCCAGTCGGTACCTTATGCACAGAACTGGCCAAACTCAATCATGCCTCAAAGCAAGAAGCCAATAAGTTATTTGCGCTATTTCGTCACTGGTTAACCGGTCAATTCACACTGCTCGGTAAAGATGAAGCTCAGGCCGAAGCATTGGCCATGCATTTGCTGGCGCGCAGTCAGGGCATTGCAACCTTATCCAATGCTTTTCAAGACAAAGCTTTCATTCAACAGGAAGTCAAACAGCTGGATGACTGGCTTGCTGAACAAATCCAACACACATAATAAGACAGAACATGTACATCGTTTTTCTAAAATTTCTGACATTAAAGCAAAATCCGCTGACTTTATACCGCATGATGTTGGCTGGAAAAATAAGGTGTGAGTGACAGGAATTTTACTGAGCGCATATCATAACATCAGGAGACAACCATGAGTTTAACTGAACAAACCCAGGAACTGACCAACAACTTTATTAATGGCCTGGATGAGACCGACAAATCTGCCGTTATGCAGGGCTTTGATGTGATCACAAACACCCCTTATGGCGAGAATGCACTAAACGTCGGTGAGCAGGCCAAGGACTTTACCCTGCCCAATGCCACCGGGGGTGACTTATCGTTAACCGCGTTATTAAAAGACGGACCGTTAGTAATCAGTTTTTATCGCGGTGGCTGGTGTCCGTATTGCAATCTGGAATTCAAGGCGCTGGCCGATGCGCTGCCGAGGATTCGTGAACTGGGTGCCAACCTTATTGGCATTTCTCCCGAACTGCCGGACAATTCAATGAGCACCAAAGAAAAACATCAATTGCCGTTTGATGTGTTAAGCGATGTCGGTAACAAAGTAGCGCGTGAGTATGGCATTGTCATGGATGTACCCCCGAGCATGGTGCCGCTGTATCTCAAATGGGGCCTGGATGTGCCGGCCGCCAATGGTGATGACAGCTGGGAGTTACCAATCCCGGCGGCATATGTCATCGACCGCGATGGCACGATTAGCTTTGCCTTTATAAATAAAAATTACATCGAGCGCTGCGAGCCAGTAGAGATCATCAAGGCATTAGAGGCATTAGCAGCCGCTGCATAGTAATTCACTTGTTGTCTGACAAAGGTCGGTCAATGGCGGGCCTTTTGTCTGGGTGTTTACTATATACATGGTGCAGTAACCGGCGGCGAGTCTTTTTGCGTTGTCGAGGTTGAATTGCCTTGTCTGGCTTGCCTATTTATGTGCAATTGGTTTTTCGGTAAATAGATAGTCTTTTAGTTCTTTATCCATAGCAGGATCTTTTCTTCTTATCCATTCCAGGACCATTGCTGCATGCTCTTTTTCTTCATCTCGGTTGTGCGCAAGTATTGCTCTCAACTCGTCGTCCTTACACGCATCAACTCGCTGGTTATACCAATCAACTGCTTCTAACTCCTCCATCAATGAAGTTATCGCTCGATGCATATCCAGTGTTTCATCAGTGAGTTCTTCAATGGGCTCGTGGTAGCCTTCATTCGACATTTTTTTCTCCTGTTAATTTATATTTGATTCGACTAACGCAATGTTAAGTTGTAAAAAAAGCTTTGCACCAAGCGTAACATGACCACCGTAAACACAAAAGCCGAGACATACTACGAATGCATAGCGCTTGAAATCAACTTGAACAAGTTGTCAGGCGATTTACTCTTTGTCAAAGCTATCCACAATGATAGCCCCCATAGAAGCAGGCATTGTAATTACTATTAAACGTTTAAATGCGATAGCTGTGTCTATAAATAACGGGAATTTATTTAAAGAAAGCAATACTAACGCTACGACTAATGCTGTAATTGTATAAGCAATAGCTATACGCAACAAGAAAACGGGGACCCTGTGTTTAATATTGCCTTGGAATACACTTTCATATGCGAAGAAGCCCAAGAATGAAATAGACAGAATAAATATCATTAGTAGATTAGATAAAGGAAGTGTCTCGCCTAGTTTCCAGGCCTCTTCAGAGAACGAAATTGGAACTGCTAAAGCAAAGGCACCAATAGTTACTTGGCTTGCATCCTCTAAGTTAAAGCTTAAATTCATTATTTTTCCTAACGATTAAACTCATTCGCGCCGCCTTTTGGCGTTGAATTGAGTGACATGATCTGTTTCTTTGCAGCAACAAATCGAATATACAACACACCGAGGATTGCAGAAATTAATGAAGCAACCAGAATAGATGATTTTGCACTTTGCAGATGTACTGGTTGTGAGCCAAATCCCATCGTTGCAATAAATGTGGACATAGTAAATCCAATTCCGGCTATGAGGAAGACTTCAATGACATGTTTAAGATTAACACCATCGGGTATACAGCCAATTTTGTAGCGCAGACCCAGCCAGCACGCACCGGAAAAGCCGATAAATTTCCCGAGGATGAGTCCAGTAACAATGCCTAATCCGGTCGGATGCTGAAGACTTTCGATAAATGAGGACAAGCTAAAGGGCACGCCGGCATTGGTCAGCACAAACAGGGGTAAGATAAATAGAGCCACGGGTAACTCCAGCGCATCCTCCCAGCGACGCAGTGGTGTACCGGCACGTTCCGCAAAATCACGTACCTCTAGCACCTGTTCATGGTCCCCGTACGACTGCCAAGAACATCGACAGGTTCTGACTTTTTCTGTATTGAGTTGATTATTGTCTTCGCATTAATGGCTAGTTTTTCCGATGTCAACTTTGGACGTGCTGGTATAGTCAAAGCAATTGCGACACCGGCAAACGTAGGGTGGACACCGGATTTAAGCATCATCCACCAGGTTGTTATTCGAACGATAATATAGAAATACCGCTTGCGTAATTGCCTGGCGCCAAAAACACAATAAGTGCAAACGCGATTAATAGATGCGATAGTGATAAAACCTGAGTATAAAATTTTGCAATGACCAATATAACCCCGACATCGGCCGCTTTTTGGTCAATCTAAATAGAGTCAAAGTTGATTAGATTATTTGCTATTTTTCCTTTGCTACCAGGTTCTTACTGTCTTCCTGCTGGAGAACTGTTATTCCTGTCAAACTGCTTATGCGGGCTAAGAGTGAAGTGAGATTGCGATCAAGTTTTAGCTGCTCAGCTCCCTCGATAATTGCACGCTTAATTACTTTTGAAATAATAAAAAATACGATTAAGATGAATACTGCACCTCCTTTTCTCGGCATCCAAAGAGTAGTTTATTCAATCAGAATTTGTATTATATTTTCCACTACTAAATCACCTTTTATTTGATTAACATCATTACAGAGCTAACGCATTGCTTCAGAGCTTGGTTTTTAAGAGCCAGCGAAAAAGCCAGCCCTTCTCTAAGCCATTGTTTGATTTCGACTATCCCTTTGATTGTTTTTCCTTTAAGCGTTCGACATGAACGATCAGTGTGTCAACTGTTTCCCTCAACAAATCAAGCTCTTCTAGTGACAGATCATTTAATTGCTCAAGGTTATACTCTATCGTATCGATTATCTTCTTATGGGGACGCTGCATAGGCCTCATAAAATAGGTCGTAACAGTTGCTACGATTGTTCCGAAGAACAGCACTGAACCAATTACTATCCATAGGCCACCAACTAACTGAGCAGTACCAGACACCGGCGCATCTGCGATTCCTGCAGTAGAAAATGCAGCCACCCCCCAATACAGTGCTTCTCCATACGTATTAATTGACGCGCCAACAGTACTCCGTTCTGCCAGGTATACACCAGCGGAAAATATTAACCACAATACGGTCAATAGAACTACCATTTTAGCAAATGGCGTATGGGCAACGACATCCCTGATAAATCTTCTCAATCGCGTATGCGGTTTTGCTGTTCTCATCTTGTATACCAACTTATGGAAAATAGTGAATCCAAAATACCGTGCATTTTTCTAATTTTTATCATCGAAATCTAAAGACATAATCACCTGTGATAATTTCACTGTTGACATTTTTCCCAATGACATATGTTCAGTTTAATTCTCTTTTTTATATGTTTATTCTGCATTGTTCAAAAAATCTATAATAATAAAAGTGCTATACCTATTACAAAACCTGGTACCGGAAAAAAATACTTTAATGCTTTTTCATTAAACCCAGGTTTACCTGTTATTGCTTTCCCTCTATGATTTTGTATTCTTAATATGATACTGAACACATAGAATGCTACACAGCAGATTACAACAATAGTTAAATTATCTGCATCTGGAAATCTCTGGTAATAAATATACAAATATGAAAGTAAAAGACCTGAAACAATAGATATAAGCATCTAGCCAGACTCATCCTTCCAGTCCATCTGGTCAGTCTTTTCGTTAAGGCTCATATAGATAGACCTTAATTACTCTTATTTATGATAAACGTGCGTCTAGACAAATAACGAGTACGCGGTGAGGCGAAAATAAGCGTAGCGGAGTTATCACACGAACCAGCTGCCTTCTCTTATTGGTCGTTAATTGAACCATCAAAACCGGAATACCGCACACCTGATAACAAAGCCATTTCTCGATTCCAGGTCGCAAGATCATCATAATTGAATTGGTTTAATGCATCATGGCCACATGCTCGTGCCATAACCTGCATGAGTTCTACAGATGCTGTAAAAAAGTTATTCAATTGTAATGCTGATTTCTCGATATTCAGTTTCTTTCGTAGTTCCTCATTCTGGGTAGCGATACCTGCCGGACAGTTGTTGGTATTACAGATTCTTGCGGCAACACAGCCGATTGCCTGCATTGCGCTATTGGAAAGGGCAATGCCATCAGCACCCAATGCCATGGCTTTAACGAAGTCAATCGGCAGACGTAATCCACCAGTTATGATTAACGTCACGCGACCACTGGCTCCCTGGTTATCTAAATATCGACGCGCTCTTGCAAGGGCAGGAATAGTCGGCACACTGATATGATTTCTGAATATCTCAGGTGCGGCGCCAGTGCCGCCACCCCGGCCATCGAGTATGATGTAGTCTGCACTAGCATCCAGCGCAAATTGAATGTCTTTTTCAATATGATTTGCACTGAGCTTGAAACCCACGGGTATACCTCCGGATATCTCTCTGACACGATCCGCAAATCGCTTGAAATCAGCAACCGTAGAAAGGTCTTTGAATGTGGGTGGCGATATTGCCGCCTTTCCTTCCGGTATATTTCTGACTTGCGATATTTTTCCTTTGTTCTTGTTGCCCGGAAGGTGGCCTCCGGTTCCCGTTTTGGCGCCTTGTCCGCCCTTGAAATGAAAAGCCTGGACCATTTCCAGCAATTCTTCCCGGTAACCGAATTTCGCACTCGCCAATTCGTAAAAATAGCGCGAATTCTCTGCCTGTTCTTCAGGCAACATACCACCTTCACCTGAACAAATACCTGTGTCCGAAAGCTCGGCGCCACGCGCCAGGGCGACTTTAGCCTCTTCAGATAAAGCACCAAAGCTCATATCGGACACAAACAGGGGAATCTTTAACGTCAAAGGTTTTCTGGCTTCGGGCCCAATAACGAGTTCAGCGGACACATCATGATCTTCCATCAAGGGCTTGGTTGCCATCTGCGCCACCATGATTTGCAGATCATCCCAATGAGGCAGTTCGTGACGAGGTACGCCCATAGAGGTCATTGGTCCATGATGACCAAATGTCCTCAGACCATCTTTCGCTAATTGATGAATAAACTCTACGGTAGGCTCTTCAGGTGTGGCAACCGCGACAGGGGGGCCTGTTTTCTCTGCTTCCAGGCCCGGTCCTTCTTTGCCTACCTGGTCATCACTAAACTTTTGATGCGTTCCGTCACAAAACGGCCTGTTACCACTATGCTTGCATGCGCATAAATATGCGTCACCATCTTCTTCTGCAACAATAACCTTTGGTTTAAATGGTGTCCCAACATGTGAACCATCGCAAAACGGCTGATTTTCAGATCGACCGCATGTGCAAAAATAGTATTCCTGCCCTTTTGTAAGGGTCACTTTAACGGGTTTGTTGTCTGCAATAATAGGATTAGTCATGTTTCTCTCTTGCGATTTATAACGTTTAAGACCAGCGGCGTAAAATACCGCAGGGCGGTTTTAGCCTCCGACTGGGTCGCCTCGTGATTTGTAATATCTCCTTATGATTTAAATGTTATTACGTCACATTTTGGACAGGAGCAGGCATTCATTTTCTCTGTCTGTCCCCTGTGGTACTTATGTATCCGCTCGCCGCAATTATTTGCAGCGAGCGGATGCGTATCGAAGCTTAGGACAAATCGAAGCGGTCGGCGTTCATTACTTTCGTCCAGGCTGCTACGAAGTCCTGTACAAACTTTTCCTTGTTGTCATCCTGTGCATAGACTTCGGCATAGGCACGAAGGATCGAGTTGGAACCTAACACGAGATCAACCCGCGTCGCCGTCCACTTGACCTTGTCTGTCTTGCGATCGCGGACTTCATACAGGTTATTACCGGCGGGCTTCCACGTGTTGTTCATGTCCGTCAGGTTCACGAAGAAGTCGTTCGTCAGTACGCCTACACTATCGCTGAAAACTCCGTGATTCGTGCCACCGTGGTTGGTGCCGAGCACACGCATACCGCCGACCAGCACCGTCATCTCATGGGCGGTCAGCCCCATCAGTTGCGTGCGGTCGAGCATCAGCTCTTCCGCGCTGACGACATAGTCCTTCTTGAGCCAGTTGCGATAGCCGTCATGGAGAGGTTCCATCACCTCGAAGGATTCTGCATCGGTCATCTCGTCTGTTGCATCCCCGCGGCCAGGCGAGAAGGGAACGGTAATATCAAAGCCAGCGGCCTTGGCAGCTTGCTCGACACCAACGTTACCTGCCAGCACGATCACATCTGCCACGCTTGCGCCGCTCTCGGCAGCAATCGGTTCAAGAACGGCCAGCACCTTATTCAGACGCTGCGGCTCGTTGCCTTCCCAGTCCTTCTGCGGGGCCAGGCGGATACGTGCGCCGTTGGCACCGCCGCGCATATCCGAACCACGGAAGGTTCTGGCGCTGTCCCAGGCGGTGGAGACCATTTCGCTGACGCTCAGACCACTGGCTGCAATTTTGGCCTTTCACGGCCTGAACATCGTAGTTGGTGCTCCCGGCCGGAACCGGATCCTGCCAGATCAGGTCTTCTTGCGGTACATCGGGACCGATGTAACGCGTCTTCGGTCCCATGTCACGGTGTGTCAGTTTGAACCATGCCCGCGCAAATACTTCGGAGAAGTATTCAGGGTCTTTGTAGAACCGTTCAGAGATCTTCCGATACTCAGGGTCCATCTTCATGGCCATGTCGGCATCGGTCATGATCGGGTTGTAGCGGATGGACGGGTCTTCAACATCGACCGGCTTGTCTTCTTCCTTGATGTCGATAGGTTCCCACTGCCATGCGCCGGCCGGGCTTTTCTTCAGTTCCCACTCGTAGTTGAGCAAAAGGGAGAAGTAGCCGTTGTCCCACTGGGTGGGGTGGGTCGTCCATGCGCCTTCAAGACCACTGGACACGGTGTCGCGACCAATACCGCGCTTGGTCTTGTTGATCCAGCCCAGACCCTGATCTTCGATATCAGCAGCCTCGGGCACTGGGCCGAGCAGCGTGGCATCGCCGTTACCGTGGCATTTGCCCACCGTGTGTCCACCGGCAGTGAGGGCAACGGTTTCCTCGTCGTTCATGGCCATGCGGGCAAAAGTCACGCGCACATCGTGGGCCGTCTTGAGTGGGTCCGGATTACCGTCCACACCTTCAGGGTTGACGTAGATCAGACCCATCATCACGGCGGCCAGCGGGTTTTCGAGATCGCGCTCGCCGGAGTAACGGCTGCCTTCGCTACCGCTGGGGGCGAGCCATTCCTTCTCCGAACCCCAGTAGGTGTCCTTTTCCGGGTGCCAGATATCCTCGCGGCCGAAACCGAAGCCGAAGGTCTTCAGGCCCATGGATTCATAGGCGATGGTGCCGGCGTAGGCAATCAAATCGGCCCAGCTGAGCTTGTTGCCGTATTTCTTCTTGATCGGCCAGAGCAGACGCCGCGCCTTGTCCAGGTTCACGTTGTCCGGCCAGGAGTTGATCGGCGCAAAACGCTGATTGCCAGTGCCTGCACCACCCCGACCATCAGCGGTACGATAGGTACCGGCCGCATGCCATGACATGCGGATCATGAGACCACCGTAGTGACCCCAGTCCGCCGGCCACCACGCCTGGCTGTCAGTCATCAGCGCGTGCAGGTCTTTCTTGAGCGCAGCCACGTCGAGTTTCTTGACCTCTTCACGATAGTTGAAGCCTTCTCCCATCGGATTGGTCTTGGTATCGTGTTGATGCAGAATGTCGAGGTTCAGGGCCTTCGGCCACCATTCCATGTTCGACATGCTGCTCTCTGTAGCAGCGCCGTGCATCACCGGGCATTTGTTTTCAGACATCGGTTAATCTCCTGTTTTGTACGTAGAAATAATTCGTTATCAGTACAACTGCATATTGTACCCATGCCACAATTTAGGTCATTTATAACGATTTGTATAATCGTTTATTTTTAATATAATAATTGATTTTGACTATCAATAAAATGCGGGTGTCGTGTTTTGCACATAACAAATTTGATCATCTATATATACTCCTGTATTTATTCGGCGTCTTGAGGTGCGAGTACCAATAATTTGAATACTGCCTTAAAACTTGCCGTTGTCGTTCTTCCATTCATTGCGAGGGGTGATCGCTTCTGTCGTATCCCAGTGTTTACAAGCCTGTCATGGGCAACCCGAAAAAAGATCATAAAACGAGGAGTGGACTCCGTTAAGATAAGCTTCACTAACCGAAAGCACGAAACTCCCCTCTGCTAGAAGGCGGTGCATTTTGTCTTATTGTATCGTGATGCCATCGCTTGAGGCGGGATCGGATAGCGCCGAATGCAGTGACGACATACCATCAACGAAGGATCGTACAATTTCTCGATTATCTACAGTCCGCTCCAGATCGGTTACTTCGGTCGGTTCATCGACCATAGTATGACCGGATGGTTTGAAACCCTGTCTTTGCTGGATGTTGTCCCAGTGCTCAACGGCCATACCATCCACGAAGACACGTACGACTTTGACGCTGGGAGAGGTTTTCGACAGGCGCTCGGACAACGCTGCCAGACCCTCGCTACCTTCGTGAGCCTGGGGGTTGTGGTGAATGTACTTTTCCTCATTGACAACAGCAACTGCCGCAGCGTCGCCAGTTTCGATGCCTTTAAGTAACGCGCAATTTAGTTCTTTTCTTTTTGATGTCATAGCTAATTTCGCTTCTACTTGTGCAGCGAACGTTCAGAGTAAGCTGCGCCGTTTTTTGGCGTCAACTTGACCCAATTGTTAGCTGCATGTAGATAGATTAGTGCTATAGGTAAACAACTCATTATGTCGCAACACCAAATATACGACCTACTGCTGCGGTTAAACCCATTGCCAGCGCACCCCAAAAAGTCACTCTAATGGCGCCGACAGTAATCGATGCACCACCAGTGCGTGCTGCAATCCCACCAAGGAGCGCCAGGAATACCAGCGAGAAAATAGCTACTGAAGGTATCAGGTAACTTCCTGAGATGGTCCATGCCACTAATAATGGAAGTGCGGCACCGACTGTAAACGTACCGGCTGAATAAAATGCTGCCTGAGCCGGGCGGGCACTGGCACTCTCTGATATACCAATTTCGTCTCTAGCATGCGCACCAAGCGCGTCGTGCGCCATTAATTGTATAGCTACTGTTTTTGCTAGATTAGGTTCAAGCCCTCTATTTTGATAAATTTTTGCGAGTTCATCAGTTTCAAACTCTATATCGTTCTCTAATGATATTTTTTCGAGTGCCAGATCGGCATTTTCTGTATCAGACTGAGAACTGACGGATACGTATTCACCAGCCGCCATAGACATGGCTCCTGCACCATAAGCCAGCAACTCCTGCTGGCAGATCGGCATGGTCCATTTTTTAGATGCTTCCAGTATCGCCAGGTAAACAACCTTCCTGGCGGAATCATCCGTGGGAAACAGTTTCCGTTTTTTGATCACTTTCCGGATAACGCTGTTTAATGACTCAATGGCGTTGGTCGTGTAGATGGCCTTACGGAATCTCCGGCGGATAGCGGAACAAGCGTGTTGAGATTGTCCCAGGCCGCCCGCCAGCTGCGAGAGATCTGCGGATACTTTTCATCCCAGCGATTTGGCAAATTCTTCAAGATTGCCAGCCGCTTCTTCTTCGGTTGACGATTGATAGATGCGCTTTAGATCTGCCGCAACGGCCTTGTAGTCACGCCAAGGAACAAACTTCATGCTGTTGCGCACCATATGCACAATGCAAAGCTGGATATGCGTTTGAGGGTACACTGCCTGTATCGCTTCAGGGAAGCCTTTAAGCCCGTCTACGCAAGCGATGAGAATATCTTCTAAGCCACGATTTTTCAGCTCCGTTAGAATACCAAGCCAGAATTTAGCCCCTTCATTTTCTGATAACCACATACCCAGTAGCTCTTTATGCCCCTCAACATTAACCCCAAGCGCTAAATAAATCGCTTTGTTAATCACCTGTTTATCTTGTCGAATTTTGACCACAATGCAGTCCAAATAAACAATGGGGTACACAGGGTCAAGTGGACGAAATTGCCATTCAACCACACGCTCCATTACCGCGTTAGTGACTTTGGAGATAAGACTGGCTGACACATCTGCGTCATATAATTCTTTAAACGTTTGACAGGTTTCTCGCGTTGTCATCCCTTGGGCGTAGAGAAATAGTATCTTGTCATCCATACCCGTGAATCGAGTCTGCTGCTTTTGAACAAGCTGGGGCTCGAATGAGCTATCCCTGTCTCGCGGCACGTTAAGGTCAATGGCTCCGTTGTCGGTATACAGTGTCTTTGATGTGTGGCCGTTACGACTATTAGAACCAATAGAGGGCTGATTCCTGTCGTACCCAAGGTGCTCATCCAGCTCAGCACCGAGTGCTGCCTCAACCGTGACCTTTTTAAGCATGCGACTAAAGTCACTCAGGTCTTTCTCTGTTTTCATGCTTTTAGCTGCCTCTTTTGCAAAGGCTAACATTTCTTTTTTATTCATCGTGCTTATCTCCCGTTGGGGTTAATGATAAGCAAATACACAAACTAATTTACAGTCTCGCTAAAGCAAAAGCTCCAATAGCAACTTGACTTGCATCCTCTAAGTTAAAACTTAATTTCACTATGTTTGCCTAACGCCGGCGTTAAGCGGCAGGCCGTAGCGTTGTGAGGCTTGCGCTGTTAATAAGCACAAACGAACACCGCGGAGGACTGTCCGCCTGGCCCCTTTGTTAGGCAAGCCGCAACTCCGCTAAAGACGCGAAAACATTTTTCTTACTTATATCTGGATTGATGCTCAACTCAAGAATAGTAACTGCCGGGAGATCTACTTCGTATTCCTCGATCTCACTGGTTGCACCTTCGGGACTGAAGTTCCATTGCTGACGTATAATTTCCTGATACGAATGTCCGCCGTCAGGAGACCAACGTAAGGCATATTCTTGCGTACGTTCAATATCTAACTCTTCGAAGTTCAGTCTGATCCATTCGAGCCTCTGAGGATTGTCAAAGAGAAGCCTTATCATCTGCTCTCCTGGACTTGAGGCGCGCCATCCAGAATCGTTGCCGGGCAGTAATGCGGACTCGATCGGATAAGCATCATCCTCTGAGGTGACCTCAGCTACCGCAAGTTTCTCGATATCCAGCCAGTTCTGATCAGAATATACGTTTTGCTCCTGAACTGGATTGATAATTCTCTTACGCATCAGAATACCTTCTAAATATCAATAAACTCGATAAATACTGTTAACTATCCTTTGAACTTCGCTTTTGCGTCACTGACGGCAGCCTTTAGCGAATCCCACGTGGAATCTACACCCTCTTTGATTGACTCCCACGCATCTTCGCTAGCGTCCGCCATTTCAGCAAGCTTAGTCTTTCCTTGTTCTATCTTGCCTTTCAGTGCGGTGATCTCCTTGTTCATTTCCAGTTGCACATTGGCACTGGCTCCAGAAGCCTTAGCCTTGAACCTGTCTACCTCTGCTTCCCATTCGTCCAACTGGGCCTGCATTTTCTGTTTATACAGTTCTTTCTTGCTCATTGTTTTCTCCGTTTTATTACATTGATGTTGTACCACTCATCTAATTCGCCTGAACACCTGCATACGAAATCGATGCCTTCTGCTGAGACAGACAATAGCGCCATACCCGACTCTTCATCATAGTGCACAGGTTCACCACCAAACCAAACAATATTAGCTTACTGATCTACTGTTTCACAATCGAGTGTTAAAAGTGAATCAAGCCCCACTGTTTCAAATTGATCCAGTTCCACTATAAAAATTTGTATCAATTTGCGTCAATTTCGACCTGGCTTTTCGTCGATCAACGTACCCCCCTATCATTGATTTATCCTGATCATGGCTAACGCCCACATAAACCCCGCGACGTAAGGAGCGTCGGCGGCCCACAGGAGGGAATTTAATGTGAATGTTATGTTCCGCTAAATGTTTGAATCCCACCATTGTTTCATCTCTAATGTTGTATTCTTTGTGAAGAGCTGCTATGACACCTATTCGCAGGTAGCTCTAAAACTACCCTGTAGGCATCCATACTACGACTTAAAAAAAGGCATGCGCCGAACCCCAAAGATAGAGATGAAATATTCGGTAAAGCTGTTCACACCAACGATTAATGATTTCATCGTGTGCTGGTTCAAGGTTTTTCGCCCACTCTCTGCAAGTCAGGTAATAACTGTGGCGATCGTTATGAACACTGTTTAATTCCAGATTCGTTTTTTAGACTTGAGACAGAAAATCATGCAAACAAAAGTAACGGTGATTTCCTGGGAACGCGTAACGCGATATAAATGTCGGTTTAGAATATTCTTCTCGGTAAGAACTGGCATCTAAATAAATTTTACCGCCGGGCCGCAATAATCGCCGGAACTGCTTCAGGACAGCACGATAATTCGGAAGGTGCTCCATGACACCAAGAATAACAATAGCATCATAGGGTTCTAGCGATTCATACTCATAAAAATCCATGTATTTAACATCGCAGGGCAATTGAAGGCGTTGTATTAAATCACCTAGAAACCGTTCAGAATTCCTTGCAAGCGTAAGCGCTGTAACATGAATTCCCTGTTTTCCAGCGTGTTCGACAAATGCCCCCCAGCCACCGCCTACATCCAGCACTCGATCGCCCGGTTTAAGGCTGCAGTCTTTCACTATAGTGTTCAGTTTTCGTGATCGCGCTGTTTCAAGAGACTCATCGTCATGTTCAAAGATGGATTGCGAGTAACAGCGGATTGAACCAGGAATTTCAGGGAAAAATTGTTCATAGTCATAGTCATAGTGATCGTGTATTGCATGCTCGTTGGTATGCAATTGACCCGTTATAAAGGGCAGTAATCGTCGCCAGAAGTGATGAAGCGGATGCAGATCACGAAAAGCCTCACGGCAGTTTAAAACCGCCCACATTTCCCCTTCAATGTCCAGGCCGCCATTTATGTATGCTTCGGTAAATCGCAGTTCATCAAACCTTGCAATAGCTGACAAGGCATTATGGTCATTAACAGTAAGGATAAACGCCGGGTCTCCTTCTCCAAACCGCAAAATACTTCCGTTTGGTAACCGAACGTTAAATGGTATATCGATTGATCGATTACGTATTCGCTGTGCTAGCCTGGTGTCGTTTAAATGTTTATTTGTGCTAAGTAACTCCATGCGAAACTCCAAAACGTTACGTCTGAACTAATTCGCGCCATTTCCTGGTGTCGAATTGAGGGACCTGTTATAACTTTTTGTAGATAGTATACGAAAATATAAAACACCAAGGACTGCGGAAAGAACTGAGGCGACCAGGATCGATGTTTTTGCGTTATGGAGATGCTCGGGTTGCGCGTCAAAACCCAGTGCGGCGATAAAAGTCGACATAGTGAATCCTATTCCCGCTATGAGCGAAACACCTAACACATGTTTTAAATTAACGTCATCAGGTAAGCAGCCAATTTTGCAGCGCAGACCCAACCACGACGTCCAGAATAAATTCCTCCAATCCAATTGGATGCTGCGAGGCTATCGAGTAAATGAGCTAAAGCCAAATACTACGCCAGCTGGCGAATGTGAACCGCGGTAAGATGAATAGGCTAGCAGCAAGCGCCCCTCCCCACGGAAATACCGCCCTCCCCTCCCCTTTTCTTCCCTTCTCCGGCTCCCCCCTTGCTTTTTCTTGCGAATAACCCCCCCCCCCCCCCCCCCCATTTTGCATTATCAAGCAATTTCCTGATGCTAACTTGGGATCTGCGGCGCCGTCGAGGGCGGTGGCGACCCGGGGGGCGCGCAGACCTGAAGACCGGCATCCGCGGCTGCCCGGGCGACTGCCGGCGGGTGCCGCCGCGGCGGCGCGTGCAGTGGGTGATCCGGACAGATGAATTAAAGAATGTTCCTGGGTGTAAAATATTGCAATGACCAGTATCGCGCCGACATCGTCGACAATGGCGAGGCCAACGATGAACGCCAGGAGGCTAACAGGTATATGTTTTCTCACGATGGTGAGGACACCCAGCGCAAACGCGGTATCGGTTGCCATTGGTATGCCCCATCCAATCTGTGAATCAAGTGACCAGTTGAACAGGGAATAAATCACAGCCGGACAAACCATTCCACCGGCGGCACAGAGAATCAGCATACGTCGATTTTCAGGTCGAGCGAGGTCACCGGCTAGTACTTCCCGTTTGATCTCAAGACCGAGCAGGAAGAAAAATACACCATCATTAATAAATGTGTTTGAGTGAAGCCCGTAGCTCGAATTCTCCCACAAAAAAACCAATCGGCGTGTGTATAAGATTCATGGTAGGTAGAAGAATAAGCTGGTGCGCTCACCAAAGGGCAGCGATTGTAGCGACCAGGAGAAACAGGCTGGAGGTTGTCTGGGCGCGAATGAAATTGGAAAAAGGATCGTGGATATTTTCCAGACCACGCTGCAATACATTTTTAGAGTCGTTGGCCATCTTAATGCGCTATATAGACTATTCAACTATATGAAGTAATTTGAATTGAGCACAGTTATTATTATTCATTTAAAGTTCCTTATGAAAATATAACTACAAAGCTATACGGCGCAAACGAAGCACAGCGTAGTTTGTATCTGAATGGGCGCCTTGATAGGTGTCATTTTAATCTTTCTTTTTCTAACTCTTTACCGGCGAGATTCAAATACTCATCCTGTGTCATTTAGCTCGCGGCTATGAGTATTATTTTACACTAAATGAATTTAACGCTTTAATTCATTAGAATGTTTCCTCTGGATGTGATTTTTAGCAGCTAACGCCCAGGGTATGTGGCGCGCGTTTTTTGCGCGTCCAAGCGAAGCGAACTTGACCCGCTTGTTAGAACTCATTGTTTTGGAAAGTCCTTCAAACAACACCGGCCTGAAGGGTTGCTTGTTTCACAAGAACAAAGAGACTGTTTCGTTTTATCTTTTACAAAACTCACAATTGTCTTGTTTTGTGCGGCTGTAGAATAGGAAACACCAAAACAATAACAAACCGTTCGGCTAGGTGCGGTTTCCTTAATACCAATTTCTGTTCTTAGTTCTTTTTTTGATATTACAGAATTATCCTGCCCGAAATAGACAACATCACAGTCACTGTCTGAACAGAAATAATATCCTTTACCTTCCAGGTCTCTTTTCCATGGTTCATTTAGGTGATGTAATATTGTTTTGGTACTAACTGAACCGTATTCTTTTCCATTAATGGGGCAACGATGCTTTCTAGATGAATTACAGCTTGATTCGCAACAATCTGTCATTTCCTGTTCCTTTTATGAGTTCTAACGTGTGAGTTTAGCGGCGTGTTCTCGCATCCGCTGGCGCGCCTTGTGTTAGGTGCGCTTTAGAATCTCTTAAGATTCTAGTGCCCATTCGGGAATGCTTCTTTTGGTCCATTTAGCAAACTTCATCTTTTCTCCCACGTAAAACTGCCTGTAGGCTTTAACAGCATCTCCCGCAATCTTATATTTATCTGGCATTGCCTTAGAGAACTCAGTAAGCCCACGATTATCGTAGTCGATGCTTGAAATCTCATTGATGACAGAAATTGATTTATGATCGGTATCCTTTTCAAATCTTAGCCGATATTCTGTATTTAACGCAAAAGCAAGAATTTTTTTAGCCATGTAAAATTCTCATAAGATTCTTCTACCCAGAGAACACAAGGGTGTTTTACGTGAGTAGATTTATACGGCGTCGTAAATCCTTTTTATTTAATGCTGTGCATAACATCTGTGCGCTCTCAAGTATCATTTTTACTACATGTTGGTCACAGTGATACTGTGCGCATTTTTCGATATCTTTATCTAGTATAAAAATATTCATCTCGCCAGTTTTAACCCACCTAACGTGTGAGTTGAGCTTGCCTTGACGGCGACGAGCAGAGCGGAGGCGACGCGAGGCCCCGGATAAGGGTCATCTCGAAGACTTGTTATATGTTTCATTTATCATCATCGACAATAACTAGAATAATAATAGTGCGACACCAATAGCAAAACCCAATACCGGAAAAACTAATTTTAATTTAGCCTCATTAAAAGCAGGCCTCCCTGTTAAAGCTTGCCCTCTATGGTTTTGTATTCTTACCAATATACTGAGAACATAAAACGCCATGCAGCAGGCTAAAACTACCGTAAAATTATTTACATTCGCAAACCTTTGGAAGTGAAAATATACTAATGATAGTAATATCCCCGAAGCAATGGATATTAAAACCCAAACAAGCTCATCTTTCCAATTCATCTGGCCTGTCTTTTCATTAAAGCTCATCTATTTGCGCCTTACCTAGCCATAATTATGAGAAGAGCTCATACAGACACATAACTTTTTGGGTAAGTTGTACATGAAGCAGAGCGAAGCGATGCGTAATGTGTCAACTTGACTCTCTTGTTATATTTCATTACTCGTAATGCGTCCACATCCGGATAACTTTTACTATTTTCTCTTTTTCATATAATTGATACACAAGACGGTGTTGAATATTTATTCTTCTTGAGTACGCACCTGCTAAGTCACCAACAAGTTTTTCGTACGATGGGGGATTTTGGAGAGGGTCTTCTTTTATAATATCTAATAGAATTTTTGCCTTATTCTTAAGGCCTGACTGGGTTATCTTTTTAGCATCTTTTTGGGCTTGTTTTGTATAGACTATTTTCCAACTTACCATTCAATATCCTTTGAGCATGCCGCCACATCCTCTTCAAGGCCTTCTTTTATAGATTCCCGCATACCTGGTACTGACAGTAAATAAAGTGTTTCATTTACTGCGTTCCAATCACTTTCAGAAATAAGAACAGCATTGTTCCTTTTTCCCGTTATAACAATTGGTTGGTGAGACTCTGCAGCCTCATCAATGAGGTTATAAAGATCTGCCCTTGCATCTGTTGCTTTTAAAATTACCATATTTCATCTCCAATATGAGCACATCGTACGCTTACCCGTACGCTTTTGCAATAGGCTCTTTTGAAATATAACGATAGAGTTAACGGGCTCGAAAAAGGCGATAGCCTTTTGAGAGTCCGCGCCGGGGCTGGTAGCCCTGCATAGTTATACGATTTGTTATATTTATTCATTTGTTTTAAATTTTCTATTACTTTTTTCAGTCAACATTGAATAAATATTGTGAATTTCTGCAATAAAAAATGGCGGTAATTAAAATGATGACTGGCCACCATTTATTAAATAACACTTACCCCCTCAATTTTAAATTTGTATTTTTGCCTAACGTTAGAGTTGTCGGGGCGGATAAAGCGCGCAGCGCTTTAGACGGTCCCACACGAACGAGTTGTTATGTTTTATAACCATTTATACATTACCAAAGCGTCAATATAACCTTTTGAAGGTTGGTTAAAAGCTTTGGGTAATTTGCCAACCGTGTTAAAGCCTAGTTTTGACCACAGCCTTACTGCTCCCTCATTACTTGAGGCTACGAAATTGATCTGCATAGCTTTACACCCATGTTTCTTTGCTACTTCTTGGGAGTGTTCGCACATAGAAGTAGCTAGGCCACGACCTCTAGCTTTAGAAGACACCATATAACCACAATTACATACATGACTCCCAGGACCCGCCTGATTAGTTTTTAAATAATATGTACCAAGTATTTTGTTATTATCACCAAAGACGTAAGTTTTCCTAGGCGTTTTTATCCAAATATTTAATGCTTGTTCTTTTGTTGTATCTTGAGAATATGCATAAGTTTGACCAGCTGAAACTATTTCATGGAAAATAGGCCAGATATTATCAAAATCATTTTCTGATGCTTCTCGTATATTCATGATTTATATTTTTAAACATAACGTGTGAGACTAGCCGCCGCGTTCAGCGGTCAGCTGGAGCAACTTGTTATGTGACGTCCTTCGTTGCATATTTTTCTATAACCTCGGCTTCCGTCATCTCTTTCGTTTTGTTCGCGAAGTCGTAAAAAGCGGGTTTCTGATCTATATATACTTGTAATTCGAAATGATAATTCTTTTGTTCATCAAATAGTCCGACTGACACCTGATGGTCATTAACTTCTTTAAGTCGATAAAACAGATGACTTCCGCACTTTTTGCAAAATCCTCGCTCTGCCCAGTCGGACGAGTCATACACAGTAATGTTTTCTTCTCCTGCAAATGTTACGTCTGAACCGCAATCAACGCACATGAACGGCCCACCGCCCCATTTGCGACACATGCCGCAATGACACACATCAACATTGTTCTTCATGTTTTTAACTGTAACCTTTACAGCACCACAAAGGCATTGACCTTTTCCTTCAGTCATTTCTCCTCCAATACTTCAATCTTGTACGAACACATAACGATTAGGGTAAACGGCTCGCGCTATTTGCGCGTCCGAGCAACCAAAGGTAGCGAATTTGACCCGCTTGTTAGGCCGTTCTTCACACACTCTCTACCTGCCTTCTCCGCAACATGATCGCGAGCATCACCATGAAAAGGGGCGCAGTGATTGCCCACGGAAAACCAAGAAAAAGTAGGTTATGGGAGTACGTTGGATAAAAATACACGATACTGATTAGCGGAGTTACAAGAGCATGTGCGATAAAGGACATTCTAACCCACCTCTCAAAACCTGATGTGCTCAGCGCGGGAATGGCAAACAAGGTCGCCAAACCCATCGATATGTAACCAATCGCGTCGTAGTTCCAGAACATTGAATGTGGAGTTTGTTCGAGAATAAGAATAGTCTCAGATGCTTCTCTTAACTTCGAGGGGATTACTGTTGCGAGTTGTACGACATAATTCGCTATGACAAATATTGCATAGATAATCGTGAATATTAGCGATGCATGGGTCCAGAATTGTTTGTCCTTTGCCGTTAGGTAGTGGAACGAGAGCATCTCCAGAACGAATGGTACGACGATGCAGAGGGAGGAGCCATAGATTAGAATCTCGTCAATTGGAAATTGTAGTACGCCTACAACCTGCAATATCTGCACCATACCGTATGCCAAGACTGACGCGAATGCGGCTAAACCTGACCAGTATCCAACTTCACTAATCTTTATGGTCATGGCGGTCCTCTATAAATTAAATGTTCTATACGGCCTAACGCCCGGGCTCACCGGAGAGCGAACGAAGTGAGCGAATCCGGTGAAGCCCATTGTTAGGCATGTTGACCTCGAAAGCCTGCTAATAGCAATATGGTGGCGATGATAAAAGTTACTGAAACAATACTTACCATCAGTAGAGGGGGGTCTCCGGGTGTATTTATATACACGGAGTAGACAACATAATTCATCATCGACTGAAAAATTAGGCTAGAAGCTATTAACAGCCAAATTAGCCTGGATTCGACGCGATGATAGAGACAGCTTACAAGGGTCAAGTTAACGATGCCTGCTACTAACCCTCCGACTCCTGCTAACCTGATTAAGGCGAGGAACAGGGTTTTGTAGTTTTCACCAAGTCTATTCCAATCAACATTTAAGGCTTGCGCATGATATGGCATAAATTCGCTAGCAGTGACATATACGATGCCAAAAATTATGTGGCTTATGCCTCCTATGGCGAATAAAACTAGAGCTAATTTCCAAATCATTTGTTCGATTCTTTTAAATACCTAACGTTCGAATTAAGGTGCCGAGTGAGTAGAGAGGTCCCAGCCCGCGCATTTTGCGGGTGTACTTGTATGAATAGTAAGACACTATAATTTAATCTCATCACCATACCGCATGATACTGCATTCAACTCCCAGCTTCTCCACTTCACGCTTGAACAATTGATCATCTGCTGAAGCAATGTTTTTAATCCAGAAAAATGCAACATTATAATGGCAAGGAATTACCTTTTTCGGTGCTATGATTTTCACTGCCTCAAGCGCATCGGATACATCCATTGTCCACGTATTATTACCTGGCCCACCAATAGGAAGCATCAGTACATCAGGTTTTAAACCTGCCCATTCAGTTTGTAAAATAGAATCTCCGAGATTCACAATCGTTTTTCCATCTAATGTGATTTTAAAGCCTACAGAACCGATGCCGACACGTTCTCCTGGCCCCGGTTGCTGTTTTATTTTGAACCATAGTATTGGAACACTGATAGGGCCATGTACAGTTTTGAGTGCTTGAATTTCCACATCACCCAAAATGACTGACTCTCCAATGTCCAGTGGATGTACATTTTTAAATGGGACCCAGGACGTCAACCCTCTACCGCGTGGATCGACCAGCAGTGTTTTGCCATTTTCTACTTTAGCCAGTTCTTTCCCACATACAACCGGTGCATTACTGGCTTGTGCTACCCGATCAGATTGCCAGTGATGGTCAGGATCACCATGGGTTATTAGAATATGCGTGATACTTTTCCATTCTGTTTTTGGAATGAGACTACTAAGATTGAAAATCCAGAGATTTTGCCCCGGGTCAATGGCTATTTTGTTGTTACCATTTTCGATTAGAAATGAATTGTAAAGGAAGTGTTTAATTTTCATGGATATCTCAAATGAGTTTCTGCCTTATTTCAGTTTTTGAAAGACACGTGGATCAATCGCCGCCGCACTAAACATACCACCGGCAAGTGCTCCAGCGATACCTGGACTCATCACGTCCTGACCGGTCAGGAATAGACCGGGGACAGGTGTACGAGCATTGAGTGCATCCGATAATATTCGACGCGGTGTCGTTTCGACACCATAGAACCCGCCTTTCTCGTGGCCAGTAAAAAATGCCGTTGCGAGCGGCGTACCGAGTTCGTGGTAGGCGATAAGCGGTGCCAGATCCGGAAACTTTTCCCTGAAGAAGTCCAGCAACCTGGATTCGATACGCTGCTTGAACGCGGCCCACTCGTCGGGATGTTCAGCTGCACCACCATTCGCACCTTCATCCACGAAAGGGGCCACCGACGACCAGTCAGCCAAAAGCATCACATCGGCAGTGTGTTTGTTCGTCGGACCCGGGTCATGCGCAGGATTTTTAAGAGAAGAAAACGACACAAACGCCATCGAAAAGGGTTCACTGTCTTCCCCTGTCCAGGTGGTATCGTATTTCTCCCAGCTATTAAAAAACCAGTGATTCGCACGCGTTGCGCCATGTTGGGCAATGTCTCCCTCAAAGCCCAGATAAAGATCAAAGTGACAGACCGATGGTTTGAACGTAGCAATCTCCTGAGCCCAGGGCTGCTGGCGAATATCCTCCGGCAACAGCTGCTTCACGGTTTCACCCGCGCCGATCGCCGAGACAATGACGGGTGCATGAAATTGTTCACCGGATTGGGTGCACACGCCTACGGCTTTACCATCTTCAAGCAATATCTCGCTAACCGGTGTTGCAGCTCGTGCACTACCACCTGCCGCTTCGATCACAGGCACCAGTCCTGCTGCGATGGCGCCGGCACCGCCGACAGGGTAGGCAGCGCCTTCAAGATAATGAACCATGACCATGCCATGAAAGGCGAAACTCGCTTGTTTCGGTTTGCCGCCATAAGTACCCCACTGCGCCGACAACACGGCGGCGAGCTTCGGATCACTGATGAGTTCATTGATCACCTCACTGGTTGTGCGACCGGCCCAGCGCTGGATCTTTTTTTTATTCCACCAGCGATGCGCGGAACGAAAAGGCTCGGGTAGCGATCGCTCAGTACCGATCATGTATGCAGCTTCCTGCGCCGACTGTAATGCTTCAAAGTAGGCATCGATTTCAGTAGCATTGTCGGGAAACTGATCTTTGAGCTCCATCTTGTACGCTTCAGCGGGGCGCCCAACAGAAATATCAAAACCCTCCGGGAAATGCAGCGTATCGTAGACGGTGCCAATTGAGCGAAACTCGATGGTGCCTCCACTCAGCCAGTCCAGAATCCGGCCCGCGAATTGGTCATGGCCGAACAGACCGCAATAATGCAGACCGACGTCCCAACTGAAACCATCGCGAGTGAATGTGTGAGTCAGACCGCCGATCGCCTGCGCCTGCTCAAGCAGCAGGACTTTGTGATCCATACGGGAAAGCGCAGTAGCCGTCGTCATACCGCCCATTCCAGAACCAATGACAATGACATCGAATTCATTTCCGGTTGATTTAGCTGTCATTTGACGAGACCTCCTTATTCATCTCCGTATGTTTAACAATAATATCCGTAACTGATATTATTTAAGTTCAAGCAACAACTGCTGACCGAAAACGCATATTTACAATTAAACCCATTGACCACATCTAGCAGATACCGTTTTTCAGCCTAACTTTAGTACTCAGCCGACGCATTAGCGTTCGGCTGGAACGCCTTGATACTCATTGAGCCATCTCCCCAGTTTAGCCATATTGGATAAACTGGAAGGCGACCAAACCTAAACAGGAGAAAACTCAATGTACTTTTACAATAACACACACCCACATTACTGTGATATTGATTTACACGCCAGAGTGCTTTACGTCTGTATCATCGACCAGGAAGGTAATACTTGTGTCCACCAGGAAATTCCGGCAGACCCAGACAAATTACGCCAGTTGCTGGAACCCTATATCGGCAACATCGTTGTCGGTGTTGAATGCATGCACTGCTGGTACTGGGTATCTGACTTCGGCGAAGACATCGGCGTTGATTTCATACTCGGCCACGCCCTGTACATGAAGGCGATTCATGGGGGTAAAGCTAAAAATGACCGCATCGACTCCTACAAGATTGCCAGCCTCATGCGAGGTGGGAACTTCCCTCTGGCCTATGTCTATCCCAAAGAAATGCGTGCGACGCGTGATCTGTTGCGTCGTCGCATGAAGCTGGTTCGGCATGGGGCGAATCTCAAAGCCCATGTGGCCAACACCACCAGTCAATATAATTTGCCTCCCAATAAGGTCAATCTAAAGAATGTCTGTGCACGTGAACAGTTACGTTCAACTTTCCCTGATCCAGTCGTACAACGCAATATCGACTTCGATATGAGTATGCTGGAACATTACGCCAAAGAGCTCAGCAAGCTCGAATGGCTTTTAGAACAACAGGCCAAACAGCATAACCCAGTTCATTACCATATACTGCGGAGCATCTCTGGTATTGGCCGTATTCTGGCACTGACAATTATCTATGAGGTGGGTGATATCCGCCGTTTCGATTCGGTACAAAAGTTTGCCTCTTATGCACGCCTGGTTAAATGCAAGGCAGAGTCAGCCGGTAAAAGTTATGGCACCCAGGGCAATAAGATCGGTAACGCCCATTTGAAATGGGCTTTTTCTGAGGCAGCCGTGCTTTATCTGCGGGGTAATAAGAAGGCTCAAAAGTACCTGCAGAAATTACAAAAACGGATGACCAAAGCCAAGGCCATCTCGGTGCTGGCGCACAAGATCGGGCGCTGCGTTTACTTCATGATGAAAAATGAAAAGGTGTTTGATGAAAATCGATTCATAACGGGTTAGTCACGCCAGGGGGTGAGCTGGTCGCCTAACTAGACCAATGGTTGAATGGGTTTGCAACTCGATGACTTTATTGCTTCGCTGTTAGCCATGACATCGGTTTATCCATCACAGAACCGGAGCTCCTCGCTTTGATTAGACACCCCATGGGCGTGCATTCATGCGATTAACAAAGTCATTTACACCCTGGCTGAGCCGGCAACTAACTGGAGACAAGAATTATGCGCCAGCCCGCCACCTTGAATCATGCCAGCCCAGGGTTATACCGATGAATGTCTAGTGACCCGGTTTAGCTCAATGGAATGAGAAAATATCCGGCAGCGGTGAGACCGCAATAAGTGATCCTCTATATGTGTTTGCTGTAAGCGACTGACTTAATGGCGACCATGACAGACGAAGTAGCTAACTTTGTTAATCGTTTTATCTTTTATCTCGCTTCGCAAGATGAAAAAGTGTCTTATTGCCTATTGACGGGTTGGGGGCTCATATGTGTTATGTTCTTGTAATTACCAGTAAACAGGATCATTGAATTCCTTAACGCATCTAGGTCGTTCATTGATAGTAGGAATTGGCTGTTCCGTTAGTGACTGGCCCAGCCAACCTTCTGGCAGAGAAAGTTTCAGTGGAGCCTGGATGATATTTTCTGACAGAGCTTGAAACCCCACCTTGGAGTAGAAAGATGGATCTCCATATGTAATAACAACAGCGACAGATCGTTTTTTTAGTTCATTAAGACCGTACTTAATAAGTGCCTGTCCTACGCCTTTACCCTGATGTTTTGTACTAACTGCAACAGGAGCAAGCATGTAAGCCTGAAGGGCTTGGTTGAATCGAAGACGAGTAAAGAAAATCGCTCCAATGATTGATTCTTCTTCATATGCTCCGAAACATATTATTTCTTCATCGTCGATTCCTGAAGATAGTTCTGAGGCAAGATGACCAATTAGCCTTCCTTCTTTCTCGCCTTCAGATGCGGTGAAAACAGAGGTAAAAAGACTTGTCACTTCTTCTTGGCTGTTTTTATCGAGAATCTTGTGATTCATGATCTACCCTATAAATAGATTACACTCATCGGGTTGGGAACATAACGCATAAACTCACCGGCGACAATGGAGCGTAGCGGAATTGCCGTCCGGTGCAGCGTCTTGTTAAAACGGTTTTTTCAGTATGCGAAGTCGCAATTGTTTTTCGAACTCAATGATCATAAACAAAAGTATGCCTAAAAAGACGATCAATATAACGTCAAACAAACTTACTGCTTCAGTTTCGAACACGCTTTGAAGCCAGGGTACATAGGTGATTGCGGCCTGTCCGATAGTCACAGTGACGATTAATATCCATAAAATACGGGTACCACGTATGGCTTTCCAGCTTAATGACTTTGTATTCATGTTGCGGATGAATAAAAGATGGAATATTTCCAGTGCGACCAGCGTATTCATGGCAATCGTACGAGCCAGGTTTTCTGAATAGCCTTGCATGATCGCATACTCATAAGCTCCAAATACGCAAGCCAGAAACAGACTTGCGACGAACACGATATGCCATAGCAGTCCACCACCGAGTAGTCCCTGATTGCGATGGCGTGGTGGGCGGCGCATGGTACCTTCTTCCGCAGGCTCGAAGGCCAGCGCAATGCCGAGAGTTACGGCAGTAATCATATTTATCCAAAGAATCTGAATAGGTGTAATGGGCAGACTCAATCCGAGCAATAAGGCAAGTATGATCGTCATGGACTCGCCGGCATTGGTAGGCAATGTCCAGCTGATGACTTTTTTTATATTGTCGTATACCGTCCTTCCTTCTTTAACGGCGGCTACGATGGTGGCAAAATTGTCGTCGGCCAATACAATTTCGGAGGCCTCCTTTGCCGCTTCGCTGCCGTTTTTACCCATGGCAATACCGACACTGGCACGTTTCAATGCCGGGGCATCATTAACGCCGTCTCCCGTCATGGCAACAGTCATGCTGTTTGCCTGAAGTGCCATCACTAGACGTAATTTATGTTCAGGACTGGTGCGAGCAAATATACCTGTGTCGTTTATTATTGATTCGAGTGCCGCATCGTCCAGTTTATCCAGCTCTGCCCCCGTTAATACCTTGTCCCCATGCCACAAACCAAGCTGTTTGCCGATAGCTGCTGCAGTCCCTGCATGATCACCAGTTATCATTTTCACATCAATACCTGCACGGTGGCACTCGGCGATAGCTTGTATGGCCTCAGATCGCGGAGGATCAATAAGACCTACCAACCCCAGGAAGACAAGTGAATCCTGTACATTAGAGTGTTCGAGCACGGGATGCTCTGGATTCACCGTTTTAAGCGCGAAGCCCAGGACACGCTGTCCCTCCCTTGCGATTGTCTCTGCCTTTTCCTGCCAGTAGTCAATATCCAGTATTCTAGTTTCATTATTAGCAACACGTTGACTGCTACACATGGAAAGGATGATTTCTGGTGCGCCCTTAATGAAGATAAAGGCGTGGTTTTCATGGTCATGGTTCAGCGTTGCCATGTATTTATGCTTGGAGTCGAAAGGTATCACATCGGTGCGTGACCATTGTTCACGTGCCTCACCGTCGTCCACGCGAACCTTACCTGAAAACGCAAGCAAAGCGGCCTCCATTGGGTCGCCTTGCCCAACCCAGCTGTTTTCCTGTTTCACCAGCTCGGAATCATTGCAAAGCGCGGCCGCGAGTCCCAGATATTGTAGTGTTGGATGAGCCTCCACCTCGACTGCTTGTTGATTGCATTTGACATCTCCAACTGGTTCATAACCAACACCGGTTATGTCAAAACGGTCTTCACTTGTAACAATGGACGTTACGTTCATCTCGTTGCGAGTAAGCGTACCGGTTTTATCGGAACAGATCACCGAGACCGAGCCCAAAGTCTCGATGGCAGGGAGCCGCCGGACGATAGCGTTGCGCTGCGCCATGGCCTGCACACCTACTGCCAGGGTGATGGTTAACACGGCAGGCAAACCTTCTGGTATCGCGGCCACTGAAAGGCCCACCACCGCAATGAACAGTTCGCTGAAGGTTAGATGTGACACAAAGTGGCCAAATACCAAAATCATCATGGCAATGGCGATGATAAACAGGGTAAGCCAGCGGGCGAAAACCGCCATTTGTGCTACTAGTGGTGTATTAAGCGTTTGAACCTCGGAGAGCAAACCGCTGATACGCCCGATTTCCGTGTTGGCCCCCGTGGCAACCACCACACCCATACCTTGACCGTAGGTAACCGTCGTCCCACTGAAGCCCATGCAAACACGGTCGCCGAGCGCGGCCTGATCGTCAACAGATGCCGTTTGCTTTTCTACCGCTACAGACTCACCGGTAAGAATCGATTCCTGGATCTGTAACCCATGGCTTTCCAACAAGCGCAAATCTGCTGGCACCTTGTCACCCGCTTCCAGTAACACTATATCCCCGGGTACCAGTTGTTCACCCATTATGGTTTGACGCTTGCCATCACGAATGACTGCGGCACGCAATGCGAGCATATGCCGTATCGCATCCATGGCCTTTTCAGCCTTACCCTCCTGCAAGAATCCGATAATCGCATTGATAATAACTACGGCAATGATGACGAACGTATCAACTATATGTCCCAGCGACGCCGTAATAACAGATGCGCCTAAAAGCACGTATATCAGGATATTATGGAAGTGAGACAGGAAGCGCAGAAAAACATTCTTGCGCTTTGGTTCTGGCAGCTTGTTGAAACCGACATCGGCTAGTCGTTGTTTAACATCGGATTCGTTCAAACCCGAAGGGGTGGTCTTTAGTGCGGACAATGTTTCTTCCGCGGTTTTATTATGCCAGTTACGAATAGTATTCATTGATATATGTGCATGGCTTTAACGTTTTAACGTCTATGCAAAAATGATGATTATTTTTCAAGCCATCGCCTGCGAATTTCGTCACGGTTGAGCCTGAACCACTGCAGCGCAATAATCGGCATAGATGAATCGATGCGGCCGTTGTCCAGCCATGCAAAGGCGGTCTCGCTACTCACCACCTGGACCCGGATATCCTCACCTTCCTCCTCAACGCCGTGTATGCCGCCCAGTCCGGTGGTGTCTGTGCGAGCCAGGTAGACATCGATCATTTCGCTGCTGCCGCCAGGCGTTGAATAGAATTTGTGGATCAGTGTGAGATCAGTAATTATGCAACCAGCTTCCTCTACAGCTTCGCGTGTGATCACTTCCTCGGCAGATTCGCCGTCCTCATAGACGCCGGCAATCACCTCGGTCAGCCACGGACCCGTCGGGCCACCAATAGCGCCAATACGAAACTGTTCGATTAGCACCACCTCATCGCGCACTGGATCATAGGGCAACACAGCTGCCGCATGCCCACGATCGAGCAGTTCGCGGATAATTGGCCCACCTTCACCGCCTGCGAAAAGCTCGTGCTTCAGTTCAACTCGGGAGAGTTTGAAGAAGCCTCTATAAAGTATCTTCTCTTTTATTATCGACCAGTACATAATTGCAAGAGTAAAGGCTTATACCGTGCATATCAATGGATTGGACCTTCATCTTACACCGAAATACATTTCGATGATTTAGTATGGCTGATGCTTTATTGGTTTTACAAAATAAAAAAGAATTTATTATTACACTTTCTCTTGTATCTGATATTTTTCCTGCAAAGTCCAGGCTTGCGTAACTGCAAAAACATCAAATCCTTTCTTCCACAAATCAGCCAGGTAGATCACTATGCTCGAATACATATTTTTTCATGATAAACCCCGGCAGCAATTCATCCAGTACCTGGTGCAGCATGAAGTTCCCTATACTGAACAGGACGATTCGATGGGGATGGTTGTTGCCGTGCCGGAAGACCTGGATGAAAAAACCGAAGTCGACATAGAAACTCGTTATGATGAATTAATGGATAATGCGGAAGAACTTCTGATAGAAGACGGTGACACCGCTGAAAAGGATGTAGCGGCAATTACCATTTCACTGCAGTGTGGAGAGACTGTTTACGCGTCTGTCGATCCGAAAGTGTTGAATCGAATTCTCGGTGTTATAACAACCCAGGAACTGAATGACCTGGTAAACAGTATTGTAAGCAACGTTGAGAATCCTGATAAGCGCCCGTTCTGCAACCGGTAAGAATGATCATTGAATACAACGAAACCCGTCATTGCTCACTTCGTCTCTTTCCAATGTAAACGAGATCGTGGCAGGGCATTCACATTCAATTTAATCAATGGACTGGAGATTGCCGCGTCACTTCGTTCCTCGCAATGACGGACAAATTAGAGATTCCTATATATCAAGGTTAACGTGACAGTCTTCGCAGGGGACTTCCTGTTCGACGAAACGCTCGTGCTCCTGCTCAAGAAATTCTTTCGGTAACGTATGGGCAATCCCTTTGTGGCAATCAATACACGTCTTGTCACCAGTTATACACTTCTGGTGGCGTTCATTAGCGCCATCACTTTGTGCTGATAATTCCATAGCATCAACATTGTGGCAACTCCGGCACTCCCTGGAATCTGTCGCTTTCATCGTCTCCCAGACGCGACTGGCCATCTGCATACGGAGCAGCTCAAACTTCTCAGGTGTATTAATGACTCCCCGCATCGTGTCTAACACTTCTTTGGTAGATTTAATCTTGCGCACCATCTTATGCAGCCATGGATCGGGAACATGACAATCTGAACACGAGGCCTGGACACCGGTCCTGTTGCTGTAATGAACCGTGTGCACATACTCCTGGTAAACATTCTTTTTCATTGCATGGCAGGAAATACAGAAGTTCGTCGAACTGGTGATATCCATGACCTTGTTGAAGCCGCTCCAGAAGACGGCGCCAAGCGCCATCAGTATCAACATGCCTGCCAGGGTCGTACCTAAAAAAATCTTGCGGGAAAAAATGGAGGGCTTATTGTCGGGATCTGGCATCTGACATCCTCCTAAGAATTCATTATCGGCACAACTAATTATCTAATTAACAACTCATTCTTATCTTATAAAAATAAAATTATAGCTTCCTTGATCTATATCAGATTTTTTTGACAACTTTCATCTAGTGGTTAATCCAGTTAATGACGAGTTTTGCAGTTGCCTGCTGTGGTTATCAATATAGGGATTGCGATTACCCTGCAGCTGTTCAATACGGTCATTTCTTCTATATTCATCCTGATCTGGCGCATATTTATTGTCCCATGCCTGTAACAGCGACTTCTGTTTATGCTTCAGGTATAGATCATATTCGTCACTCATATACAGCATAGCGCGGGCAACACGTCCGCGTGCCTCCGGTGAGGGTTCAGCGCTACGGGCACGCTCATCAAACTCAAAGTCGCAGTTGCCGAATGACCGCTGCTCTCCACGAATTATCGTGAACTGGTAGTTGCTGCGTGCCTTGTTGATATCAGTGCGCGACGGATAGAGGTTATGCAAATCCGCTTCGATGATGTTGAACTGTGGGCTGTTGATGCGGCACTGGTTACGTTTACCACAATGTAGGCTATAGGCAATCCATGAGGCCGGGAAGATGTGTTCGATGTTGATCCCGCGGTTATAACCACTGCCGAATTGCTGCTGGCAGTACAGTGTGCTGCCACCATCGTTATACAGTTCTTTCCAGAACACTGTTCGCGCAGTTTCATAGTCAGGGATGCGCTGCCCCCTCTGATTGGGAGAAACCGGAGTACTGGAAGAGTTAGTGACACTTTTATCACTGGTAGTATCAGAACAGCTGGCAAATGCAGGTATTAATAGCAGGGCAGTAAACAATAAAGGGTGTGTTGATATTTTCAATGTAATCTCAATGGGGTTTGCCTGATTTCATGTTCGCCTCTTTTAACATAAAATAACCAGCATCAAAACTGCAGCTGCAATCTGCTCCTCACAACTGGAAGGCGAATGTCCCATCACATACCATCAATCGGCTTTATTAGCCTTGGCTGCCCCAAGGCACTGGTTGATTCTGAACAGATCATCACGCGCCTGCGCGCTGAAGGCTATGCCATCCAGCCTGACTATAAAAGCTCGGATGTGGTTGTTATCAATACCTGTGCGTTCATTGATGATGCCGTGGAAGAATCAATGCAGGCGATCGCTGAGGCGTTAAATGAGAACGGCAAGGTGATCGTGACGGGATGCCTGGGGGCAAAACAGGGCGTAGTTGAAAAGGCCTTTCCCGACCTGCTCGCCGTCACCGGGCCGCATGCGGCCGATGAGGTCATGTCAGCCATCCACCAGCACCTGCCACCGGATACTGACCCGAAACTGAGCCTGATCCCACCCGGCGGCATTAAATTGACGCCGCGGCATTACGCCTACCTGAAGATATCTGAAGGCTGTAATCACCGCTGCACCTTTTGCATCATTCCCTCGTTGCGCGGCGACCTGGTCAGCCGACCGGTGTCTGACGTCATGGACGAGGCGGAGGGCCTGATCAGTGCCGGGGTGCGTGAACTGCTGGTGGTTTCCCAGGACACCAGCGCCTATGGCCTGGACACCCGCTATCGCGATGAGTTCTGGCGCGGCAAACCGCTGAAAACTCGTTTTTTAGAATTATCTCGTGCACTTGGTGAACTGGGTGCATGGGTAAGGCTGCATTATGTCTATCCGTATCCGCATGTCGATGATGTCATTCCGTTAATGGCAGAAGGGGTGATACTTCCTTATCTTGACGTACCCCTGCAGCACGCGAATTACGATATCCTGAAGGCCATGAAACGGCCTGCAAATGCCGAAAATGTGCTGCGTCGTATAGAAAAATGGCGCGACATCTGTCCCGATATTACCCTGCGCAGCACCTTCATCGTCGGCTTCCCCGGTGAAACTGAACAACAGTTCGAAGAACTGCTGGAATTCCTCGAGGTCGCCCAGCTCGACCGTGTTGGGGCCTTTGCCTATTCACCTGTAGATGGAGCGACGGCTAATGCACTGGCCAATCCCGTCACAGAAGAAATCAAGCAGGAACGCCTGCAGCGCTTCATGGAAGTGCAGGAAAAAATTTCCGAACAGAAGCTAGCTGACCGTGTTGGACGAGTTGAAGACATTATTATCGACGGCGAAGACGAAGAAGGATTTATCGGCCGCAGCAAAGGGGATGCACCGGAAATTGACGGTATGGTTTTTATTGAAGGTGACCATGGCCTCAAAGCAGGGGACATCGTCCGTGCTAAAATTACTGCAAGCAACGCACACGACCTGTGGGCTGAAATCCAGAAGCCCTGAGAAAGGATACTTAATGGCAATCTTAAACGCCGTAACTGATGGCGATGATTACTGACAGGATATATCTCGATGACTAACGTGTTTCCAATCGAACTATCACTAATAAGGGAGCTTGTTATCGATGCATGCAGGGAAGAACTGCTGCCACGATTTCAGCATAGCGCTTTTTCCTACAAACAGGATGGCAGCCTTGTTACCGAGGCAGACCTGAACGTACAAAACCGATTGCAGCAGGCATTATACGAATTGCACCCGGAGATACCGCTGCTTGGCGAGGAGATGTCTGAACAGCATCAGAATGCCGTCATTGGTGATGGAACAACCACGTTCTGGTGCCTCGATCCGCTTGATGGCACAAGCAATTTTGCCTCTGGCATCCCTTTTTTCAGCACCTCGCTGGCATTGATTGAAAATGGCCAGCCGACGCTCGGCATTATCTACGACCCGATACGAGATGAGTGTTTTATTGCTGAAAAAGGCAAGGGCGCAAACCTCAACGATAAACCGCTTGATGCAACTCTCACTGCACATACAGCCCTCAAGCAGTGTTCTGCAATTATCGATTTCAAACGGCTTTCCGGTGACCTTGCCACACGTCTCGCAATAAAGGCGCCCTACTCTTCTCAACGAAGTTTTGGCTCCGTTGCACTCGACTGGTGCTGGCTTGCTGCCGGGCGCGGACAGGTTTACCTGCATGGAAAGCAAAAACTGTGGGACTATGCCGCTGGCTGGCTGATCCTCGATGAAGCTGGCGGTTATTCATCTTCCTTACAGGGTGACCGTGATTTCCACGCAGTGCTTGAACCGCGCTCAGCGGTTGCCGCTGCCAGTAAAGATCTCTATGAAGACTGGTTTAACTGGATCAGTGGCTGAATCACCATCGAAAATACTTATCAGTGCCTGCCTGCTTGGTCAGCCGGTACGCTATGACGGTCAATCAAAACACGTAGATAATGCAACACTGGAGCTGTGGAAGAATGAAGGTATACTGGTTCCGGTTTGCCCGGAAGTCAGTGGAGGCCTGCCAGTACCTAGACCTGCTGGAGAAATCCAGGGTACCGCAGCAGATGTATTGACCGGTGTTGCACAGGTAACAACTGTAAAAAATGAAGATATCACCCGCTTTTATCTTTGTGGTGCACAGCATGCATTAAGTCTATGCCTACAACACAATATCCGTATTGCGATATTAAAAGAAAACAGCCCATCGTGTGGATCAACAACCGTGACTGATGGCAGCTTTAGTCACAAATTTATACCGGGAGAAGGTGTGACTACACGAATGCTGCGTCAAAATGGGATACGAGTTTTTAGTGAGAACGAGATAAGTGAGGCCAAAACATATTTTGATTCATCTGCAGAAACTAACACCTGACATGCCATGCGTGTATTGATTGTCAAAACATCCTCACTTGGTGATGTGGTTCATGCCTTGCCGGCATTGACTGATGCACAACGCGAAATACCTGGTCTATTATTCGACTGGGTGGTGGAAGAAGCTTTTTCCCCAATTCCATCATGGCATAGTGCTGTCATCCAGGTTATTCCGGTTGCCTTGCGCCGATGGCGCAAGGCCCCTCTTTCAAAGCAGACACGCCACCAGTGGCACGAATTCAAGCACCGGATCCAGGCTGCTGATTATGACCTGGTCATTGATGCCCAGGGACTGCTTAAAAGTGCATGGCTTACACGAATGGTAAAAAGTACATCACATGGCTTTGACCGCACTTCTGCTCGCGAGCGCCTGGTGGCTTTGAGCTATGATAAAACTCATCATGTCAGTAAAGGCAAGCATGCTATTGAACGCGTACGTGAACTGTTTGCAAAATCTTTTGATTACCCACTCCCAGCTACTCCTGCAGAATACGGAATCTATACCGAAGATCCAGCTATCGCTTCCAGACAGCTGGTGTTTCTGCATGGCACTACCTGGCAAAGCAAACACTGGCCAGAGCCGTACTGGCTGGAACTGGTAAACCTGGCAACGAATGATGGGTTCCAGGTGCAACTACCCTGGGGCAACGATGAAGAAAAAGCACGCGCAAACAGGCTTGCACAAAACAATAATCTGGCGCAGCTGTCACCGGCAATGGATTTAAATGAGATAGCATCACTGCTATCCTGTTCAGCCGGTGCAATTGCTGTCGATACCGGACTTGGACACCTTGCAGCTGCCCTGTCGTTACCTGCCGTGTCGATATACGGTTCAACTGATCCTTCGCTAACCGGCACCAGGGGGCAATTTCAGGTACAGTTATCTGCCGATTTTGAATGTGCGCCCTGCCTGCGGCGTGAATGCACATATACAAAAGAGTCAGCAGTTCATCCCGCCTGTTACCAGTCCATAAAACCTGTGACAGTCTGGCAACAGCTTCAACAACAAATAAATCAACGAACTAAGGAGTTAATAAATGACTAAGTCAGTACTGGTGACCGGTGGTGCCGGATATATCGGCTCACATACCTGCCATCAACTCGTCGATGCCGGTGAAAAAGTAGTTATCATAGACAATTTCTATTCCGGCCACCGCTGGGCTGTACCGAAAGAAGCTGTGCTGGTTGAAGGTGATGCCGGAGACATTGAACTGGCTTCACAGCTTATGCAAGAGCATGATGTAGATACAGTCATCCACTTTGCAGGTCATATCGTGGTCCCTGAATCAGTCACTGATCCGCTGAAGTACTACCGCAACAACACACAAAATTCTCGCAACCTGCTCGAGGCCTGCGTTAATAGCGGGGTAAATCAATTTGTCTTCTCATCGACAGCTGCAGTCTATGGCATCCCTGACGAACAACCCGCTACAGAGCAGACAGAGACTTCACCGATAAATGCCTATGGTCGCTCAAAACTGATGACTGAATGGATGATGAAAGACCTGTCAAATCGACCGGATGTTGAGGATAATTTTCGCTTCACGGCTCTACGATATTTTAATGTCGCCGGTGCCCGCGCCGACCTGAAAGTCGGCCAGGCAACACCCGAGGCAACGCATTTAATCAAGGTAGCTTGCCAGGCCGCACTGGGTCAGCGTGAATCTATCGAAATATTCGGTACTGACTACCCCACCAGTGATGGCACCGGTGTGCGCGATTATATTCATGTTGAGGATCTTGCCTCTGCCCACCTGTCAGCTGTAGCCAGGTTAAGGGCCGGCGGCGACTCGCAAATTATCAACTGTGGTTATGGTCAGGGTTATTCGGTACGTGAAGTGATCCAGATGGTAAAAAAGGTTAGTGGTGTAGACTTCACCGTTATTGAATCACCAAGACGTGCTGGTGACCCGCCGGAATTAATCGCCGGCAATCAATTGATACATCAACTGCTGGACTGGAAAACACGCTATCAGGACCTGGAAGTGATTTGCCGCACGGCCTATGAATGGGAATCAAAGTGGGCGAAGATGCAGGAGTAAAACTCAGAGAAAAAGAAAAAGAGGAAAGGGGAAAACTAAGAATAGTTTTTTCTTGGAACTTGGAACTTGGAACTTGGAACTTGGAACTTGGAACTTGGAACTTGGAACTGAAAACTGAAAACTGAAAACTGAAAACTGAAATTATTCCATGAAAGAATCCTACCTGCCTGATGCGATAGACCTGACGAGAGTAAAACGCGTCCTTATCATCAAGTTGCGGCATTTCGGTGATGTGTTGCTCACTTCACCAGTCTTCACAGTTGTTGGTAATCAAATTCCCGGTGCGGAAATTGATGCCCTGGTTTATTCTGAAACATCCCCGATGCTGACTGACCATCCAGCACTAAGCCAATTACACTGTATAGACAGGGACTGGAAAAAACAGAGCATCATTACACAATGGGGCCATGAGCGGCAGCTGTTAAAAAACCTGCGCAGTCGTCAATATGATCTTATTATCCATCTGACAGAGCATGCGCGGGGAGCGCGCCTGGTACGGCGCCTCAAACCGGCTTATTCTGTCGCGCAATCCTACCCGGGTAAACGTGGGCGCTGGTGGAGAAACAGCTTCACACATACCTATGGCATTCCAGCCAGGTCTCGCCATACGGTAGAAGTACACCTCGATGCACTGCGGCGCCTGGGCATTTATCCTGCTGTTGAAGATCGGCGGCTGGTACTAAACCCTGGCGCTGATGCAGAAGCCAAAGCCACAGAACTGTTGCTGCAGCATGGTCTGAAGCAGGGTGAATACTTACTTATTCATCCAACTTCCCGCTGGATGTTCAAAGGCTGGTCGAGACAGGGCTTTGCAGAAGTCATTCGACAACTGCATGACATGGGACATAAGTTAGTCCTTACTTCTGCACCTGACCCTGTCGAACTTGAAGTCGTTGCCCAAATTAAGGCGGACGTTGGAGAGCTGCCGATTGTAGATCTTGCAGGTCAGCTGAGTCTAAAGGAACTGGCTGTCATAGTTGATAAGGCCGGCTGTTTCATTGGCCTCGATTCCGTTCCGATGCACATTGCAGCGGCCATGAACACACCCTGCATCGCTTTATTCGGACCCAGTGACGAACAGATCTGGGGTCCCTGGCATGTCAGGCACAAGGTATTAACGACACCTTATCCGTGCCGGCCCTGCGGCCTTGATGGCTGTGGAAACAGCAAGCTTAGTGATTGCCTGATGACAATCGAAAGCAAAGAAGTCACTACGGCGGTAGTGGATATTCTGGCCTGATTGCTTGTTACTGCGAAGACGAATCGCTCAATGTCGCCTCAATCAGTGCCAGCGTTTCCCTGGCATTCCGTTCTATTGAATACTCTTTTACAGTGTCCCTGTTGAGATTTTTTATCTCCTCCAGGTATTCTGTTTCGTCCAGTAAACGGCGCATTACAGGAAGAATCATTACATCTGAGCTTTGATCCATTAGCAATTCATCCTGCAAAACTTCAGCAGCACCATTTTGACGTGTCGTTATCACGGCGTTTCCGCTGCGCATCGCTTCCAGCACAACATTACTAAACGGTTCATAACGTGTTGGCAGCATCAGGATGTCGCTATCAAGATAGTAGCGATCAATATCACTCACCGGCCCGGTGAACTTTACTTTATCAGCCAGGCCCAGCTGTTCACTCATTTCAATATAGCGTTTAAGATGCTTATCTTTTCCGACGATAATGGCAAAGAAATTACGGTCCAATTTTGCCAGCAGATGCAGCATATCTGTGACACCTTTACGTGCAAACCCGGAGCCGACAAAAAGAATTATTCGAGATGCAGGATCAATCTTATATTCTTTTCTTACAGAACCTGCCAGTGATGTTTCTATGTCCATTTCAACACCGGAGTAGATGACATTGATCTTGCCGCTGTCGATATCGTAATGCTGCATAATTTCATTCTTGACCATCATCGAATTGGCAATAATCTTCTTCGCATTTCTAAAGCAGCGTTTCTCCAGGTAAAGGTAGACCGTGTTAAGCGGATTAAAACTTTTTTCCTTGCTATGTAAAAATTCCCGGTGCACACCGTCACCTGCCCGATAGATATCCGGACAGCTTATTCTTTCCAGGGAGAAATAGAAACGTCTGCCTTTGTGAAAACAAACACCGATATTAAAAAGCATTGCCCGCAAAAAAGAAGGTAGAAATTTCGGTAGTCTCGAATAGATTACCCGGTGATTGTAGCCCTGTTGTGTTAGCTCATTTGATAAGCGCAGAAGATATTTCTCCGCACCGCCAAACTGTGTGCGGTTTCTGCGAACGAAGCAAATTTCTCTTTTAATAGCGCTCATTTATCTCAAAACATGAAATAGTTCATAACTGGAAGTGCTGTTTTATGTTCTGTAGTATAGGTGCTGAACCCGTCGCAATGCTACAGGACAAATATAAACATAAGCAGCGACAACATCAGGGTAAGAGATGGAAACAGTATCAAAGGATGACGGCATCATCACAGTCATGCTGCTGCGCCTGCGTCGGCAGAGGTTGCCGCATGTCTTCGCCTTACATAAAAAGGTCCTGAGCGGCAATGTGCTGGATGATTACGACATTAGTTTTCTTGATACTGTTTGCAGCGAAGCAAAAAATTGTCATGCCTTTTGCCAGCAGCACCCGGAATATAACGACCTCTTTTCGCAGGTCACACATTTTTATAATGAGATAGCCTCAGTGGCGCTGGAAAACGAAAAACAGCAACGCAGAACCTGATTTGCAGTGCCATCTCAGATGTTATCAAGATACCATTGTGCCGCCTCATCCAGCCCTGCACTTACTGAATATTCAGGCGTATAACCGAGCAATTGCTCAGATTTACTGATGTCAGCCAGGGAATGGCGTACGTCTCCGGCGCGGAAATCCCGGTAAACAGGATCCCTGTCGATACAGTCAGGGTGCACAACCGCGACACGTTCGCGAATCATCCGGTATAGTTCGTTTAAGGTTGTTCTCTGGCCGAAGGCGACATTGTAAACCTGGTCAGACGCTGCATCATTACTGGTTGTTGCCGCTAGCAGGTTTGCCTGCACACAGTTATCGATATAGCAGAAATCACGGCTGGTCTCACCATCACCGTTGATAAAGGTTTCTTCACCATTAATCAGTGCAGCAAACCATTTCGGCATCACTGCCGCATAGGCACCTTCCGGGTCCTGCCGACGGCCAAAGATATTGAAATAACGCAGACCTATCGATTTGAAACCATAGGTTCGGTTAAACACACTGGCATACAGTTCATTGACCAGTTTGGTTACTGCGTAGGGCGACAGCGGATTACCAATAGTATCTTCCTGCTTGGGCAGGCCGGGGTGGTCGCCATAAGTTGAACTCGATGCGGCATAAACGAATCGCTTAACATTAGAATCTTTTGCTGCAACAAGCATATTGAGGAAGCCGGTTATGTTATTTGCATTCGTTGTCAGTGGGTCTTCTATTGAGCGAGGCACTGAACCCAGTGCGGCCTGATGCAATATATAGTCAACCCCTTTACAGGCCTGCACACAGGCGTCTTCATCTCGAATGTCCATGTTTATAAAATTGAAGCGCTGCCATTGACTGCCAGTAACGAGGGACTGCACAGCATCGAGATTATGCTGATAGCCGGTAGAAAAGTTATCAATCCCAATAACATGCTGATCCAGATCCAAAAGGGTCTCAAGCAAATTGGAACCGATAAATCCTGCTACGCCGGTAATCAACCAGGTTCGGGGTTCAGCGATCAGCCCCGTTTTAAGTTTTTCATATGTCGTCATTAAAGCCTACCGTCAGTCTGCTCAGCTGGAAACATATATTTAACATCAAACAATACATGCTTAGGCTTTCCGAAACCACGAATGGCATCCACACCCATGTCAATAAACTGTTGATGTGAGACAGTCAGAACAATGGCATCATAATTATTTAGCACGGGCTCACTTACTGGCCTGAAGCCATAGACATCACTTGCTTCATCAGCATCCACCCAGGGATCAAATACGTCTATATTCGCATGCTGCTCTGTAAAACTATTAATAACATCGATAACTCGGGTATTCCGCAGATCAGGGCAATTCTCTTTGAAAGTGAGGCCCATAATGAGAATATTCGAGTCCACAATATGTATTCTGGACTGAGTCATGATGCGAGTAATCTGGTCAACTACGTAACTGCCCATGTCATCATTGATACGCCGTCCTGCTAGTATCATTTCCGGATGATAGCCGATTTCAATAGCCTTGTGGGTCAGGTAATACGGGTCCACACCGATACAATGGCCACCAACCAGGCCGGGGCGAAATGGAAGAAAATTCCACTTGGTTCCAGCCGCCTTGAGAACCTCTTCAGTATCGATGTTCATTCTTTTAAAAATCATCGCCAGCTCGTTAATCAATGCAATATTGACGTCCCTCTGGGTATTCTCAATTACCTTTGCGGCCTCGGCCACCATCACGCTACTTGCCTTGTAGGTGCCTGCAGTAATTATCTTTTTATACAGGTTGTCTACAAAATCTGCTATTGCTGGTGTAGATCCGGTAGTCACCTTTTGAATACTGGTAACACCGTGTTTTTTATCTCCCGGGTTGATGCGCTCAGGGGAATAGCCGATATAAAAATCGCGATTAAATTCAAGCCCGGACTGAGCAGCCAGTATCGGGACACAGACTTCCTCGGTGGCGCCAGGGTACACGGTTGATTCGTAAATAACGATATCGTCGCGGGAAAGAAAGCGTCCAATCAGTTCACTGGCCTTGCGTAATGGTGTCAGATCCGGGTTTTTATGCCTATCTATCGGTGTCGGCACGGTCACGATATAAACATTGGCCTTGGCGAGCTCTTCGCTATCTGATGTATATTGTAACTTTGAAGCTGATTTCAGAGTTTCACTATCAACCTCAAGTGTTCTGTCCTGGCCTTCTGCCAGTTCCTTTATCCGGTTGTCATCAATATCAAAACCGATGGTATTGAAATGTTTGCCAAACTCTACAGCTAGCGGTAACCCAACGTAACCGAGGCCGACAACTGCGATTGTTATTTTTTGAGGATCCATAGAGTCTCCAGAATAGGAATACAAAATTCATATTATAGCAGTTAGATTCGAAATCGCGACAAAGCCATTCAGTGTTTCTTCCTGCTACAAGTAGTTGTTTATGCTACATACAAGCGTAAAATGCGCTAAACCTTCTTGCTGGAGCACAGAATGCATTACCATCCCTGTCCTGTCGTAAAAATATCACCACCAACAAATTCCCAAAAGAGATGAAAATTCTACACACAGAGTCCTCTCTCGGTTATGGCGGTCAGGAGATGCGTATCGTCAAAGAGGCTCAGGGCATGCAGCAACTAGGGCACGATGTCTGTTTACTGTGTCCGCAAGAGGCACAAATAGGCGAGCTGGCAAAAGATCATGGGCTGACGGTACACACTATGCCTATCGGGAAAAAGCGGCTCAGCGCAGTTTTTTCTCTTTCTAGCTGGTTGAAAGAAAACCCGCAGGACATTATCAATACCCACAGCTCAACTGATAGCTGGCTGGTGGCACTGGCAACACGCATAATGTCAAAGCGCCCTGCAATCATACGTACCCGGCATATCTCAGCACCAATCACCGACAACTTCTCATCCCGGTGGCTGTATACAAAGTCTTGCGACCATATAGTGACTACCGGGGAAAAACTACGCCAGACACTGATCGATATCAATCACTATCCGGCTGACCATATCACATCAGTCCGCACCGGTATTGATCTTAATTATTTCCACCCGGCAGATAAACAGCAGGCGCGAGACAAACTTGGAATTGATAAAGAGGCTTTTGTAGTGGGTATTGTTGCGACGCTGCGAAGCTGGAAAGGACATCGCTACCTGATCCATGCATTCAAACAATTCAGTGACCCATCCAGTATTTTGCTTATCGTTGGTGATGGACCCCAGTGGGAGGCACTGCATAGCCTGGTCAGCGACCTTGGCCTCCAGAGCCGCGTCATTTTTAGCGGACGCCAGAATAATATTGCCGAGTGGATGAACGCAATGGATATTTTCTGTTTGCCTTCCTATGCTAATGAAGGTGTCCCACAGGCATTGATGCAATCTCAGGCTTGTGGCATACCAGCTATTACGACTCTAAATGGAAGCATCAATGAGGCAGTTATTGCAGGGGAAACGGCAATTATTGTTGAACCGCAGGACAGCAATAGCATTCTTGCCGCACTTGAAGCAATGTACAATGATAAAGATAAGCTGACAGCCATGTCAGAGGCCGCAAACCTGAATGCAAAAAAGCAATTCTCCATTAATCAGATGATAAACAGTATGACGACTATTTTTTCAGCAGTAATCGATAGAAAATGCAACAAATGAGCTCGGCCAATCTGCGCAAGTACGAACTATTCTGCATCTCATTTCTGGTTCTGATAATGCCCAGCCTGGAGGCAGGGAAAACCCTGTTCTGGTTTCTCTATCTTGTCATCTACCTGGTCAGGCGGTACCAGGACGGGAATCTCTCGCTAGTTCCTCGACAACCGGTAAATATCGCCATTACGCTTTATCTTCTTGTGACATTAATCAGTACTTTTGTGAACTGGCCATTTGACAACGGATTCAAGGGCTTTGTTGATGAGTTTCGATTCACCACCCTGTTTCTTTGTCTCTATAGTGCCGGTTACAGCGCCAGGGAATACCGGCAAATTGCTATCTTGATCATCATCGGCGTATTGGGTGGGCTTGTCTATGGCCTGGTAGAATTTTTACTGCAGATACGTACAGACTTCCAGTTCCATTCAGCTGGCATTCTGACCCAGTCCTCCATCTATCTTGGTATTGCCATCGTGCTTAATGCCGGCTTACTGCTTGATAAAGATAATGTTCCAGACAAACTAACAAACTTTCTTAAGCTGTCCCTGTTAATCCAGGTTATTGCGCTGCTTTATATGGGCAGTCGCGGTAGCATGCTCGCTATTGCCCTTGTCTTCGTCCTGCTGGCTGTCCTGGCCCTGAATATCAAGACTGGTCATATCTTGTTAGCAGGTCTTGCGGGTATCATCGTGATCCTGTTTTCTGTGTTCGTACATAGGTATTCCCAGATAACGTTTTCAGCAAAGATATTTTTACCCAGTACTCTATCGAACGCATCAAGGAATCAGATACTCAGCGTTTAGCTGCGTGGCAGATAGCTATTGCCAAATTAGCAACCGGAAAAGATCTGGCATGGGGCGTTGGACCACGTAATTACAATTCCATCAATGAGATGGAATTTGTCACACAAAATGAAAATTTAATGCAGATGAAAAAATATAGCCACGCACACAATCTATTCCTTACGCAACTAATAGAGCAAGGCATTATTGGACTACTTGCCGAGCTCTATTTTTTCTTGCTGGTGCTGCTGAAAATCATAGCGATCTGGCGCTCTGACCCTGATCATTCACCAGGCTGGGCATGGTATGGAGGGATAGGCGGTTTTGCCATTCCACTCATCGCTGGATTATTCAACACACCGTTTTATCAGGAACATGCAATGCTGGCGATGCTGGTAATGGGGATGATGTTTGCAGCTTCAAACGAAACTGGCCGACCGGCAAGATATTAGGTATAGAGTACGTGACATCAGAAAATCTAATATAAAAACATCGAGCTAGTAACGCTACTGGGCTGATTTGTTTTTGTGCTGCCCAGCCTTGAAACACCAAAAATTATTTTCTGGGCAATGTATATGCTGGTCTTTGTTGTGCGGCGTTTCCTGAATAACGATATGTCTATCACGCAGCCTGATAGTATAACAATGTCAGTGATCGCACTATTCCTGGTAAGTCTTTTCAGTACGTTGATAAACTGGCCGCTGGAAAAAAGTTTTAGTGGACCATTTGATACTCTTAGTTTCTGCGCACTTTTTCTTTGCCTCTATCATGGTGGTTATACAGGCAGGCAAATTCAATCTATTGCCTTGATAATGCTGGCAGGTGTACTGACTGGTTTAACATTTGGACTTATTGAATATTCCAGTGGCGTAACATCATCGTTGAGTTTTCATTCTGCTGGAGTAACAACACAGTCTTCAATATATCTAGGCATTGCCATAATGACAGCTTATGGTTTTCAGGCTGATGATACGGAGGATATATTTCTATACACAGCGCTAATGTTTATTTCTCTTTTCCTGATGGGTGTAGCCTTGCTTTACATGGGCAGCAGAGGTTCAATATTTGCAGTCGTCACCTGCCTGCTTCCAGGTACTTGCTCTCAATCGCAGTCAACGTCTTTTATTATCATCAGCCGCACTTGTAACTTCTGCCGTTATCTGTCATCTTATTTCCTGATAAATACCTATCCGACAAATATCAACAATCCGGAATACAGGGAAAGGTTTTCAGTTGAACGATTTAAGAAATCAGATAGTGAGCGACTTGAAAATTGGAACATTGCGATAGCAACGATAGCAACGGGGAATAATTTATTCTGGGGTATAGGTCCAAGGAATTATCAGGCCATTGATCCTGAAAAAATTGGCATAGACTCTGCCTTCTATCAGCGCACCGGCAAGATGCACCATGCCCATAATCTTTTTCTCACACAATGGGTTGAGCAGGGACTAATAGGCTTGCTTGCGATGCTGGCATTTTTTTTCCTGGTAATATCCCGTTTGCTAAAGAGCTGGGCATATTGCAGAGAAAATCAGCAACAATGGATCTGGATTTCTGGCGCTGCAGCGCTTGTGGTTCCAGTCACTGCCGGTTTTTTCAACACGCCTTTTTATCAGGAGCCTGCAATGCTGGCGATGCTGCTGATGGGTGCCATGTTTAGCCAAACGCGTAAAGCCGTCTGATTCTATTGTTTTCCCTGTAAGGCGATTAACTTGGCATATTTTAGAAAAGTATTCTGGCAGCCTATAAGAATATGAATAAGTCCCGGCATGCCATCAAGGAAGCCCAGGCGGAAAAGGTAAAACTTGATAAACCGGTACAGTGGAGTTAACAGCAGCTTACCAGCCCCCGCATGTTTACCTGCCTTCAGCATTTCCTCTGCCTGCAGACTGGTATAAAGATTTTGTTTTTCCAGGTAGCGCTGCAGTGAGATTGCTGAATCATGCAGAAGATCACCCTGTAGAGTACCGGGCGTAACATTAGACTGTACGAATTCATGAACAGGCGCGTCACTCCATTGGGCAAACTTACGATTGAAAAGACGTAAACTCAAATCAGGGTAGCCTTCGCCATGCCTCAACCAGCTCCCCATAAAACGGTTGCATCTTGGGAACTGATAGACCTGGTGTAGTGGATTCTCGAGTTCAGTCTGTATCGATGCGGCAAGTTCGTCAGTGACGCGTTCGTCCGCATCCAGACACAGCACCCAGTCATGCTTTGCAAGTTCTACGGCTCTCTGCTTCTGTGGACCATAACCTAACCAGTCCTGGTGGATGAACTTTGCCCGGTGTTTGACTGCGACATTCTCAGTTTCGTCATCACTTCCTGAATCAAGTATGATTATTTCACTGACAAATGATAGTGAGTTCAGGCAGTCTTCAAGCTGCCCGGCAGCATTGTGTGTAATAATAACCGCCGACAGGGGTGTATTCATTGTAAAATCGCCTTTAATAATTCATGAAGAAGCATATTGTTTTTAAATCTTCCATTTCAATGTCAACACTTCGCAATGGCCAACTATTCCGTGCGAATCTTTCTTGATATGACAAATAGTAAGTATCAAGCAGGTAGAGCCGGTAAACACAGGGACACACTTAAGTTTCCAATCAGCTACTATTCCCAGAGTCTCGCATAATCACCTAATCTAAACATATCCCGAATGTTAAAGCTCTATTCCCTGTTACTGCCACTGCTCATCCCTGTAGTCATTCTACATCTGCTAATTCGCGGGTTAAAGAATCCTGATTACTTCAGAAGATGGGGTGAACGCTTTGGGTTTAACAATCTCAGACCGGATGCTCCTGTCATCTGGGTTCATGCTGTATCAGTAGGTGAAGCACGTGCTGCAGTTCCTCTAATCAATGAACTGTTAAGTCGTTACCCGGACACTTCGGTACTGGTGACGACAATGACTCCTACTGGATCGGCTGAGGTATTAAGACAATTAGGTGGTCGTGTGCTCCATTGTTACGTACCCTATGACCTTGCCTGGTCTGTAAAGCGTTTCCTTGACAAGCTCAAGCCCTGCCTTGCTGTTACTCTGGAAACAGAGCTGTGGCCTAATATATTCAACGGCTGTAAACAACGAGGTATTCCGATTGTAGTTGCCAATGCACGTATGTCGGAATCATCTATGCGTGGGTATTTCGTTTCGAAAAATTGACACGTGTGACACTAAGCAAGGTATCCCTGATTGCCGCTCAGTCACGCGCTGATGCCCGTCGACTTACGGCGCATGGGTGCACCGAAAAGATCATATGCTATCACCGGCAGCATCAAGTTTGAAATAAAATTACCTGCCAGCCTGCGTGAAGCAGCAGAATCTTTACGCCGTGACTTCGGAAGTATGCGTCCGGTCTGGATTGCCGCCAGCACTCATGACGATGAAGAAAAGCAGATACTCGTTGCCTTTCGGGAACTGCGACGCACATATCCCGACCTGCTCCTGCTGATTGTCCCACGGCACCCTGAACGCTTTGTTCCTGTCGCAAAAATAAGCCGCCGTGATGGTTATAAAACTGTGCTTAGAAGCGAGCTGAGAGGTCCGGTTGATGAGGATATTGAGGTGATCATTGCCGACAGCATGGGTGAACTGCTTAAACTTTATGCAGCTTCAGACGTTGCTTTTGTCGGTGGTTCACTGGTGCCTGTTGGTGGTCACAATGTACTCGAGGCCTGCGCGGTGGGTCTGCCTGTTATTTTTGGCCCTCACATGCACAATTTTGATGAAATCAGCCAGCTGACACTGGACCGCCATGCCGGTAAACAGGTGGAAACCATTCCTGAACTGGTAGCCGCCGTTGCGACGTATCTTGGTGACGCGAACCTGAGGTTTGAAACAGGTGAGAAAGGCAAGAAGCTTGTGCTGCAAAACCGTGGCGCTCTGGAACGTACATCAGAACTTATATTCACTCTGGCCGAAAACACCTGCGCAGCTTCAGACCAGGCTGGTGCCGTTAAAAATTAAATGTATCTTCCTGCTCAGCGGAGGCCAGGCGTGGTAGCGATGTTTCAAACAACACTTCTTCTACCAGGCTGTGGTCCTGGTTGCGAGTAATCAGTGTTGCAGACATGACAGGCTGATTTCCGACAACAGCGAAAAGCCTGCCGCCAACGTTTAGCTTATCAAGCAGACCTTCTGGGACCGACTGCACTGATCCATTCAATACGATGACGTCAAAACTGCCTTTATTCTGCCACCCATCGAGCACGCTGCCTGTTTCAAACTGTACATTTTCGAGGTTTTCTCTAATACCTGACTGCACGCTGTCAGTAGTGTCCAGTGATACAACATTACCGGAAAGATCAGCCAGTAATGCCGTCATGTATGCACATCCCGTCCCAAGCTCAAGCACGCGCTCTCCTGACTGGACGTCGAGTGCCTGCAGCATGCGAGCCTCCATTCCAGGAAACAGCATGCAGCTGCTGTCATTAATCACGATATTCGTATCGGAATAGGCAAGATCCCGCCAGGGTGATGGTACAAATTCTTCGCGAGGATACTTGTACATTAGCGCCAAAACTCTGGGGTCTGAAACCTCCCAGGTTCGCACCTGTTGCTTGATCATGTTTTCGCGTGCCTGTTCCTGATTCATATCTTATTCCAATTTTTGGGAGGCAAAGATTAAAGTTTCTGGTAATAATGTTCAAGCACTAAATTGTCTAGCTGGCAAATGGCCTGAACTGAAACCTCATGCCAGGCCAGGATCTAGCGGCTATGAACGCAGCTCTGGGGCACTTTACCGGGTTAGCTTTTCGCCTGCGCGCTGCTCAACTGCACTTAATGGTGCTCCGGTGTCATTCGCCAGTTTCTGATATGCAGCTTTCCGCCCTGCGTTGATTTTCTGAACCAGGCTGTTGACTTCGCCTGATGGTTTTACCGCTGTAAGGTAGCCAGTGGATGTCTCTTTAACAAGCCCCTGTGATTTTGCCTGTGCCAGGTCAAGTGCCGATGCAGGGAGTGCAAACAGGGTAAGCGCAAGCAGCACAGGAGCAATCCAGTGTAATTTATTTCTTAATTGATTTAACATTCTATCTTCCTCGCTATCAGAACAGTCCACTGTCTTTGGTCATCAATTCATCCAGACCCTTGTCAATCTTGACACGAATCTCATGCTCAACCTTGACATTAAGGTTTATCGTAATCGGTTCATCCGGCGCCGCCACCTTAACAGTTGGCGTACAGCCAGCCACTGTTAAAAGTAGAAATGCGCCGGTAAAAACTTTAATCAGGCTTTGCTTCATTTTATCATCCTCGCAGGCGACGCTCTGCTTATTTCAAAGAACTCATATAGTCAGTCGAAGTGTTAAATTATGCTGCATATAGAGCTGTTGTACTAACTATACTGCTATTAATATGAATATAAGCTGAATCATCAGAGGGGTTAGTTTACCGGATTTTCCTGTTTTCTGAAGTACTTCTGGACATTCCTGTCTATGTCCTCGCTGAGACCTTCAGCATAGCGCAACCCTCGCAGCAGCTTGAGAACATTCTGCTGTAATTTCAGATTAAAATGCACCGGGCGCTTCTTGTCTACTTTTGGACTCATACCTTTAAGAGCAAGCATCATCTCCATCTCACCACTTTCATCATAATTGACGTCAATATCAAGCGAATCATATTTCAGATCCTCGATAATGCGGAATACGAATTCAGAACCAACTGCCGACTTTTCAATCTCAGCAGTACCACCTGTTGGCGTGTATTTTATCTGCCCGCCCTGTGGCTGTGAAACAATCTTTCCGTCTGTGATTTTCATTCCTTCAGGGGTTAGATTTATCGGCACATAGCCATCAATTCGTCCTGTTGCAGTTAGTCCATCTACTTGTTGCAAGGCAACTATCTGCGCCAAATCGAGGCCAACAACCACCAGCACCATGTTATGGCTGTCACTGTTTAAATCGATATCAACATCATTCCCTAAAACTTTACCGCCGAGGAGAGACATGCTCAGGTTGTTCATGGTCACTATCGGTAAATCACCGTTTTTTGTATCACTGTATTGTAACCGAGCAGATGTCTGCTCAATTGGAATTCCAATATCAATGTCACTCACTGAAAGCTCGGCGAAACCTGCTGACTTTATTGTTGGCAGAATTTCAACACTGTCTTTGTAATTCAGGCCGGAAAATAATATGCCATCATAGAATCCCCCTGCATCCCTGACATTTAGATTCATGTTCAGTTTTTCACTGTCCTGTCCTTTGCTGTTCTTCCACCAGCGATATTCTCCATTGAGAGAGAGGCTGCCTGAGACGAGATCATAAGGTTCTTTCCAGCCCTTCAGCAGGCTGCTGAAAAGTGGTGTATCGCTATTGGGATTAATGCCTGAAAACGAATAAGTAGCGCTGCCTGTGTCAAACTCCGCATTGAAACGGAATTTTGAATGCACTGCAGCACTTTGCTTGCTGGACTGACAAAATAGCTTTCCCTCAAACTCTGACAGGCTATGTTCAATCAAGTTTTTGATATCCGCACTACAATGATTCAGTGGCAGCAGAAAATCAATATCTTCGACTGTTAGGTTTGCGACGTTAGCGCTAACCGCCCATTGCGATTTGTCCCTATCGGGGCAAACCCCCTCTATCTCGACTGGTTCAGCTGATATCTGCATATTACTAATTTCAGCAGCTGGCGCCTTCAGCTGCATGCTAAACCGACAGGCAGCCTGTTCATCACTCTGCGGGCTGCTTGCAAGAGCAATATTATTTATCTGCATTTCAGGAACTGTGAGGTTGTCGAATCTGACATTATCCAGCATGACGCTGGCTCCGCTTTCGCCAGCTATCTGCACACCTTGCTCAACGATTTTGATCATTTTTGGGAGTTTTACAGTCAGCACTTTTATGATGCCTGTCTCTTGCGACAGGGCATGCGCCACCATTGACGATGGCTCTGCAAATTCCAGCCTGAAGCCACTATCTGTTTGATAGAGGCTTGCCCAGCAGTAAGGCTGTCGCGTTCTTCACCTGCCAATCGGCAATTCCTGTCTCAATCAGCGAGGCCTGCACAGCGAAACCGTTTCGCCACTGCCAGCTGACTGAGATATGAAAATCCGCCTGTAACTGGCCAGACAGCCCATCAACCTCAGAAAACAAGCCTGCAATTCCCAACAGATCTATATTTATTTGCCCGTTAAGGCCATTCGCTTCCTCAGCGGGTAAAACTTTAATAGATAGCGGATGTTTCTCACCCTCAGTTAAGCTATGCAATTGCAGCTCGGCGCCAGTTTCAGATGAGATATCCATCTTCAGCAGATACTCAACGCTATTTCTATCGACGAGCATAATCTCGCCGTTGACATTTTTCCCCTGTTTGAGAATATTCACGGAAGAATTCAGGGACAGGGTGCCATTTTCGTCGTAAATTGAAAGCTCATTAATCACAACAGAGCGTGCTGGAAGGTATTCATCCCAGTTAGTTTTCAACAAGCTCAGCAGTAACATAGGGTCGGGTAATGTCGGCTCATTCTTCTGCCATGGCTTCCTGTTAACGCGGACCTGATCAGCGAGTATTGAAATCACTGACCCTGAAATCAGATCAGAAAGCTGGTACTCAGCCTGCAGCCCCTGGAGGTTGATGTCCAGCTGTTCATTTGAAATCTGCAGCCGCTCAACTGCCGTTGACTGCAAACCTACTTTTCCAATCTCAATATCGATGACGGAGAATCCCTGCTGCGTCAGCTGCGACGGAACAACGCTTTCGATTAAATGCGGCAAACTAAGCCAGAGCAGCGCCAAAACGAGTAAAACACTCATTAAAGCCAGCAAATACTGAACAATAATCTCATCGCTTCCATTGCTTCTTGTTTGCTGGTAGATTACTAATACCCTATGCTAGTTTCGTTGAAATAGACCGTTGTGACCAGACGTCTTTTCATATAGATTGCGCGCCATGTCAAAAAAAATACCTGTTGAAGACATCAGCCCCTGCATAAAGTGCACGCGTTCGTGGTGCTGTACCTATTTTACCCAGCAAATCGACACCCCCCGTTCGCGGGAAGATTTCGATGTTCTGTTGTGGCAAATATCACACGAACACACCGAAGCATACAAGGATGAGGATGGCTGGTTCCTGCTGATGACCAATCCCTGTACACATCTGCTGCCAAACGGCGACTGTGGTATTTACGATGTTCGACCAAAAATTTGCCGTGACCATTCCAGTGATAACTGCGAGAAAGATGGCCTCGCCGGTGAAGACGATTTTGAACTCTACTTCAAAGATTATGATGCCCTGCGCAAGTACTGCAAAAAGAAATACAAAAAATGGGACAAGTGGGAGAAGAAGAAAAAATAGTCTTTTCTGTTTTTGTAAATAACACCGAAAACTGAACACTGATTTTATCTTTCCTCTTTTACCTTCTTCCTCCTCGCCCTAGGATGAGCCTTGTCAAAGACCTTGGCAAGATGCTGGAAATCCAGATGGGTATATATCTGTGTTGTTGAAATGTTCTGATGCCCGAGCAACTCCTGCACTGCACGCAGGTCTCCACTGGACTCAAGCATGTGACTGGCAAATGAATGCCTTAACATGTGTGGATGCACGTTTCTGTTCACTCCCTGCCGTATTGCCCAGCCTTTAAGTCTTTTTTCCACACTCCTGGTCGCCAGCCTTCCGCCGCGCCGGCTGACAAACATTGCCAGTTCTGCTTCTGCCGACATGTCTGTGCGAATGGCCAGCCATTGCTGAATAGCCACGCGAGCATAACGCCCTACCGGTACCACGCGTGTTTTATTGCCCTTGCCAGTCACCCTGGCTTCTCCGGCCGACAGATCTATGTCACCAATATTCAGTGAA
>CALODD010000115.1:0-3716 GCA_942491945.1 uncultured Gammaproteobacteria bacterium | reverse complement strand
TCGTGATCTAAAGGAAAACAATGTGAAAGGCCTGGATAAGCTATTGCTGCCAACGGAAAGCGCACTGGTTCAATATCCCGATATACACTTAAATGAAGATGCTACGTTTTATCTGAAGCAGGGGCAGGCGATTCAGATTCCAAATGCGCCAACCAGTGGCTGGGTGAGACTTTATACGGGCGATGAAGATTTCATCGGTATGGGCGCGATTCAGGATGATGGCAAAGTCGCACCCAAACGCTTATTTAGCTAATTTCAGACGATGAATCTGGGTATTTGGAAGCTGATTGATCGTTTAAGCTGAAAACTTATCTATGTGCCGGTTTTTCAAGGTTTATTGCTTGTTCGGTGCAGTTCATACGGCTACAATACGCGCCCTATTTTAGGGGTTACTAATGTAGTGGCTCTGAAGTAGAAATATTTTTTGTTAGTCATCCGGCGGCATAACACCTGCTAATTGACCTTATCAAGTGAGAGACATCTCACAGGAGAAAAACATGGCACTAAGTGCGCAACAAAAGAGCGATATCGTCGCGGAATACCAGCAAGGCGCTGGTGATACTGGTTCCCCCGAAGTGCAGATTGCACTGTTATCAAACGATATCCAGGCCCTCAGTGGTCATTTCGCAGATCACAAACAGGATCATCATTCTCGTCAGGGTCTGCTACGTAAGGTAAATCAGCGTCGCAAATTGCTCGACTATCTGAAAAAGAAAGATATCAAGCGTTATCAGAGCCTGATCGAACGTCTAGGACTGCGTCGCTAAGATCGAATTCTGGAGCCCACTTATTAGTGGGCTTCTCCATTTTTAGTGCGGAGATTTACAGAACATGATCTGCACAAAGCTAAACTAGAAGGCAAAAAATGAACCCTATAAAGAAATCGTTTCAATTCGGTGACAACACTGTCACATTAACTACTGGCGAAATAGCACGCCAGGCATCCGGTGCTGTATTTGTAGATATCGACGACACCGTTGTGATGGTGACTGTTGTTGGTGAAAAATCTGATGTCGAGCGTGACTTCTTCCCGTTAACAGTCGATTATCAGGAAAAGGTCTATGCCGCTGGTCGTATCCCGGGTGGTTTCTTCCGTCGTGAAGCACGTCCAAATGAGAAAGAGACACTGACCTGTCGTTTAATCGATCGTCCAATTCGTCCTCTGTTCCCAAAAGGTTTTTCTAATGAAGTGCAGGTTATCGCAACCGTAGTTTCATTAAACCCAACGATTGACCCTGATATTGGTGCTCTGATCGGTACTTCTGCAGCGCTGGCGATTTCTGGCCTTCCTTTTAATGGCCCAATTGGTGCAGCACGTGTGGGTTATAAAGATGGTCAATATTTATTAAACCCAACCATGGAAGCGACGGCTGACTCTGATCTTGATCTGGTGGTTGCAGGTACTGAAAGTGCGGTATTAATGGTTGAGTCTGAAGCGAACATGCTTTCTGAAGAAGTTATGTTGGGCGCGGTCATGTTTGGTCATGAGCAATTTCAGGTTGTAATTAATGCCATTAAAGAATTCGCAGCGGAAGTGAATACACCTGCAATGGAATGGACTGCACCAGAAGTTGATGAAGAATTAAATGCAGCAGTAAATGACCTGGCAGCAGACGGTATTGCAGATGCTTATCAAATTGCAGAGAAATTAGATCGTTACGGTAAGATCGATGAAGTCACAGCAGCTGTTAAAGCAGAACTGTGTGCTGGTGATGATGCCAAATGGTCAGAAAATGACGTGTATGGCGCATTAGACAAGGTCAAAAAGAAGGTTGTTCGTGGCCGTATCCTGGCTGGTGAGCCACGTATTGATGGACGTGATACCGCTACGGTTCGTCCAATTACGGTTCGCACCGGTGTATTACCCCGTACTCATGGCTCTGCACTCTTTACACGCGGTGAGACTCAGGCGATTGTTGTTACTACACTGGGCTCTGGCCGTGATGCACAAATCATTGATGCCCTGGAAGGCACTTATAAAGATCCTTTCATGTTGCATTATAACTTCCCTCCATACTGTGTCGGTGAAACGGGTCGTATTGGTGGTACCAAGCGCCGTGAAATTGGTCATGGTCGTCTGGCTCGTCGTGGTGTTGCAGCGGTTCTGCCAACTCAGGAAGAGTTTCCATACGTTATTCGCGTGGTTTCTGAGATTACTGAATCAAACGGTTCAAGCTCTATGGCATCAGTTTGTGGTACAAGCCTGTCCTTAATGGCGGCTGGTGTACCGGTTAAAGCACCTGTTGCGGGTGTTGCCATGGGTCTGATTAAAGAAGGCGATGATTTCGCTGTACTGACTGACATTCTAGGTGATGAAGATCATCTCGGTGACATGGATTTTAAGGTGGCCGGTACCGCAGATGGCATTACTGCACTGCAGATGGATATCAAGATTGAAGGGATTACCAAAGAGATCATGGAAAAGGCACTAGAGCAGGCAAATGCTGGTCGACTGTTTATCCTTGGTGAAATGAACAAAGTTATTAGCGAGCCTGTTGCTGAGATGTCTGATTTCGCACCACAAATGCTGAGTTTTAAGATTGACCCAGACAAGATTCGTGAAGTGATTGGTAAAGGTGGTTCAACGATTCGTTCTATTACGGAAGAGACAGGTGCCAGCATTGATATCGATGATGATGGAAATATTAAAATCTCATCACCTGATAAGAGTGCAGCGCAGGCCGCAAAGGCACGCGTAGAGCAGATCACGGCCGAAATCGAAGCAGGCCAGACTTACGAAGGTAAGGTTGTTCGCCTGATGGACTTCGGTGCATTCGTTAACATTCTGCCGGGTAAAGATGGATTGGTTCATATCTCACAGATCTGTGAAGAGCGCGTTGAGAAAGTAAGCGACAAGCTGGCTGAAGGTGATATGGTTAAGGTTAAGGTTCTGGAAGTTGATCGCCAGGGTAGGATTCGCCTTAGCATGAAAGCAGTAGATGCTGAATAAAGCCGATACCAGAAAAAGAAAAGGGGCCTTCTGGCCCCTTTTTTGATTGTGAAAGAAGAAAAGTGATTTTCCAATGTTGATCATTGCTGACGAAAACATCCCGGCTGCACAGGAAGCGTTTGCTTCACTTGGTGAAGTAATAACCTTGCATGGTAGAAGTATGCAGGCATCTGATGTGAAAGATGCTGATGTGCTGTTAGTACGTTCAATCACCAAAGTGAATGACGTATTACTGGATGGGAGTAATGTTCGATTTGTTGGGAGTGCAACGATCGGTACTGATCACGTAGATCTGGATTGGTTAGCACAAAATAATATCCAGTTTGTAAATGCGCCCGGATGTAATGCAACCTCAGCTTCTGAGTATGTGATTGCATCATTACTTCATGTGGCTGAAAGACGTGGACTGGATTTAGCGGGTAAGACGGCTGGAATTATCGGCTGTGGTAATGTGGGTTCTCGTGTGCAGGCTCGTCTTGAAGCACTTGGGATCGAATGCATAATTTGTGATCCACCACGAGCAGAGAAAGAAGGCAGTGATGGTTTCTTCGAACAGTCAGACATTGCAAATGCTGATATTGTCTCGGTACATGTGCCTTTAGTTCGACAGGGTAAGCACGCTACACGTGGATTGATCTCTGCAGATTTTATCCAGTCTTTAAAACCCGGAAGTATTTTTATTAATACCTCGCGAGGCGATGTGCTGGATGAGTTGGCAATGCTACAACGTCTGCGACAACAAGATGACCTGTCAGTAGTATTAGAC
>CALODD010000114.1:0-19573 GCA_942491945.1 uncultured Gammaproteobacteria bacterium | reverse complement strand
GGCAGCCGCAGATGACGGTGTGCCAATGGCGGCTGCTACTTCTTCGGTTGAACTTAGAATTAATACGAATGACGATGGTAGTACTGAAAATACAGAAAACTTTACTGTAGATATTACTGGGGCAACCAATATCCTGGTAGATGGCGCAAACGATAGTGCCGCAGGTACGATTTCAGATAATTCTGCCGGTGTACCAACTTCAAGCGTTACTGATAATAATGCTGGTGCAACAGGTGAAGAAAGTGTTGCTGAAGATGCGAGTTTAACCGGTAAGACGTTTACTGTTGATGCGCCGGATGGACTGGCTTCAATTACTGTAGGTGGAACCGTTATTTCAGCTGCGGCACTGACTAATAGTGCTGCTGTACCTGTCGCTATCGCAACGACGCAAGGTCAAATTACGATTAAGGGCTATAACGCTGGTACAGGCGCGGTTACTTATGACTATGATCCGACTGGAACAAGTAAGACGCATGGCGGTGAAATTGTCGATTCGATTGCACTTGTTGTAACTGATGTAGATACAGATACCAGCGCAGCGAATAGTCTTGATATTCTGATTACAGATACGGTATCAGTCGCCAATGCCGATACTGATGGTGTGACTGAAGATAACGCGACGACCACTGCAGTCGGTAACGTACTTACCGGCACGGGTGCTGCGACAGCAGATACTTTAGGTGCAGATACGACGACAACGGTTGTTGGTGTCGCTTTAGGTAATACAGGAACGAACCTGGATGGAACCGGCGTCGCGGCTGATATTACCGGCACATACGGCAAGATCAATATTTCATCGACAGGTACTTATACGTATACATTAAACAACGCAGATACTGATACGACTGCTTTGACGCAGGGTGCTTCTGTTACCGATGTATTTACTTATACGATTAAGGATGGTGATGGCGATTTAAGTCATACAACGGTCACTGTCACGATTACAGGTACTAATGATGTTCCAACATTAGATCTGGATGATAGTAATAATACTGCTGCCGGTACAGCCTATGCAGGGACGTTTACCGAGAATGGTGGTGCCGTTGCTATCGCTGATAGTGACACGATTATTACTGATGACGATGATACGAATATTGAAAGTGCAACGATTACCCTAACCAATGCTAAAACAGATGATATTTTATCCGCAGTTGGTTTGCCTGCTGGAATTAGTGTTCATGCATCTAGTACAGCAACAAATATTGTATTAACCGGGAGCGCCTCATTAGCGGATTACCAGACCGCTATCGAAACGGTCAGGTTTAATAATACGTCTGAAAACCCCGATACAACTGATCGGGTTATTAATGTCAAAGTCAATGATGGTAATAATGATTCAGCAGTAGCTGTATCAACGATTTCGGTTACCGCTGCGGACAATGATGCGCCGGTATTGGATCTCGATGATAATAATTCAACGGGAGCTACGAACGCAGACTATGCAGGTAGTTTTACCGAAAATGGTGGCGCTGTAGCGATCGCAGACAGTGATACAACGATTACTGATGTCGATGATACAAATATAGAAAGTGCAACGATTACGCTAACCAATGCTAAAACAGATGATATTTTATCTGCAGTTGGTTTGCCTGCTGGAATTAGTGTTCATGCATCCAGTACAGCAACCAATATTGTATTAACAGGAAGTGCTTCATTAGCGGATTACCAAACGGCGATCGAAACGGTCAGGTTTAATAACACATCAGAAAATCCAGATACTACGGCGCGTGTTATTACTGTAGTAGTCAGCGATGGCACGAATACCTCGAATACAGCGACCAGCACGATTAGTGTTACAGCAGCAGACAATGATGCGCCGGCACTGGATCTCGACGGCGATAATTCAACGGGAGCTACAAACGCGGACTACGCCGGTAGTTTTACAGAGAATGGTGGTGCTGTTGCAATCGCTGATAGCGATACAACGATTACTGATGTCGACGATACGAATATAGAAAGCGCAACGATCACCTTAACGAACTTTAAAGCAGGTGATGTTCTATCGTCTTCTGCGGCGGTCGGCGGAATTACTGTTAGTGCATATAACGCGGGCACAGGTGTGATTACCTTGACTGGCTCAGCTAGCCTGGCGGACTATCAAACTGCGATAGAAGCGCTACGTTTTAATAATACGTCTGAAAACCCGGATACGACGGCACGTGTTATTACCGTGGTGGTAAATGACGGTGCAAATGATTCAAATACAGCGACCAGCACGATTAGCGTCACGGCTGTGGATAATGATGCGCCGGTTCTGGATCTCGACGGTGATAATTCAACGGGAGCTACGAACGCAGACTACACCGGTAGCTTCACCGAAAATGGTGGTGTCGTTGCAATCGCTGACAGCGATACAACGATTACTGATGTAGATGATACGAATGTAGAAAGTGCCACAATTACCTTAACAAATGCCAAGGCGGACGATGTGTTGTCATCTTCTGCTGCAGTTACTGGTATTACGGTTGGTGCGTACAATAGTGGTACCGGCGTGATTACCTTAACTGGATCAGCTAGCCTGGCAGACTATCAAACCGCAATAGAAGCATTACGTTTTAATAATACATCGGAAAATCCAGATACCACAGCACGTGTTATTACCGTTGTGGTAAGTGATGGCACGAATACTTCGAATACGGCGACCAGCACAATCGCAGTAAATGCCGTTAATGATTTACCCACGGCAGCCGATAAAACGATTGGCCTGGCACAAGATACCTCGCATGTTGTGACGGCAAGCGATTTTGGCTTTGCCGACGATGATGGTGACTCTCTAACCAGTGTTACGATTACTGATGCATCAGTAGTAGCCGATGGTGCTAACTCGGGTGGTACGTTGTATCTGGGTGCTGCCGATGGTTCATGGACGGCGGTGACAGATGGCCAGGTGGTCACGAAAGCACAGGTTGATGCGGGTTATCTGGTATTCAAACCAGATACGGGTGAGACAGGTAATACCTATCAACAGTTTAAGTTCACTGTGAATGACGGCACAGCCAGTTCAACGCCTGCCAATACTGTGACATATAACATAGCGACGGCATTAACCGTTTCTGATCCGGCTGAAGTTGATGAAGGTAAATCAGCGGTTTTCCTGATTGACCTGAGTGCAACACGGGCAGTGAATACGGTACTGGATCTAAGTGTCGGTGGTGATGTCGATACGAATGATTACAACACCCAGCTGTATTACAAGGATGTTGCTGCAAACGGCACCTGGACATGGACGGCAGTGACAGCAAACCAGGTTCAAATTGATGCAGGCGATAAACGCATTGAGATAAAAGTCATCACGATCCAGAACGATGATGACAACGCTGACCTTGATAACAACCAGACAACCGGTACGGTCGATCCAACACGTGAAGCAATTTCGCTAACCGCGACGATTAATGGTTATGCAGAAACTGATATGGCGAATCTAACAGATACGGGTTCGACTAAGATCAATGATTATCCATCGCTAATGGTGAGTGCGCCTAACTATGTATCTGAAGGCAATGACGCTATTTTTGAAGTCACCCTGTCAGGAAAGAAAACCAGTACGACGAGTGTAACGCTTAGTCTGGGTGGTGAAATCAATACCAGTGACTACAGCACCAGCAGTTATCAGTATTCGACCGATGATGGTACGACCTGGACGACGGTGAATGCTGATGTCAGTGGTAGCACGATAACGATCCCGGCGACATCAACGACAGCAGGTCATGCTGACGACAGGATACGCAGTGTGCTCGTTAAAGTAACTACAGTGACGAATGATGATAATGTCTCTGGTGACGATCCAGATGAAGTATTGTCGTTAATTGCAACGACATCAGATACCGGTGTTGCCAATAACGGTGATAATGTAACCGGTAGTACCGTTATCGTTGACCCAATAGCGATAACCGTTGCCGAGAAAAAAGATGATGCTGTTGTCGGCGATGGTACTGCGGATACACATACTCTGCGCGATATTACGCCAGTCAGCGGCTACACCTATTCTAAACTAGGCGATGGATCGAATGGTACGGTAGAGAATATTGCAGGAGGGAAACTAAGGTATACACCGAATACTGATTTTTCAGGTACAGATAAGTTTACTTATGTGAGAACCGACACGGCGGGTAACCATGTTTATGGTGAAGCGGTTGTTACAGTAACGGCGACTGCGGATACGCCAACGGTATCAATTAGTGCGAACAATAAGGTGGAAGTCTCTGGTACCAACACGACACAGAATGCCGACCTAAATAGTGCGACACTTGTAGGCGCTGCCAATAACGAGATAACAACAGGTAATTGGTATGCGAAATCATCACCTGGAAATTCAGGTAAGTTTGCAACGGCAAGTGATATTGATGTAACAACAGAAGCTGATGGAGGTGGCGGGCAGCGTGCGGTAGTAATCGATAATATGCTGTTACAAGGTTATACCATCACAGATGCAAGCAAAGATATTACTCTAAAATTCACGGTAACTGGTACAGGCAATGTAAATGTCTTCTGGAATCAATCTGCTGCAACGGATGATGATGTTTATCTGATTCAAACCAATGGTACCGCTGTTTTGGAAAGTGGGTTAGCTAATGGTTATGAAACCACCGCCGGAAATTTCTTTAGTGCAGGCATACATACAGTCACAATATCGAATACTGCAATATTGGCCGGAACTAATTCGTTGATATTCTCCGGTGATGCCACAGGTGTTGCGATTGATGACGTGAGCACTGTTGAAGCGAACTCCTCTACTGTTACTTATGATGTCAGTATTACGAACGCACTATCTGATACTGATACAGAAAGTGCACAGAATGAAGAACTACAGGATGTTACTGTAACCGTTACGGATGCGGCCGACACATTGCTTGACTCGACAGGTTTCTTTAATGTGGGTAGTTATGATTTACCAACTAAAACCTGGACACTGACTCAAGCACAGCTGACTGGGTTGAAAATTACAGTTAGTGACACGCTGGCAGCGGCAGGCTTTAAAATTCTGCCAACCGCAACATCTAAAGAGTTGAGTAATACTTCTAGTACGGCATCGGCTTCAACAACCATTACGGTTGCCAGCGCTGACGATGCACCGATTATCGGTGACAATACACTCATCATGGCGAATGAAGTCGGATTCTCTGGCACGGTCAGTGACACGATTCAAACTTATTTCTCTACCGATGGTGGTAATGAGTTTAGCTGGAATTCTGATAGCTGGTCAGGGCTAGAACTTTATGCCGATGGTAAACCGGTAACGTTAACACCTAGCGTGGATGGTACTAAGACCATCGGCACATTGACGGGAACTATTCCTGATGGCATGGGTGGTACGATAACGGTATTCACCGTTACCGTTACCATGCAGGACAATAACCTTACCGATATTGCATACAATCAACCGAATGAGTTGCTTGGTATCAAAGAAACGATCGATGGTGGTATTGAACTTCCTGGTGGCGGTAATAACGATACTATCGTGCTTGGTTTTAATGAAAGTGGCGGTGGTGCTTCAGGTATCAATGCCATTATCACAGCGCATAATCTAATTGAAGATAGCACAGCTGAAATTGCAAGTGCGGCAGCTGAACATACGGTTAATACCAATAATTACTATATTGGTGTTGATAGCAATAATATGAATCCAGGTGATCAGCTGATTATTGATTTCGATACAGTCGCTTCAGATGGTCTGGGGAATACATCAACCCAGAATGAGATTGCCGAAATCACTATTTCGCTATTTAACTTTGGTAGTGAGAAATCGGGTGATGAGCTTTACATTACCGTACTTACCGAAGGTGCTACTGCTGGTATCGCAAATTCCAACCGAGAAACGATTGTTCTGTTAGGCGATTCGTCATTGACACAGCAGACTTATACTATTTCGTCGCCTTCAGGTGGTAAGTTTATTGGTGTTGAATTCCTTGCCGGAAATGAGAGCTCGTTCAAGTTGGGTATAGATTCAATTGGTGCGATTAACTACAACGCTGATTTCGAAATGTCACTCGGCTATACCATTACAGATGAAAATGGTACTGGTGAAAGTGATACTGGAACGGTCCATATCGGGCTGGATGGTGATGAGTCAGTTGTCTACGATTCTTCTCGATCTGCAATCGATGCGGGCGAAGATCCAGTGGGTGCAGCTGACGATACCCTGATCTTTAATAGTGGTGATAATATCGACTTCTCACTTTCAACGAATCCTGCGATTTTTAATTTTGAGATCATAGACTTAACGAATGATGCTAATACTGGTAGTGCGGGTGTTCATTCATTGACGAATATTAAACTGTCTGATGTTCTGGCAGTTACGGATAGTAATAAGGCGCTGACTATCCTTGGTGATGGGGCTGATACAGCCACGTTTGCGAATAGTGATGGCTGGAGTTCTGCTGCCGGTACTGGTGGTGATGCTGGTTATACCGTGTATTCGAATTCAGGAGATGGAATGGTTAAGGTGCTGGTTCAGGACGCCATCATGGATTCTATTTTATAGTCGAGAATTGACCTGATTGTCTGTCGTTCTTTGATTAAGTCAGCTTCCTCCCGGAAGCTGGCTTTTTTCGTGGTGTAGCTAAATTCGTTATCTGTTTATTTAGACGGATTTTCTTCAATGTGTTCTTCCATTCCATGCATGAAGTGCTCTATGCCCATGCCCGTCAATTTACCGATGCGGTTAAATAAGTACCAGATCGCAACTAGCATAACGATCATGCTTGGTATGGCAATCACGGGGTAGCTCAGTGCTGTCATTTTTCCTAGTTCTTCGGTGAAAGCTGTTGTACCTGGTGGGCTTTTTAAGATTACTTTAGCCAATACGTAGTTTAGGATAGATGACAGTGCGAAAGATCCGACCACGATATAGGTTGCGCGGGACAAAATCTTCTCGAATGCCTGGGTCGCTTTATGCTCTTCAAGGGTGGACTGTAGCTTATCGATCTTGATGAGCTGTTCATTGAGGATCAGGATCTTAAGTAATGAATACTTTGTGTTTTGAGTAAGCAGTACGGCGATACCAATCATCGCTGGAATCGCGGCTTCCTTGATCGCGATATATTTCGGGTCGAGCTCTAGCAAGCTGATACCACCCGTCAGGAAGACACTGACGATGCCCAGGATCGAGAAGGCGTTCACTTTGCCTGATTTCTTCAAATCCCATAGGCCATAGCCAATCGGGAAGGACAGGGCGACAACAATAGCCCATACCGGGCCGAGATCGTCTGGGCCACTGAACTTCGTCAGAATGACCACTGGAATAATGATATTGAAGGCCAGGTTGCCGAGAAAGCCACCTTTCTGGGGCTGTTGAGGATTTGTACTCATTTGAAGGGTATTTCAGCGAAAAAACGGCGCGATTCTACACGATTTTTTTTATTTTTTATGACTAATTTATTAAAAATCCAATAAAAACAAAAAGATAAGTCAAATTAGGCTTAATTGTGCACTGCAAAAATATGTTGACACGTGGTCTTGAATTACGTATTGTGCATCGCAACATATTGCACTGCAGCAATTAAATATTTTTAACTTTGACTCTCGATAGGAGAATTATCATGCAAAACCAAATGATTGAACTGATGAAGCAGTACAACGAAAGCCTGTTAGCTTCTGCCCAGCGTCTGGGTGAGCTGAACGTGAAAACTTTTGAAAAGCTGTCTGCTAAGCAAGCAGAAGTTGTTAACCAGTGCGTTGAGTCTGCAACTGCTCACGTAGAAGCTTTAAGCAAAGTTTCTGACCCTAAAGAGCTGGTTGAAACTCAGACTGCTTTCGGCCAGGGCTGTGGCGAGAAGCTGGTTTCTAACCTGCGTGACTACTCTGAGCTGCTGAACGAAGCACGTGAAGAGCTGGCTACCATCTCTGAAGAAGCGGTTGCTAACGTTTCTGAGAACGTAGAGAAAGCAGGCGAGCTTCTGAAAGAAGCTGCTTAATTACTACTGAATTTAGTAGCAATTAATACGGATGAGCCCCATGCAGATGGGGCTCAATTCTTAAAAAGTAAGACAGAGGTTTATGGTATGAAAACAGCATTAGTAACAGGTGGTAATGGTGGTATCGGTAGTGCAATCTGCGTTGAATTAGCAGGTGCGGGTTATAAGGTCGTTGCTGCCTACTATGAAGCTGAGAAAGAACAGGCAGAATCCTGGAAAGAAGGTCTGAAGTCCCAGGGTCTGGACATAGAAATCGTTGGTGGCGATGTTGCCAACTACGAAAGCGCAAAGACAATGATCGCGGAAGCAGAAGAGTTAGCAGGCCCGATCGATGTACTGGTTAACTGCGCAGGTATCACACGCGATACCACATTCAAGAAGATGCAACCTGAACAGTGGTCTTCTGTATTAACAACGAATTTAGATTCGGCTTACAACGTAACGCATCAGGTTATCAACGGTATGCTTGAGCGTGGTTTTGGCCGCATCGTGAACATCTCGTCTGTGAACGGCCAGAAAGGTCAGTTTGGTCAGACGAACTACAGTGCTGCAAAAGCTGGCTTGCATGGTTTCACCATGGCTCTGGCGCAGGAAACAGCACGTAAAGGTGTCACAGTAAATACTATTTCTCCCGGATACATCTCTACACCGATGACTCAGGCTATGCCTGATAATGTACTGGAAGCGATTGTGGGTAGTGTTCCAATGGGTCGCATGGGCGAGCCAGAAGAAATTGCACACACCGTTGCCTGGTTAGCAGATGAGAAATCAGCTTATGTTACTGGAGCGAACATTCCAGTAAATGGTGGTCTCTATATGGCAGCATAACCCCTTATGCTCTCCTCCTGTTAGGCGTCCTTTTGGGCGCCTTTTTTTTTGCCTGCGACATATAAAAAACGTTTATATAAGAGGAGCTACTATTGGCTAGTGGTGTTTATGCTCTTCGTCCCGCAGTCGATCACGATATTTCTCCCTTGCAAGTTGTTGCATATCAACAGCGAGATCACTTTCATCAACGATTTCTCTGCCGATTAAGGTTTCGATAACGTCTTCCAGCGTCACAATCCCGGCGGTTTGGCCAAACTGATCTTCAACGATAAACAGGTGCATATGGTTTTTGATGAACATGTCGAGGAGGTTGTGTGCTGGTAATTGCTCAGATACACGGATGATCTTTCGCGCAACGTCTTTTATTGGTGCATCTCCCTGACCTTTTCTTTCTGCTTCAAATAAATCAACACGAATGACTTTACCAGTCACGTTATCGGTATTTTCTGAGTAAACCGGAATTCGTGTGAATTGCCTGGTGGAAGGATGATCAAGTGCTTCTTTAACAGTGAGGGTCTCATCCAGCATATGTACAACACTACGAGGAGTTAGAATCTGCTCAGTGCGAACCTCTCTAAGGCTTAGCAGGTTATTGAGATATTCGTTTTCATGCGTGAATAGTGTGCCTTCACGATGACCTATTGACGCGAGCGCGATGATCTCTTCACGTGTGATTTCATTTTCATTCGTGTCTTTGAATAGTTTCGTTAAGCGCGTTGATATCCAGACTAACGGATACACTATCTTTACAAGCCAGGAAATTATGAACGCGGAGGGGACAGCCAGACCACGCCAGAAAGTTGCCCCGATAGTCTTAGGAATGATTTCTGAGAAATACAGAATGGCCAGTGTCAGTACGACAGCAATCAATGTTTCCCATTCCGGCCCAAAAACCTGCAATGCCTGAGAACCAACACCCGCAGCCCCCATGGTGTGGGCAAAGGTATTGAGGATCAGGATGCTAGATAACGACTCATCCAGACGTTCTTTAACTTTACTAATCTGCCGTCCAGATTTGGGCTTCTTCGTTGAAAGCTTCTCTACATAGCTCGGTGTGATCGAGAGCAACACGGCTTCGAGAATGGAACATAGAAACGAAACTCCAATCGCGATCAGGAGATAAATGATTAATAAGGTCATGTGTATTGAATTCTTGAGTTATTAAATATATTGACTTAGAACCTGAATAGCATGGTAGCTGGTTCAAATCAGATATGCGCGAGAAATATCGGTGTTTGTATAAATTCTCGTTCTGGTATAGAACAACAAGGATAACATCCTGTCATTTAGAGAATCATCAATGAAAGCCATCGGCTACAAAAAATCCCTGCCCATCTCAGCCCCAGATTCACTGATGGATATCGAACTCGATCAACCTGAAGCGTCAGGCCGAGATTTACTGGTCAAGATCAATGCTATAGCAACAAATCCGGTCGATTACAAAATTCGCCAACGTATGGAGCCGGAAGAGGGCGATTATAGGGTTCTTGGCTGGGATGCTGTTGGTGAAGTTATTGCTAAAGGTGAAGATGTCTCGAACTTTAATGTTGGTGATCAGGTGTTTTATGCCGGTGCATTAGCTCGACAGGGCTGCAATGCCGAGTACCAAGTCGTTGATGAGCGCCTGGTCGGGCAGAAGCCGAAAAATTTATCAGATGCGGAAGCCGCAGCCTTACCGCTGACATCAATTACCGCCTGGGAAATGCTGTTTGAGCATCTTGAGTTAAAGCAATGTACGCCGGGATCCAGTGAAAAGAGTAAAGAAGTATTGTTGGTGATTGGTGCTGCAGGCGGTGTTGGTTCAATACTCGTTCAGATCGCAAGGGCAATTACCGGTGCGACGATTATTGGTACTGCCTCACGAGAAAGTTCTCAGGCCTGGGTGAAGAAGCTCGGTGCTGATCATGTAATTGATCATACTCAACCGCTCCAGCCTCAGGTTGAAGCCCTGGGTGTAGGCCCTGTTACCCATGTGGCCAGTTTGAATCATACCCACTCCTATTTCGAAACTTATATTGAGTTACTGGCGCCGTTTGGTCGTATCGCCATGATTGATGATCCAGAAGATCCATTGGACGTCATGAAGCTGAAGCCAAAGAGCCTGTCATTACATATCGAGTTTATGTTTGCACGTTCTATGTTTAATGCGGTGGATATGGATGAACAGGGTAAATTATTGAATAGAGTGTCTGATCTGGTTGATCAGGGCTATATCCAGAGCACGTTTGGTAAGAACCTGGGGACAATTAATGCGAAGAATCTAAAAGCTGCGCATGCTGAACTGGAGTCGGGTAAAGCGATTGGAAAAATTGTTCTGAAAGGGTTTTGATCCACTATAGTTGACTCATATGTTTGGGGAAGGAATATGTCTGGCGCATTAGCACAATTTACAAATACGATTGATGATCTGATCACCACGGGTTTACCTGAAGAGGCTCTGTTACCTAAAGTCGGTGAGGCATTAGATAAATTGGTATCTGAGGACAACTGGCTCGACGATGCTTTTGCGCAGCCACACCCGGAGTTCTATCGACAGTATCTATTACATGCCGATGCACAAGATCGGTACTCAGTGGTCAGTTTTGTCTGGGGGCCAGGGCAGACGACACCGATCCACGATCATACGGTCTGGGGTGCGATTGGCATGTTACGCGGGGCTGAATATTCACAAAATTATGAGATTGCGAACGACGGCACACCAACACCTACAGGTGATGCGGTTGCACTTAAACCGGGTGATGTGGAATTTGTATCACCGACGATTGGAGATGTGCATAAAGTGAGTAACGTTCACGATGATCAGGTATCGATCAGTATTCATATTTATGGCGCAAATATTGGCAAGGTTAAGCGCCATGTATTTCCCGCAGAGGGCGGGCCAGCGAAGGAGTTTATTTCAGGGTATTCAGACGTAGTGTGATATCGAAGACGACAATCGATTATTTGTCGTCCTTTTTTTCGCCGCTAAGGCCAAACATGTTTTTTTGCATATCCTGCCAGGCTTTCATCTGTTGTTGACCCAGTTCCGCCCACGTCTCCATCGGTGTGCCTTTTAGCGCATCGTTCATTTGCTTTGTGATAGCTTCCTGTTGCTCGGTGAACATCGACAGGCTTTGTGTCATAAAATCGGTAAATTGTTGTTGTGTTTCCGTGCCGTAATTCCTGATGAATTTATTGAGCATATCGACTGTAAACATGGGTTTACCACCATCGGATTCCTGATCCAGAATGATCTGCATGAGAATGTTCCTTGTGATGTCTTCGCCTGTTTTCTGTTCAACGACTTTGAACGGCTCTTCACTTAGCACCATTTCACGCACCTGATCGATCGTGATGTAGGCACTGATAGACGTATCATAGAGACGACGGTTCGGATATTTCTTAATTAATCGTTCTGCGCTCATATGCTCATTATTGCCTTGGGTAATAGTTACTGCGAATAGTATTAGATTTCTTGGGGGGTTGTCGAGGATATGCCCTGAATGCTTGTGTGCATTCAGGGCGTGATCGTCGATTTAGTGCATATGCTGGCCACCATTCGCTGCCAGGTTGGCTCCAGTGATGAAACCCGCATCTTCGCTACATAAAAAGCCAACTAATGCAGCGATTTCTTCAGGTTTGCCGAGTCGACCAACTGGAATACCGGCGATGATTTGATTACGGACATCTTCCGGAACCGCCATCACCATTTCAGTGGCGATATAGCCCGGTGAGATTGTGTTCACGGTGACACCCTTACGCGCGGTTTCCTGAGCCAGTGCCATAGTAAAGCCGTGTAAACCCGCCTTGGCAGCGCTGTAGTTGGTTTGGCCAAACTGGCCTTTCTGACCATTGATTGAAGAGATATTGATGACCCGACCGAAGCCGTTATCTGTCATCCCAGGAACGAATTGATGTGAAATATTGAATACGCTATCAAGGTTCGTTGAGATAACCGAGTGCCATTTTTCTGCGGATTGTTTCTTGAAACTGCCGTCGCGGGTAATGCCGGCGTTATTGACGATGATGTCGACACCTTTGTGATCCTGCAAAATGGCATCGCGTAATTTTTCACAGTCTTCGTAGCTACCAACATCGCAGGGGTATATCGAGACATCGAAGTTCTGCTCAGCCTGCCAGGCTTTTGCCTTTTCTTCGTTACGATAGGTGGTGATGATGGTTGCGCCCTCACTTGCGAGTTTCTGACAAATTGCTGTACCGATACCGCCGGTGCCGCCAGTGACTAATGCAACCTTGTTTTCGAGTGATGCCATTTCTATCTCCCTGTTGTTTTTTCTATGAATATTTCTTATTACTGCTTGATATGCTTCCTTCGGTTAAATCTAAATTGGTTATAACAGATAACCCCCGCCAAGTGGGCGGGGGTACTACATTATTTATATTTTTTCGACCGCCATGGCGACACCCTGACCACCACCAATACAAAGCGTAGCCAGACCTTTGTCTGCGCCTTCACGTTGCATGCCGTGGAGCAGAGTGACCAGGACGCGAGCACCTGATGCACCGATAGGGTGACCCAGAGCGATAGCGCCGCCGCTGATATTAACTTTTGCTGTATCCAGACCCAGCTCTTCATTAACTGACATAGCCTGTGCTGCAAATGCCTCGTTAGCTTCGATCATATCCAGATCAGAAATTTTCCATCCGGCTTTTTCAAGACATTTCTTTGTTGAAGGAATCGGGCCAGTACCCATGATCGCTGGATCAACACCTGCGCTACCAAAACCAGCGATGCGAGCCATCGGCTTCAGGCCTAGTTCTTCAGCTTTACTGGCTGTCATCAGAATAACGGCTGCTGCGCCGTCGTTAATACCTGATGCGTTACCAGCGGTAACAGAACCTTCTTTTTTGAAAGCAGGGCGTAACTTGCCTAGTGATTCAGCGGTAGTGCCGTGACGAGGGAATTCATCTTCAGCGAAAACGATTGGATCGCCGCGGCGTTGTGGGATTTCAACAGGAACAATTTCATCTTTGAATACGCCTTTCTTTTGCGCCTCTTCTGCACGATTCTGAGATTGTGCTGCGAAGGCGTCCTGGGCATCACGGGTAAAGCTGTATTTGTCAGCGATGTTTTCTGCCGTAATACCCATGTGGCAATTATTGAATGCACACCATAGGCCATCAACAACCATGGTGTCTTTCATTTCCCATGGGCCCATTTTCTTGCCATCACGAGAACCGGGTAGTACATGAGCCGAAGCAGACATATTTTCCTGACCGCCTGCGACAACGATTTCAGCATCACCTGCCATAATGGCCTGTGCGCCGAGGTTGACAGCTTTTAGACCACTACCACAAACCATATTGATGGTCATAGCCGCGGTTGTTTCTGGCAGGCCAGCCTTTAATGTAGCCTGACGTGCAGGGTTTTGACCTTCGCCTGCGGTTAGTACCTGTCCCATAATGACTTCATCAATCTGATCGGCGTGTACACCGCTACGCTCTAAAAGAGATTGAATGACTTTGGCTCCAAGGTCGGCAGCAGATACTGACGCCAAAGAACCTGAAAAATTACCCAGTGCAGTACGTGCTGCTGCGACGATGACGATATCCTCACTCATGTGTATTCCCCTTGTGTTCAGTGTCGGTTGTACGTCTGATATATCACGAATCAGACGAGATTAAATATGTTGCAGTGCAACAATATACATGCTAACTTTATAGAAATCAACGATTAATCATCAAAGAACTTAGGGAGTTTTCGATGGCAGCATCTAGCAACGACTGGTTCAAGCAAGGTGGTCAGGCATGGGCGAAAGCACAGCAGGACTACTGGAAAAACTGGACCAACTGGGCACAACAGCCCAATAACATGGGCAACCCATTTTCAAGTTTCGGTGGCACGGCTATGCCCGGTATGGGCCAATGGCAGGATGGATTTCCAGGGTCATTTTCTGGCGCATTCGAGCAATGGCAGCAGATGTTTGCGCCACAGGCACCAGACCCTGTAAAAGACTTTATGGACCGTACTACTGAGATGGGCAAAAACTATCTCAAGATGAGTCAGTCCTTCTATCAGGCCAGTACCGAAACGGCGGACACTGAAAAGATGATTAAAGACTGGCTGGATGCTATGCAGGCCGGTTTTAAAGAATGGCAGCAGCAGCTGGAGTCTGGTTTCAATGCGGATATGCCGCAAATGATGGGGCTCAGCGGTACCGCCATGCAATCCTGGCAGCAGATGTCTGACAACATGATGTCTGGTTTGAATCAGATGGGCATGGGTCAGGGACTGGAATTTCCAGGCTTTAGTGGTGGGATGTTTCCTGAAGCGGGTAAAGCGCGTGACCAGCTAATGAAGATGCTCGGTATGCCTGCACTGGGTTATAGCCGTGAAAAGCAGGAAAAAATTCAAAAACTGGCTGAATTACTCGTGGTCTACGGCGAAGCCATGAAAGCTTATAAACTGGCTTTCGCGAAAAACGGCCTGGCTTCAGTTAAAGCGTTGAAGAAGCGTATATCAAAACTGGAAAAGCCAATCGAATCTATGCGTGGCCTGTACGATTTCTGGGTTAACGTCAATGAAGATGTATATGCCAAGTTTTCCATGAGTGAAGAGTATCAGGTTGTGTACGCGGATCTGGTTAATAGCCAAATGGCAGTTCAGCAAGTATCCAACGAATTAGCAGAAGATATTTATAAAGCGATGAATTTGCCAACTCGTTCTGAAATGGATGCATTAGCGAAAGGTATGCAGCAGGCACGTCGTGAAAATCGCCAGCTACGTAAGCAACTTGCAGCGATGAACAAACGTATGGATCAGGTTGAAGGATCTGCCAGTGCCAAGCCAAAGATTAAGGCCAAGCAGGCGGCGAGCAAAAAGGCCTCACCAAAAGCCGCTCCAAAAAAAGCCGAAACCAAAGATGATCTGACCCAGATTAAGGGTATCGGCCCAAAGATGCAGGAGCAGTTATTTGAACAGGGTGTAACGGCTTTCACACAGCTGGCTGAGATGGGTCAACAAGCGATCGATGAGCTGGAAAAAAATATTAATTCAACTGGTCGTGTGACACGTGAACAATGGGTTAAACAGGCGAAAGCCATGCTGGATGGAGAATAAGGCATGAGTCCAATTAATATGAAACCACAGGAGCTCCTGAACGAAGTTCGTGAGTTCAATGAAAAGCTGGCGAAGGGCGTACAGAACATGATGGAAGTCGGCGAGATTCCATCTGGTGTCACACCTCGTGAAGAGGTTTACAGTGATGACAAGCTGGTGTTGTACCGTTACAAGTCGGATAAGCCAGCAACTAACAAGACACCATTGTTAATTGTGTATGCATTGGTAAACCGTCCTTATATGACAGATCTGCAGGAAAACCGCTCGACTGTACAGGGCTTGCTGGATGCAGGTCAGGATGTTTATCTGATTGACTGGGGTTATCCTGATGCGGCTGACCGTTATCTGACAATGGATGACTATATCAACGGCTATATCGATGACTGTGTTGATGTTTTATGTGAACGTCATGACGTTGATAGCGTAAACATGCTGGGTATCTGCCAGGGTGGTAGCTTTAGTCTTTGTTACAGCGCCATGCATCCAGAGAAGGTACGTAATCTGGTGACGATGGTAACACCGGTTGATTTCCATACGAAAGACAACGTGCTGAGTCACTGGGTGCGTAATGTTGATATCGATTTACTGGTCGATACCCAGGGTAATATTTCTGGTGAAATGTTGAACTGGACATTCCTGAATCTAAAGCCTTATGCCTTGATGGGTCAGAAATATCTGGGTGTTGTAGATTTAATGGATAATGCAGAAGCGCTGAAGAACTTCATGCGTATGGAAAAATGGATCTTCGATAGTCCTGATCAGGCCGGTGAAACCTATCGTCAGTTTATTAAGGATTTCTTCCAGGAAAACAAACTGATTAAAGATGAAGTCGTCGTGGGCGACACCGAAGTTAAGTTAGGTAATGTCACCATGCCAGTGCTGAATGTATTTGCTGAGCAGGATCATCTGGTGCCACCCGATGCCAGTAAGGCATTAAAGAAGAAGGTGGGCAGTAAGGACTACACAGAGCTTTCTTTCCCGGGTGGCCACATTGGTATCTACGTGAGCGGTAAAGCTCAGAAGACTGTTCCACCAGCAATTGGTGAATGGTTAGATAAACGCTAGAAGGTTATATTTTAACTTGAGCCGGAAATCTCTCTGATTTCCGGCTCATGGTTTTCCAGATAGTCAGAAAGTATCTGGTATAGATGAATATCAAGCGGGGAAGCATCCTTGCTTGCAAGTTGTTCTAATTCTTCTTCATGTTGGCATGTGCCCAGATGGCGCCACTGGTCAATGACATGAATTTCCAGTAGTTTACTAATCGGGTCTTTTTCATAGATAGCGATTGCACCTGAGTAAGGCCAGGGCTTTAAGCGCTGTGATTGCATTGCGACGGTTATGCGTTTGTTGTGGTCAGTGATGTCTTCCTCTCCGATGCATACGCCCTGGCAACGGCCATTGCGGTATGCGTGACATGATCCCGGGCCTTTTTCAAATCCCAGGATTTTCAGGCAAAGGCGATGGTGTGTGGCGGTATCTTTTAATAGCTGTAGCAACTTTTCCTGAGACTGATTTATGCCATATAAATTAGAGAATTGTTTCTCAGTCGTCTCGTCGATATGAACCAGTTTGGGGGCCTCGATCTGTTCGTCCCAGAACAGGCTGTAAATGCTCGAATCTTTGGAGAACTTCTGTTGATTTAAAGTTGGTCGGTTAGTTTGTATTAGATGATATTGGGTCAATATGCAGCCCAGCTCTCCCGCAGTTGCCTGGCTTTCTACACGATGTAGATGCTGGTAAATTTGTTTTTCGCGTTCGTTGTACTGATCGACAGAAAAGTGAGCGAGTACACGTTCATAGACGTTAATACTCCGGCCAATGTAAAGCGCTTCGTTATTTTCGTTGTAGAAGGTATAGATGCCTGGGCTATGAGGCAGATGCCTGAGCCCATCTTCGTTAAAATCCTCAGGTAGCTTAATCCCATGGATTTGCGCGTTAATGGCATGATTAACGGTTGGCAGGCTATGTTCATTCGTCATTGATTGAATGATACTAGGAAGAAGTCGGGCTTTATCCAGTGTGCTTAGCTCGTATGTGGAGTCGAGTTGATGAACTTTTAACAGGGTCTCAAAGTCATGATGGCGCTGTTGAGAGTAGAGCATGCGAGACAGACGCGTGATACATGCGGATGGGCTATAAAAACGATGGTACTCACGTTCGAACTCGTTTTTAATAAACGTGTAGGTGTAACGTGAGTGCAGCGATATGACGAGGCAGTTTTCTAACTTAGCATGAATCTCGTCGGCGACTTCTTTGAAGATCGGTGCATTAGATACAATTTCGTCGGTAATGCCTGTGCGTTTGGTTACGGCAGTCGGAATCTGTATTTCTGGGTTTATTAGAGTTTCCCAGCTGTCAATAATGCTGTTGTGCTCGACAACAATGATTCCAATCTCGAAGATTCGATCGTGCCTGGGACGACCACCAGTCGTCTCAATGACAACGTAGGCATATCTGTCGTTACTTCTCACAGTGATCGCTCGTTAGTAGAGTATCTAGAAAGACAGTATACAGATGGCAGAGTTCAGCGTAGGAAAAGTTTCGAGTGTAAGTTTAACGTATCCCTTTGGTTTGCTTAGCCCTTATTCTCCAATTTGGAATAACCTGCACGAAGTCGCATAATGCGTTCATAAGTACTATAAAAACCGTGTGTTCACGGGCTAATTATATGAATCGACTTACACGATGATCAGCAGTCACTGGCTAATCTTTTATACCGCGCTGTATCTCGGCATTCTGTTTTATATTGCCTACCGCAATGACCAGCTTCCACGCGGCCAGTACTCCAGATTTCAGCCACTGATTTATACGCTATCGCTTACTGTTTACTGTACGTCGTGGACATTCTTTGGTGCGGTCGGGAATGCGGCGGCATCCGGCTGGGACTTTTTCTCTATTTATCTTGGTCCGATCATTGTCTTTGTATTTTTCTTCCCGTTTTTGCAGAAGTTGATCGATGTCGGTAAGCGGCATAAAACAACGAGCATCGCTGATTTTATTGCTACACGGTACGGTAAGAGTAATTTACTAGCTGCTGTAGTCACCATTATTGCGCTAATTGGCATCCTGCCTTATATCTCGTTGCAGATTAAAGCGATTTCGAATGCTTATGATCTGCTGACTGGTATCAATAGTGAGATTGCACAAAATAAAAGCATTATCAGTACCGCACTAGCGATTAGTCTCATTCTCGCAGTGTTCTCGATTTTGTTTGGCGCCAGGAATATTGATGCTAGTGAACATCATCGCGGTATGATTCATGCGATTAGCTTTGAATCTGTGATCAAGCTATTTGCCTTTCTGGCGGTGGCTATGCTGGCGCTAACGAGTCTTGTTTCGCTAACTCAGACAATTGATATTGGTAATTCATGGCAGCTAATGAGTCAACATTTTGACAGTAAGGAGTTGACGTCATCCTTCCTGGTGAAAACATTGCTCGCGGCTGCCGCCATCATATGTCTGCCACGTCAGTTCCACGTTACTGCTGTCGAAGCTCGTGGTGATGAGTTGCCAACAGCCCGCTGGGGATTTCCAATCTATCTGTTGTTATTTAGTGCGGCTGTTATTCCTATCACGACAGCGGGTCTTGCGATGACATCGACTGCTGTCAATGCTGACTTGTACGTTCTGACTATTCCCATGAATCAGGGGAATACCTTCCTTGCAGTTATTAGCTATATCGGTGGTTTTTCCGCGGCAACCGGCATGGTGATCGTTTCGACGATTGCTTTGAGCACGATGGTGTCTAACGATCTTATCTTTCCCTTAT
>CALODD010000113.1:0-10643 GCA_942491945.1 uncultured Gammaproteobacteria bacterium | reverse complement strand
TACGTATTTAACATTCATCGCGGCGTTATTAGCCGGTGCGCTACTGTCAGCGACTGACCCCGTTGCGGTGCTGGCATTGTTTAAAAAAGTCGGTGCACCTGAGCGACTCAATGTACTGGTCGATGGAGAGAGTCTGTTTAATGATGCAACAGCGATTGTCCTGTTTAGCTTACTTGTTAGTCTGGCCTTATCGACTCAGGGTGATTTCAGTATTAGCGGTGCACTTACCGATTTTCTTCGTATATTTTTTGGCGGTATTCTGGTTGGTGCTGCTGTTAGTGGCATCGGCTATGTTGTAACGAAATTAAGTCACAGAGCCATAGTGTACTGTGTTATTAGTCTGATCTGTGCTTATAGCGGATTTATTATCGCAGAAGGAATGTTGCATGTTTCTGGTGTTATGGCAGTGCTCGTGATCGGTCTTGTTCTGGGATACGTGCATCGACATCACGAAGATGCATCCAATCCGTTTATGGAAGAGCTTTGGGAATATAAATCCTATATCTCAAACGCCATGCTGTTTCTGATCTCTGGTGTCACTGTGCAATTGGCTATGTTCACCGATCAATGGCTGGCTATTTTAATCGGTATTGGGTCAGCTCTAGTTGCCAGGGCAATTGGTATCTTTGGTGTTGTTCCAGCGATGAATGTCCTGCCTGGGGTAGAGCCGATTGATATGAAGTATCGCGTTGTTATGTACTGGGGTGGTATCCGCGGCGCGATAACATTGGCGTTGGCGTTATCACTGCCTGTGGATTTACCGTACTGGTGGACGATTCAATCTGTCGCCTATGGTGTGGTGCTTTTCACGTTATTCGTGCAAGCACCCACCATGTCGCCGCTCATGCGGCGATTATCGTTTAACGGCTAGACACTAGTAATTTGATCCCGCACTAAAGCGTTCAGCATTCTGCCGCATATCATGCGTCATAGATGATAGCTTGTCTGCGATGCTTTCAAGTTGCTGCATAAGTGCCGTATCAAGCCCAGCTTCGACTAATAACAATAATTCATCGTAGTGGTCATCTGAAAAGTTTTCACCGGACTGCTCGTAGATATCTTTAAAACGTTGTGCAATCTGCTTGGCATGTTCAGTCTGATTCATATTACTTCTCCAGTTTTGGTTCCTTATTGAGGATGTGTTCACCTTTTTCATAAATCGTGGAAGCAGAGCCTACGATTAACGGGTCAGACGCATTTGCCACCTCTGGGTTTTTATTTGGATAGGGCATGCTGTTTAAAACAAAGCGCATGGCATTAATGCGAGCACGCTTCTTACAGTCTGATTTAACCACAGTCCAGGGAGCGTCAGCTGTGTCGGTATAAAAGAACATCGCTTCTTTGGCTTCGGTATAGTCTTGCCATTTATCCAGGGATGCCATATCGACCGGGCTCAACTTCCACTGTTTTAATGGGCTGTGACGACGATCCTGAAAGCGACGGAACTGCTCATTACGACTAACCGAGAACCACAACTTGTAAAGGCGGATACCACTACGTACCAGCATGCGCTCCAGTTCAGGTGCCTGACGCATAAATTCCAGATAGTCTGAAGATGAACTAAAGCGCATGACGCGCTCTACACCAGCGCGGTTATACCAGGAGCGATCAAACATAACGATCTCACCTGCGGTTGGTAGGTGTTTGACATAGCGTTGGAAATACCATTGACCTTTTTCTTCATCAGTCGGCTTTTCCAGAGCAACCACGCGAGCACCACGAGGGTTCATATGCTCCATAAAGCGTTTTATCGTACCTCCTTTTCCCGCTGCATCGCGACCTTCAAAGAGGATTAAAACCCTCTCGCCTGTTTCTTTTACCCAGTTTTGCATTTTGAGAAGCTCGATCTGAAGCAGTTCTTTTTCTGCTTCGTACTCCTCTCGGCGCATCTTCTCTGTATACGGATAATTGGCGTCTTTAAAAATCTTTCGTTTCCCCTGTTTTTCAATGACCTTCATCTTCGCCAGTTTGGGCTCTTCACGATGGTCGGCCAGTTCAGAGAGTACATTTGCTGATAGTTCCGTCATGTTTACCTCCATTACTTTACTTGAGTCCAACATACGCCTCTTGCTCTGTGCAGGTTTGATCCCAGTCAAATACGGCTCATTTATTGGCCTGATCTGCTAGAATGCGCGGCCGATTTTGAAGCTAATCAACAGATTGTTATGACCGTCAAAACACGCTTTGCACCTAGCCCTACAGGCTATCTTCACGTTGGTGGGGCTCGTACTGCACTGTTTTCCTGGCTCTTTGCTCGTCAGCAGGGTGGGGAGTTTGTGCTGCGGATTGAAGATACTGATCGAGAACGATCTACCCAGGAATCGGTTGATGCCATTCTGCAGGGTATGGAGTGGCTCGGTCTTGATTATGACGAGGGGCCGTATTATCAAACGCAACGGATGGATCGCTATAAAGAAGTCATCCAGCAATTGCTCGACCAGGGGAATGCCTATTACTGCTATTGCAGCAAAGAAGAAGTCGATGAAATGCGTGAATCAGCTATGGCGCGCGGAGATAAACCACGTTACAACGGCAAGTATCGAGATTTTACGGGTGAGCCACCAGCCGGGGTAGACCCCGTGGTTCGCTTTAAAAACCCGCTGGACGGTTCTGTTGTCTTTGAAGATCAGATTCGTGGACGCATCGCAGTCAGTAATTCGGAATTAGATGACCTCATTATTGCCCGTTCAGACGGCACGCCAACTTATAACCTGACCGTGGTTGTTGATGACTGGGATATGGGAATTACTCATGTCGTGCGTGGCGATGATCATGTGAATAACACACCTCGCCAGATCAATATTCTGAGCGCGCTCGGCGCTGAGCCACCAATATATGCTCATGTACCTATGATCCTGGGTGATGATGGCAAACGCCTTTCCAAACGCCACGGGGCGGTCAGCGTCATGCAGTACGCCGACGATGGATATTTACCTGAAGCCTTATTGAATTATCTGGTTCGCCTGGGCTGGTCGCACGGTGATGAGGAAGTCTTCTCAAAGCAGGAAATGGTTGAGAAATTCACGCTCGATGCGGTGAATAAGGCGCCATCGGCATTCAATACCGAAAAGCTTCAGTGGTTAAACCAGCACTACATCAAGGAAGCCGATGCATCTGTGCTGGCAGATCAGCTGGGTAAGCGTCTGACATTAAAGGGCATTGCAACAGAAGAGGGCGCAGCTCTGGTGGATGTAGTCGATATCCTGCGTGAGCGTGTTAAAACACTGATCGAAATGGCCGAAAAAGCCGAAATGTTTTACACCGATTTTGATGAGTTTGATGAGAAAGCGGCGAAGAAAAATCTTCGCCCAGTGATTGCAGAGCCGATGAAATTATTTCGTGATCGACTCGAAGCACTGAACGACTGGCAACCTCAGTCGATTCATAGATTGATAGAAGCGACAGCAGAGGAATTCGACCTGAAAATGGGTAAATTAGGCCAGCCAGTACGTGTTGCTGTAACGGGAAGTGGGATGTCGCCTTCCATCGATTCGACCATCTTTTTAATGGGTAAAAGCCGGGCTATTAGAGGTCTGGATAAGGCGTTGGAATATATTGAAAAAAGGGCGGCAGAATCAGCCCAATAGCGGTAGACAAGCCAGAAATGAGTGCGTAGAATCGCGCCTCCCAGATCGGGGCCATAGCTCAGCTGGGAGAGCGCAACACTGGCAGTGTTGAGGTCGGCGGTTCGATCCCGCCTGGCTCCACCAATTTGGAAAAATAGGGTACAATGCGCGCCCTAACGACAGTTTACTGTCCCCTTCGTCTAGAGGCCTAGGACACCGCCCTTTCACGGCGGTAACAGGGGTTCGAACCCCCTAGGGGACGCCAATAAAAGCCTTTCAATTCAATGAGTTGAGAGGCTTTTTCTTTTCTGGGGGAAACTGCAGTTGGGATTATCATAATCCCATTCATAGCTTCAATCCTTTTACACTTTCTTGTAGGTGACCAGGCGCTAAATGGGCATACCTTTCAGTGGTGGTATAGCTGGCATGACCGGCTAATACTTGAACCGTTCTTAAGGGGACACCCGCCATAACAAGGTGACTGCAATACGTATGGCGCAGGCAATGAATGGAGCCTGCCAACTTCGCCCGCTCAAGGGTGCGAGAGAATGCCCTGGAAAGTGACGGTTTAGTTACTCGAGGCAACACGTGTTTTTCACCCTTTAATGCGTCCAATGCTTCGACTGCGCCGTTGGATACCGGAATCAATCGCCATTTGGCTGACTTGGTTCGATCTTGCTCCGTCGATACAACACGGATTTCCTGTTGGCCAATATTCTTCCATTCAAGTGCCATCGCTTCGCTGCGGCGAAGCCCAGTGTTCGCGAGTAATTGCCATACCCATCGATATTTTTGGTGTAATTCGTTGTTATAAGTGGTTGCACACTTTTGTACTTGTGACTCTGTCGCGTAAATCTGTTGTAACTCTTCTGCGCTGTACCATTGTGGCGGGGTGCTATTTAGATCCTTTGGTGGCTTGACTCCTTTTGCTTTATTTATCGGTATGATGTCCCACTCCACAGCCTTATTAATTACAGCTTGGAGCGTGCGTAATTCTTTTATTACCGTTCCTGTTGCAGCACCGGCGGCAATACGCCCCTGTTTATAAGCTTCGACTTCTTTACGACCAATCATCCCTATGTGTATAAAGCCAAATACTGGGAGTAAATGGCTTTGTAGAATCTGTCTTACACGTGGATAGCTCGAAGGGTATTCTGCTTTGTGCCATAAAGCATATTCATAGCACCAATCAGCGAAAGCAGGTCCAGCTGCAGACTTAGAGCCCTCGAGAATTTTCTCCAATGCTTTGAGTTCAGTATCTGCTTCCTCTAGGGTAACTCGACCAAGCAGGCGTTTTTCCTGTTTGGCTTCTTTACGCCATTGGAGTTACCACGTTTATCAGGGTTTGTACTTTGTCGCCATGCGTTTTTTCCATTGCTAGTTGAATATCAGCCTTTCTGAAGACCAGTTCACCCATCCAGGGAAAAGGACAGCACCCATGCCTATGCGCCATTGCTTCAAATCTTTCAACGTCAATACAGGCATATGCAGCTGCTTCTGATAGTGAAAAATAATCTTTGCCTGATAGATTCATGTTGTTTCATTGAATAAATATCTAAATGTTTTTGCTCAAATTGCCCGAGATTCCACGACCGAGCCATCTCTATAAATAAGGTTAATAACATTACCGTCAGAATACTCTGTACCTGTTATCGCTGAAAAAATCATGGCTATATCAGTAATATGAAAATATCGATTTCGGTTAATCATCTTATGTTCCTATGAAAATTTGCTAGTTACATGAATAGAATAACCTGTATCTAGTGTCTAACCTGTACCTTGTTGTGTAACGCTTTGGAAGTAGTGGGTAACGCTTTAAGAGTTGTTTATTACTATTAAAATTAAGTTGCTTACGTTGATCTTTCTAAGGCGATGCTGCTGTCAGCAGAGTGTTGATGAAAGAAATTCGATCGTGCTACGCAATATTTTCTGCTGATATTCGAAAATATCACTACATTCTGGTCACTTTTATAAATCTGCCGTATTGTATTGGATGCAATAAAAGACTATCCGGATTATCGTGTGAATACAGAATCTAATTATGGGAATTATGGGTTTAAACAGAACCAATACAGGCCATTCAAATAGTGCTGATGACAGGATACAATCCCACGTATGGGTCATTCGGTGTAGCTATGCTGAGAGACACGTCTGTGCCAGAAGTTGCCGCTCGATATCTGTGAGAGTTAGAAAGGAAACGCCACAAACAGCCATTGGCACGTTTTACTAAAAACCATCACATTTATTGCGATGCATGATCCATATCAATGTAGCAATAAATCATGCGTATAGTGTACTGATTAACGTTTGGTGGTAGGGAAAGAGCAATAACAAAACAAAGATACAGAATGAGGATAATTACCCCAAGTTATAATGATAGTTTAGAGTTCATATATATTGTGAAGTATGCACTTGTAACTTTAATGCTGTGTCCGACATTTGTATTTGCGATGAATTTTTCATGCACTATCAACAGTGTTGTTGAATTGAATGACCAGGAAGTTCTTGTTACAACTACTGATTGGTTCAGGTTGGGAAAAGTAGGCGACACATTTGCAGTCGATGGAGAAACTGGCAGAATTATTGGCAAAGCCATGCTAGCTAACGATAACTCTGGTATACCCGAGATCACCAAACATGGAGGTGTAGGCAATTCGTTTATTGTTGTTACACGCCACGCTTCAGGGGATTACAGTATTCTAAATATACAGACGTAAAAGATGTAATGTCTTTTAATTATGTGGCAACTATAGTGGGGCAGGCTACAGGTATCACAGCGAAATATAAGGTCTAGTTAATATAACTGTTAGAGGTCCTTATGAAAATAGAGCAAATATTTTATCGGTTAAGTATATTACTGATTATAACTTCTATGCTTGGAGGTGGTGCACTATCGATATATAGCCACTTTGAAGCCAATGACTGGGATAAGCTAGTTAAGTCGTCGTATAAAGACATGAACAAAGGGTACGTTCATTGTGAAACGAACCCTAATTCTGTTGCATGCGAGTTTATACCGTCTAGGAAAGAGAGTTTTGATACATCGGTTGAAATGAGAGGGTATTACCAAGAAGGCAGTGAGTTTTGGCTCAAGGTCGTTTACATCACACCTCTGGTGGTAATCTTTCTATTTTATTCACTCCGCTGGGCAATAACAGGAAAGATAAGGCCGCTGCATGTTTCATCCCATCAAAAGTAAGCCTTTTAACAAGTTGCAGTGCATAGGAAAACCACTCGCTGTGCTCCTAATTATCAGATGAGCAAGGCTTTAGGTGTAGAATATGACATCATTTAAGCGATTCATTATCATATTTTTATTACCAGCTTGTATGTCAGTACAGGCTAGTGGTGCTTCGCATTTTTCATGTGTTTTCGGCCAATCGATTTATATTGATAGCAGGGGACTGTATGAAGCGCCAAAATGGAAATCAAAAGGATTTAGTGTAAATAATAATAAGATAATCTTTGATTCAGGTGATTTGGAATTGAAGCTAACAACCAATATTCAAAAAGGCGGTATCGCCATATTGAGAGGTGCAGACCCTAAAAAAGGTTATCAGTTCAGCCTGGAGAATGAACGGTTTGTGTATGTGTCACTGATAACACCACTAGGTAGAACATGGACGGTTACTGGGACTTGTAAAAAAGATGACTAGTAAAACATCTAACCACTGCTCGAACGCGACGCTTTGGTCTATTATATCAGTGCCTCTCTGCTCGGTGTTATGAATGACCGCTCTAGGTAAATGTATAACGAGACAAGGGGTCTCGTTAATATAACTGTTAGGGCTTAAACGGAGAAGAATGCTTGTTTGAATCAATTAAGAAAAGAACGGCTTCAGCGAGGATTGTTGAGGAGCAATTCTACGAACAAGTTGTTAACGAAATTGCAAACGGGTATCTCCGAAATGGCCTTTGGGCAAAGGCTATAGCAAACTCCAATGGCCAAGACGAAAAAGCTAAAGCGCTATATATACAGTATCGAGTTCAATCTCTGAAAGACGAATACGAACTTCTTCGTGAAGAAAATATAGCCAACGATCAGCAATGTGAGAAAAGCGTCAACCATGAAGAGAAAGATATACAAAACGAATCGAGTAACGATCAAGAAGGCTCAACATGGTGGATTCATGTTTTGGTGTGGTCTATAGCAGGTCTTATCCTTCTTGGTTATCTTGCACAATGAGCTGCCCTAAAAATGTATAACGAGACAACAGGTCTCGTTAATATAACTGTTAGCGCTTAAAAAGAGACAACAATGAACGCCTTTGCAAAATTAGCCACGGTTCTTGCCGTGCCTCTCGGATTAATAAATATGCTCGGCGGCATTGTCTCCGGTATTTGGCTTGCGATTCTTGGGGAGTGGGGCATCATCGGTTACGGAATTGCCGCATTATTTGTTTCTGGTATTGGTCTAGGTATAGCAATGGCTCCGGGGTTGCTCTTGGCTGCACCTGCCGCCGCCCTCCATGAAAGAGGCAATAAATTTGGTTTCTATGTTTTTGGCTTTTTAAGCGCTCTATACACCATAGCGGTATTAAGTGTGTGGTGTATTGTAGTTCTGTTCTTTTTCACAAAACAAGCTAATGCAGACTCAATAATTCCTATATTAATTTGGTCTTATGGTGTAGCGACTGGCCCAATAGCGTGGATGGCTCAAAAAGAAATGCAGGGCGGTAATGAGTACTCAATGATCTCAACGTTTTTTGCGCAAGTGGCTTACATTCTTGTAATCATCGCAATTCTGTTGTTCAGAGTTTCGCTTCTTGATGTAACGGTTATATTTGGGATTGTAATGTTTATTGGTCTCATTGTTCAGTTCAGAATAGCGTCTCAAATTGAACGAGAATCCGCATATTATTGAGCAGGCGCTAACAATGGGCTCCAAGGACGCTCCGCTTCGCTGAGCCCGGGCGTTACGAATGACCGGTTACGGGGAATCTACTATTAAACCTATAAAGTTCTGACTGGCAGCTAAGTACTACATAGTGTTTCGATCTTCTTCGAAATTATTCCGGTTCTGTTGCCCACAGAAGTGTAAATTAGTGTAACCAAACTACTCAGCGTTAAGATGAATTTAGGCCACAGCAGTCCTCTAATGACTATCAACAGTTCTTAATTAGTAATGCCTTAGGTCGCGGTGTTTAGTCAAGTCCATTCAACCATTCCAATATTTTTTGTTTTCCTTTCCTGGGAGTGGCTTTATGTCCCCCTTTAACGACGACATAAGCATTGTTCGCATGTTCCGGCGCATTATTAAACGCATATTCCTTGCCTCTTCGAGTATGCATGCGATCTTTCTCGCCAATAATCCATAGTAATGGCGTATTTTCTCTCAAGTTACTAACATTCGTTGACATAGAAGCCGGCCCTTTAGGTTGAAACCAACTCAGGTAAATTTCGGCCGTTGTACTGAATTCATTGTTTTTCCCTTGGTTACGGTCTTGAAAGTCTTCTGACTCATGGCCTTTACCTGTATCAACCATTTCTTTAGCACGCTCCCAATCGTTATTTATTTTTGATTGATACCCAGCGTTATCGGGCACGTGACCAGCAGCGATTGCCATAATGCCAGCAAGCTCGTCACGTCTTGCGCCATAACCCATCGCAGCATTTGCTCCCATGCTATGTCCGCCAACAACAATTTTCGTTGCTCCTCTTGACCTTAACCATTCGACCGCTTCGTCGATTTCTTTCATTGAATCTTCGTAGGATTTTTCGAGATACCTGTTTCTATGCCAAGGCATGTCAGGTGCCTTTACAAGAATATCATTGTCTATGAGAAAAGATTCAAGATGACCAATGGGGGACTTTGAGGATGCGGTCCCTTGTTTACCATGCATCAGTACTACGCCTAGTTGAGCATATACCTGATGGCTGATGCTTGTCAGGACTAATAGAAATACATACTGAAATATTCTTTTTTTCACTTTGAGCCATATCCTTCTAGGTTGTCGAATTATTATAAGTGTACAGCGCCAGTTTATAGTCAAGTAATACAATGAATCACAGATGACAGTTGAAATCACCGCAATAACCTTAATCAAGCAAGGTTATCATTTATTACTTAAACAACAGTTGCTACACCAATTTTTTCTAACTGTACCAGAATACGACTGGCCGTCCAGTGTACTGACGAGCCTGTGAGTCGTCATAATCCGACCGGCCGCTCTGTACTATGTTGAGTCGCCCAGGGGTCGAAAATCAGAAAATTACGTGATATTTTCATGGTTATATGATTTTGAGAGGCAACTGACGCCACAATGTAGACATTCGGTGAAATGTGGTATATACCAAATCGACTTCTCTCAATAACTTTATAGATATGTTCATAGTCCGGTATTTCGCATTAACAAAGGTAGTCTTATCTATTTTGGTCCTATTTAGTACGGTCTCATCATTAGCCAAAGCGAATTCAAGTGCATCATCAAAAGTTAATCCATCCCTAGTTGTTCAGGGCACTATAGATAATAAATTAAACGCACAGCTGGATAGTGTATTTCGAATACAAGAATATGATAACGATCAATGCTCGAGCAAAGAAGCACCTAGAATTCTAAGATCCGCTTCGAAGATAACGCCTAGTGACAAGAGGAAGTTTGTTAAGCGAATATCTATTGGGCCCATCATGTACGATGGATGTCGTTATGAATACAGAGCTACTGTAATACTAGTTAAACGTGACGTTAAAGATGAACTTTATTCTAGATACACAATACTCAGTGTGCGAAACAGGCCTGATATAATTTATGAAGGCTTTGCTTCTGGAAGTAGTAAAACTTTATTTAAAGTTCCAATAGTAGCTAATGATAAGTCTCACTATAAAATACCAAATAAATCAGAAATACGTTGTATAACATTCAGATATGAGAGTTCAGATAGAGTGAAATTTGGTTGTAGGCCGATCTATGGTGACGAAGCGCACGGTATAGAGAAAATTGAAACAACATCTATTCAATTAAATGTGACGGCAAGTGATATAGAGAGTAAGTATGTGAATTCACGAGAATCTTATGAAAAAACAGGCATCTTAAGATTGAAAGACGAATTTCAGGTCTATGCGGAGACATCACTACT
>CALODD010000112.1:0-6609 GCA_942491945.1 uncultured Gammaproteobacteria bacterium | reverse complement strand
CGCATAGTACGATGTCTGCCCATGAAATCCTAGGATCACTATCACTGAAAACCGTTGTTATCTAGATAACAACGAGTGGCTATGCTATAAATAAAAAATTCAAGTTAACTTATTGTTTTAAATGACGAAAGTCACACCCATATTTATTGCACTGGCAATTGTTTTTCTAGCACCTGCTACGCATTCGACCGAAATCTATGTCTATAAAGACAAAGATGGTCATGTCCATCTGACTGATAAGCCTAAACATGATGGTTTCCGCAAAGTAACCAGCCGTGGATGGAAACATAAGCCCATGCAGTCCCTGGACACCAAAAACTTCGCGAAAAATAAAAAGAAATTCGCTTCTCTGCTTGGAAAAGCTGCACGCCGATACCGTATTGATGAAGCACTCTTAAACGCCGTTGTCACCGCTGAATCAGCCTACGACCCCAAAGCTGTTTCCAAAGCAGGTGCAGTCGGTTTAATGCAACTCATGCCTGGAACTGCTAAACGCTACGGCACTACTGATCGATATAACCCGGAGGCCAATGTGTTTGCGGGAACTCGCTATCTGAGAGATTTACTACTTCAGTTCAATGACACGAAACTGGCTCTGGCGGCCTACAATGCAGGAGAAAACAACGTCATCCGCTATGGTCACAAAATACCGCCGTTTAAGGAAACTCAGAAGTATGTGAAGAAGGTTATGCACTACTGGGATAAATATCGAGCCGCTCTATAACGATCACCAGTCCTTATATGGATGGCTGAGCAAATTGACATTGTAGTAGCGGGGGTCATGAGAGACTTCTTCCCCCAGCCATTCAGGCCTTTCAAACACCTCCCCCTCACTTTCTAATTCAATCTCTGCGACTTCAAGACCCAGATTATCCCCTTCGAATATGTCTACTTCCCCAACAATGCCCTGCATGCATAACGATGTATCGCGTTTTGGCTACTTTTGTACCGCATAAGGTGAGAGTATTTCTTCAGCCTCGTTTAACGGGATAGCATATTCATATCTCCTGACGTAATCGCCAACTCCAGGCTTTTGATATTGATATTTGCGTGCTCATTACTGTCTGAATCCTGACTGAGCTTTTGCCTTTTAAATCAGTCAGATAGCCCCGTTGTATACGCTTACTCTCATGAATCGAGCCTTTCCAACTATCATTTTTAAGTAGAAATTTACGTTCTATTTCAATGCCCATAACTGCCTACCTTAAAGATATTTCTCATTTTATTGCAAACTTTACACTTATTTTCATTTTACGGTTGTCTCGTTAGGCAACATGAACTAAATTAGACACAGAATATCTATATAGAGATAGCGACTATAAATACTAGAAATCGCGATGGAGAGTGTTGTGAGAATCAATAAGGTACTGCCCCTGTTATTGCTATTTGGCTCAACTCCAGCCATGGCTGAAGTAGGCGATATCCATACTATCAAAGTCGACAATGCTGTCGTCAGAGAAGGCGCGAACAAAAGTTCTCCCCAGGTTGAAAAACTCGGCAAAGGCGCCGAAATCATGGAAATGGATATACAGGGGGAATGGTATGAGATCTACGTGGCCAGCTCAGATTTAAGCGGCTGGATGCATGTGTCAACACTAGCCTTACTTGGACAGGACGGCGGTGGAACTGCCGCCCCTGCTACCGAAACTACGACTACGAAGGCCGCGCCAAAGAAAGCCGTCGCCAAAGCCCCTCGCTTAAAGGTCAAATCCGGCGGTAATAAGTCTTCTGGCATGAAAGAATTTGAAAAGTATATGCTTAAATACAATGCTCGTACCTATGTCCTGAAAGGCTACACCCCATTTACTAATGCGGAGCAAGGCGAAAATGGTGATTTAGTCGTCACCGTAACCAGCACCTGGATGGAAAAATCTAAGGCTCGTCAAAAATCCAGTCTGATCACACTTTATACCCGATGGAAGAAAGCCAGCAAAAATAGTGATTCCAAGGTGATTGCAGTTGATACTAGCGGTAATCAGGTTCTGAATTATCCCAACTAAACCTCATTCAGATGAATAAAAAAAGCCTGACATCGTCAGGCTTTTTTTATTCCTAAGATTTTTTCTCGCCTTCTTCAGGATCAAGCAACAATGCAAGCCATCGCGTCTCTTCATTATTATCCATGGCAATCTTGACCATCATCGTTAATGGAATAGATAACAACATGCCAACCGGTCCTAGTACCCAGCCCCAGAAAATAAGTGATAGAAAAACTACCAGTGTTGATAGACCCAGGCCTTTACCCATGAACCTTGGCTCAATGACATTACCAATAACAATGTTTACAGCAACGTAAACAAAAATCACAGCAACAGCAGACCCAACACCAAGTTCTATTAACGCCAGCAGCACGGGTGGTATAGCTGCGATAATGGAACCAATATTCGGCACATAATTCAGTAAAAATGCCATCACGCCCCATAGTAAAGGATGATCAACACCAATAATCCAAAGCGCTAGCCATACGATAAAACCCGTTCCTAAACTCGCCCATGTCTTGATCGCCATATAACGCTTCACGGTTTCGAGAAAATGATCAAAACCCGCCAGGGAACGATCGGGCCTATCAAGTATCCGGTGCAGCTTGGTAGGAAAGCTGGATGCCTCAGACAGCATAAATACAACAGTAAGTAATATTAAAAACCCGTCTGTCAGTACATTACCCAGACCACTCAAGGTATTCGCCGCCAGTTTCATGACAACCGCAGGATCAAAGTAAGTCTGGATCTCAGCTAATGAGATAGCTATGCCAACCCTGGAAAGCAATTCCACGATGACTGCAAGCTGTTCCTGTAACCGACTTTGATACAAGGGCATTGCCTGTCGGAAGTCGTCAATTGAGTTACCGATAAGAATAGCCAACAAAAACATCATCACTACAACACCTGATATGACCGCCAGTAAGGCAACAGGCATCGGCAGGCCTTTACGTTGCAGGAAAAACATCGATGGCGCACTAATGATGGCAATAAAAATAGAGAGTAGAAACGGATTCAGAATAGGCGCAGCCGCCTTCATACCAGCAACCACCACAACAAAAGCAGCACCTAATAGAAGAAAACGACTACCTGCTGAAAATGAGTCCATGACCTATAGCCTGATTAAATGTTGATCCATAGGTAGACGGCATCCTTCATCAAAACGGCAAGTGACTTCAACTGCGGCTGTGGCTATCTCACTGGCGGTATCAAGACGATCATACAAAGCCTCTATGGCACCGAGCGCCAGTTTCTTACCGGATCCGATAGCCCAGAAACGGCTATATTGTGTCACTGTACGGTAACTCTCGACTTCATAAATTCCAGTTGGATTTGCGATTAAAGTCGATATCTGGCTCGATTCTACAGGTTGATCCTTATCCTCATCAGTCTCGATAAAATATTCTTCTTTCAGGAGCTTGTGAATCAGTCGGAAACTATCAAATATTGAAGCACGATCTGACAAGTCTAATTCATCAGCGTGCTCTCTGAGAATGCTTTCCATAATATCCTGGGTACAGGACCAGCCGACAATACCGATATAGCTATCATTAGCTTTTAGAATTTTGTAATTATTCAGATAGTAGTCGGAACTGATAATCATTGCGTCATCTGACTGGGCTGTATCACTCGCAATGACCAGCTCATCGTTCTTCTGTACCGCGGCAATTATCGACATAGCACACCCCTACTCATAAGCAACATTAACGTACTAGATAGATACTATCACCTTCAATTTCAGTCGTATAAGTTTTCAGTGGGATATTTGCTGGGTCACCATCGGCCTCACCTGTACGCAAATCAAAAAAACTACCGTGCAATGAACACATGACAGAACGGCCTTTCAGAGCACCAAGGCAAAGCGGTGAATCTTCGTGAGTACACATTCCAGATACGGCGTAGATATCACCCTCAACATTAGCAAATAAAACCGTTTCACCATCAAATTCATTGCAGGCCATTTTACCCGGCAGTAAATCAGCCAGCTTCAATGCAAATACTCGGGACACTTTACTCACTCCTTCTCAAATACCGCTATCGATTCAACATGCATGGTATGTGGGAACATATCCATAACACCAGCTGAGAGACACCGATAGCCTTTAGTAGCCAAAATACCGGCATCACGGGCTAATGTTGCTGGATGACAGGATACATAGACAATTCGTTTGGGATCAATGCGGTCGATATTTTCAACGACTTCCTGCGCACCCGAACGCGGCGGATCAAGCAGTAAACGGTCATACTTCTGATGTATCCAGCTCTGTGCCGTGATATCTTCGAATAAATTAGCACTGAAAAACTGGGCATTATCTAATCTATTCTTCTCAGCATTTTGACGTGCACGTTCTACCAATCCGTCGTCACCTTCAACACCAGTTACGTGTTTCGCAGATCGAGCTATGGCACTGGTAAAATTACCCAGACCGCAAAACAAATCCAGCACATGATCATCTGGCTCAATTTCAAGATAGGCTATTGCGAGTGCAACCATCTTTTGATTTATTTCAGCATTGACCTGAGTGAAGTCACTCGGTAAAAAATCTATCGCTACGTCATAATCATCCAGGCGATACTGCAACTGAGGACTCTCCGGCCAAAGTGGCGTAATCGTTTCCACACCGCCGGACTGCAGATAAATAGCCTGCTGATATTTCTGTCCATAAGCAATTAGTTGCTCACGATCATGTTGATCTAGTTCAACCATATGTCGAAAAACCAGTGCTGTCGTATCATCTGAAACAGCTACTTCGATCTGAGCAATTTCTTTTCGGGCATGCAGCGAGCCAATCAGTTCTGATAAATCCATGAAATGTGCACCAACTGATGGATGTAGCACGGCACAACTTTCAAGCTCTGCCAGATAACGATTACGTGCCTCTCTAAAGCCAACCAGTACTCTGCCTTTGGCTGGAACATCACGCACACCCAGACGAGCCTTGCGACGGTATCCCCAAAATGAGGCCGTCAACGGCGACAATATTTCCTCTGGTTCTACCTGTCCCATTTGCTTCAAATTAGTCAGCAGTGTTTCCTGCTTCATCCGAATCTGCGCTTCAGATTTCAGATGTTGCAAGGAACAGCCTCCGCAAAGTAAGGCATGCGGGCATTTAGGCTCGACCCGGTCTTCAGAAGCTATCAGTACAGCCTCTGTCTTACCTTCATCATATTTCGATTTACATTTCGTATAAGAGAATTGAACGGTCTCACCTGGCAGTGCACCATCGATAAAGGTCGCTTTACCGTCGATATGCGCGACACCACGAGCATCTGATGTTAGTGAATCTATGACTGCCTCAAATAACCCTTCGGGCAGAGGCTTACGCCGACTACGTTTTCTGGCCATGATTGTTTCTTACTAAGCTGATTGCCAGTGCTGCAGAAATTCCTGCAGATGTGGCCTATCTGAATCGGATAACATTTGCTGCACTAACTGGCATTCCTGATCATAGGCGGTCTGAGAAAGATTGCCACGCGTCAGTTCAAATCGCAGGTAAACCAGATAGGTATTTAAAACATCAGTTTCACAGTAGTCACGAATCGCTTTAATTTCACCATTCGCCCAGGCATCGTAAACCTTGGAACCATCCATACCCATTTTTCCCGGAAACCCCAGCATGGTTGCGATCTGATCCAAAGGCGCAGAAGCTCGTGGTTGATAACCCGCCAGTAGATCCATTAAATCGATATGGCGCATATGGTAACGACTAATATAGTTATTCCATTTAAATGACTGATCATCCTTCCCCATTTCCCAGTAGCGATGCGCATCCACACCATGCTTTAGTGCACGATAATGAATAACCGGTAAATCAAAACCACTACCATTCCAGCTCACCAGAGTTGGTGTATAGCGATCTACACCATCAAAGAAACGTTGCAGTATCTCTTTTTCATCCGCGTCTTCATTACCCAAAGACCAGACTTTGACCGTGTCATTACTTTTGAATACAACAGATATCGCGACAATATGATGTAAGTGGTGGCGCATAAATTCAGAACCACCGGTTTCCTGGTTTCTGATATGAAACATGGCTTTCGCTGTATCATCATCAGAAAGTCCTTCCAGGTTATATATACGTCGACCAGCGTCAAGATCAGGCACGGTCTCGATATCAAAAACAAATATATTATTCATAAAGGGGATAAAGTTAGTTAGTCAGACGAAGGCAAAAATCTATTTTTGCTTCCAGGCACCACTACTATTCTGGTAGTACCAGCCCAATGGGGCTCTTGCAATCCAGCGACGCGCAAACGTGCTGCGAATCTGAGCTTCCCATTCAGGGTGACCGTTCGCATTGGCAATCTCCTGGTAAAGCTTATTTCTATCCTGATTTTCCTGAGCCACCAGTTTTTTGAGCTTGCCTCGATCTCTTAATCCAACTGCCTTGATGTCACGCACTGCCACTAAGCCCTTTGCACTGTAACCAATTGCACCACTCTTATAGAAAGGTGATAGCTGTGTATGCCGGGCTTGCATGCTCGATTTGAGTTGATTAATTGCCGGGCTAGAAATATCGATATTGGCGCTGGCATGTGCATCCGAGACAAGGACGTTTAGTAATCCAACCAGCATACCCTGTACTGCGTCAGGAGCGGAATATGATGTTTTCTTATCCTTTGTCGATTG
>CALODD010000111.1:0-8114 GCA_942491945.1 uncultured Gammaproteobacteria bacterium | reverse complement strand
TTTCGACCTGATAACGACCTAACATGGGTTTTTCGACGTCATCGCCACTAGCAAGAATCGTTGCACCTGGGCCTGCAACACTGCCGCCACCACCGATAACCATGGTGTTTTCCATCTTTTCTGAGCGTTCCATGCGACTTGAGATATCACGAAAATCCGCATCAAATTCAGCCATATGACGATAGACCGACCCAGCCTTGTTGAATTGACGCTTACGTTCGTAATCTAGAGCCAGGTTATACAGGTTATCCATAACTGTCTCATCAAGAGTACATTTGCGAAATTTCTCAAATGCCATATCGAGCTGACCCTGCCCCTGAAATGCATGACCCAGCATACGATTGGTTTCTGATGAATCAGCCTCAACAGCCTCTTTGCTACGTTCTGTCCAGAGGAATCGCTTGGTTGTGAGTAATGCGTGGCCAATAATGAGTAGTAGCGTTGGAACCATCAGTGGTATCCATGTCGCCTGTGTCGTCATCATTACGTACTCCCCACCAAACATAACGATAGCGAATACAACCGTTAATACTGCAGACATTGATGCCGATAGTCTTGGAATGAGGAACATTAGGTATAGCGCCATTAATAGAATCGCGACAAGTCGTACCAGATCTCCCCAGCTGGGAATCACAAAAAAATCTTCATTCAGAATACTGGATATGGAATGAGCCATTGTCAGAACGGGATGCATGGCCTCATCGACAGGCGTTTTCTGTGGTGTTGAAATCCCAGCTGCAGTTGGACCAATTAACACAATTTTATTTTTGTACTTGGAAACTGGAATTTTTCCGCTTACAACATCGAAAAATGAATCACTGGTAAACGTAGGTGAGCCATCAGGTTTTTCCGAATAGAAAAAGGTATTCATCTGTAGATTGGCATCGGTCGCAATCTTCAGGTTTTTCAGGTTAACACCTTCGCCTAATGTGACTCGAATCTCTTCTGGCCCCAAATTTAACGATCGTGCGGCAACCATTAGTGAGAAAGACGGGTAATATTCGCCGAAATAATCGATTACAAGTGGTTCTGTCCGTATCCCGCCATCGACATCGAGCGTCTGGTTCAGATGCGCAATTGATGCGGTAGCTAGCCCTAGAGGTTCTATAGGATAGAAAGCCGATACGGCCGGTATCGGATAGATCGGCCCTGCTTCACCTTCTGCAACCTGATTCAGGCGGTTCGCACGAACAAAATCTGGAAGCTGGCCGTCAGGGTTACCCTGCTGGATACCGAGTTCAAATAACATGGGCAAAATAACATTACCTGCCTGAGCCAGGCTATTCGCCAGCATGCCGTCGTGATTGAGGGCTTCCTCAGCCTGCTGGAGATATGTACCCAATTCCAGGATTTCCTTAGCCAGCGTGTCCTTGAATCCACTTTCGCTATAAAACTTTTGCAGATCGACTAATTTGACATTGCCCGGTGCAGAAATTTGTTTTTCGGGAACAGAAGAAAGATATTCCTCAACGCCTTTCATCTGTAGTTCAAGTGAAACGATATCTTGTACAGCTGTAGTGGGAAGGCTAGAGCCTGAGTAAAATTTCTGGATTGCCTGCAGGTATTCTGCCCCCTGGTCTTGTTGGGGTTCACTGAATATGACAGCAGGAGCTATGACACGGGCGCCGGCTTCTGAAAGTGATTGCAGCATTTGAGAGTGGATATCTCGCGACCAGGGCCAACGGCCCAGATTTGCAATACTCTGATCATCTATCGCGATGACAGCAATATTTTGAGCCGGTTCACGGGCTGTGGCAGAGACACCAACATCATACGCCCAGCGCTCGATACCTTGGACGGCGGCAGAGCCTGAAACCAGCATAAATGCGATTGTTATGATTAATCCTGAAAACCAGTCGGATTTCCAGAATGCTCTCTTAGCCATCCATACTCCAGGAGTGGATTTATAATTATCTTGCTTTTCAATAAGTTATCGAGATATTGAAAGCGTTATATTAAAGAGAATGTTAAGCGTATACGTGGAGACGCGCAAGCAAAAATTAAGGTAGAAACAATAGCTTATGTGGAATTGATTAGATTATCTAGAACATGTTTGATTTGTTTAGAAACGCTATCGATATCAGTATTTGCATTAATGACGTGATAAATGTCTGGATACTGCCTACTTCGGGCTAGATAAGCATCTCTAACTCGCTGAAAAAAGTCGGCTTTTTCCTGTTCGAAACGATCTAACTCACCCCTGCCGTTAGCTCGTTCTAGTCCGATTTCAACCGGCAAATCCAGGAAGATCGTGGCATCCGGCCTTAAATCACCCTGAGCTAATGCTTCTAAAGAACCGATGATATTGGTATCAAGCCCGCGCCCACCGCCCTGGTAGGCATAGGTTGCATCAGTAAACCGGTCACAGAGCACCCAACTACCCTGCTGAAGTGCGGGTATGATTTTTTGATGAAGATGCTCTGACCTCGCCGCAAACATTAACATGAGCTCGGTGAGCGAGTGCATTCCACCGTCTCTTGGTTTTAGCAGGATTTCTCGGATTTCTTCGCTCAGATTAGTGCCGCCCGGCTCACGGGTTGATATGAGTTCAACTCCAGCGCTAATCAGATAATCCCGAATAAAAGCCAACTGAGTCGATTTCCCAGCACCCTCTACGCCTTCAAGCGTTATAAATAGCCCCAGTTTTTGCTCCCTGTTCATTTTTTGCGTCTCAGCTGATATTTTCTAACTGCATTGTTGTGTTCATCAAGGGTAGCCGAAAAATAGTGTGTGCCGTCTCCTTTGGAAACAAAATACAGACTTTTACCTTCACTCGGATGAAGTGCTGCATAAATGGCTGCTTTTCCAGGTAATGCAATTGGCGTTGGAGGCAGGCCGGAACGGGTATAGGTATTGTAGGGTGTATCTGTTCTTAAATCCTTTCGGCGGATATTACCGTCGAACTGATCACCCATACCGTAAATGACCGTTGGGTCTGTTTGCAGGCGCATGCCTTTTTTCAAACGGCGATTAAAGACGCCGGATATTGTTTGTCGCTCATGAGCTGCGCCTGTTTCCTTTTCGACTATTGAAGCCATGATCAGTGCTTCGTATGGTGTCTTTAGTGCTATGGACGTATCTCGCGCTTCCCAGGCTTCGTTCAGATAAGTGTCCATTTCGTTATAGGCACGCTTAAGAAACGATATATCTGTCTCAGATTCTGGGAATAGATATGTGTCGGGCAGAAACCTGCCTTCTGGGTGAACTCCAGAGTAATCCAGGCGATTCATGATCTGTTCATCACTCAAATCCTGAAGCTCAACTTTGATGCTGGGATGTTTTTGAATAGCATTCAGCATTTGACGGAAAGTCCAGCCTTCAATAATCGTGAGCCGGTGTTGTTCAACACGACCATCAACTAGCTTTTGTATAAATTCAACTGGGGTTGGTGCCTTGCTGAATGAATATCGGCCTGCTTTGATACGATGAGCTATTTCTTTTTGTCGTACATACCAGTCAAGATAACGACTATGTTCAATTACTCCATCTGATTTTAATTGATTTGTAATCGACCGATATCCGGACCCTTCTTTGACTGTGAATTTATAGGGAAGGTTCTCAGCTGGAAACGGCGTAGACAGAAACAGTAAATAATTCTGGTACGCAGCATAAATCGCCACGCAAATCAGAATCATAATTAAGCTGAATACTACACTTGCGATCTTATAAGCTTTCTTCACGCAACAACCCTAATGCATTTTGCAAATGTTTTATGAGAGGATGAATCTCGAAGCATTGATCTTTAATCTGTTTAACTGGCCAGATACCGATTATTCGATTTGTTAAAAATACAGCCTTCGCTGATAAAACTTCATCCAGACTAATTGTGGACTCAGAGACGGGTATACCAAGATCAGTAGCTTTCGTCATTATGATACGGCGTTGTATACCTTGAACACCACAGTCATCTAATTTTGGTGTCAGCAATGTTTTGCCATCATGGCTAATAAATAAATTCGACATTGTACCTTCAATAACGTGCCCTTTCTGATCCAGCATCAAGCCTTCTGTGTATTCATCATTCCATTCTGATCGGGCTATGACTTGTTCTAACCGATTGAGATGCTTTATACCCGCAAGTAGAGGCTGATGTGATAAACGTGTATCACAAATATGAATATTGATACCCTGAGAAGCATAATCGTCTGGGTAATCAGGCCAGTCTGACTGTATCAGTATTCGATTAGCTTCTTCACTACCCAGAGTACGATAGCCTCTGGTACCGATACCGCGTGTAAGGATAAGCTTAATAATTTGATGTTGCGAGGCGGCCGTCACGCATGATGCTATCTCATCGGCTAATTGTTGCTCACGAGGACAGCGTATCTTTAATTTGTCACAACCATGTTTCAGGCGATCATAATGAAATAGCCAGTGTTCGAGCTCGTTGTTTCGGTGCACCATGGTTTCGAAAACACCATCACCGTAAGACAGCCCACGATCACGGGTATCAATCGTCGAGCATTCTGCACCATTAACCCATTGTTTATGCATTGGCATAGTCCTGAGAAATGGCGAGCAATAGACCTTTTGCTTTATGACGTGTTTCTTTTAATTCATGTTCTGGCCGAGAATCTGCAACTATCCCCGCCCCTGCTCTGAACTGAATTTTATTATCCTGAATAAACAAGGTTCTGATCAAGATATTAAAGTCCATGCTACCGTCATGATTAATATAACCTGCTGACCCGGTATACGGCCCTCTTCCCTGTTGTTCCAGCTCGGCAATTATTTCCATGCAACGCACTTTAGGACATCCCGTTATTGTTCCACCAGGAAATACGGCTTTTAGTACATCTACAGGTGTTACATCAGGTTTAAGTTCACCTTTGATATTTGAAACAATATGATGAACATGTTCGTAGGATTCCAGCGTCATTAATTCATCGACCTCAACCGTGCCAGCCTGACAGACACGACCGATATCATTGCGTTCAAGGTCGATCAACATGATATGTTCAGCCCGCTCTTTATCATCGTCGCGTAATTCCTGTAGCCAATGTCGATCTTTTTTATCATGAGATCGTGGTCGCGTACCTGCAATGGGTCTTGTTTCAACAGATGTGCCCCGGACACGTACCAGACGCTCCGGAGAAGAACTTACTATATTGCCATCAGCATGATGTAACAGGCATGCAAATGGTGCCGGGTTTGTTCGACAAAGTTGCTTATATATTGCCGTAGTATCAACGGGACGTTTTGATGACGCATTCCATTCTCGTGACAGGTTGACCTGGAATACATCACCAGACGCAATGTATTCAAGAATTCGTTTTATTCCGTTGGTATATATGTCATCAGGCTCTTCGATCATTGATGTTAGTTTGATCTGGCCTTCATTTAAAGAATCAGGGACTGCAGCAGATAAAATTAAATCGCTTAATAGATGCTGCTTAGCAGCTTCAACCATGTATATGGTTTGCTGCTTAGCATGATCAACGATTATTGCCGCGGGACAACGAACTGCATACGCGATAGGAAATTCAGGTTTGAATTCTGGAAGTTGTAAAGATGGTTCGACGCCTTGAGCCATTTCATAACTCAGGTAGACAAACCAGCCACCCGTGAACGGTAGATATGAAGCTTCTTCCTGAGCTGGGATGCTAGATTGTTGCCATTTCTGATTAAGCCGTAAAAAAAACGATTCTGCTTCATCAATTGATCTGCATTCAATTTGCTCTTCAGGGTGCGCAAACAAAATACTAAATTGATTAAGCTGGCCATTATTATGGGCAACGCTTTCCAACAAAAATGGAAAGCGTTCGCGATTACCAGCTTGAATATTAGAAAGATCCACCAACTCATGGTGGATCTTAGTAATAACAGACATTACTGCCTGCAGACCGAAGCTTTATACTTTACGAAACGCAATCGTTCCGTTGGTGCCACCAAAGCCGAATGAATTCGATAAGGCGACATCAATTTTCATATTGCGTGCTTCATTAGGGACATAGTCCAGATCACAATCAGGGTCTGGGGTCGTGTAGTTGATGGTTGGTGGAGCAACCTGGTCACGTATTGCTAATGCTGTAAATACAGCTTCAACACCACCAGCTGCACCAAGTAGATGTCCGGTCATGGATTTGGTCGAACTGACGGCCATATTATAGGCATGGTCACCTAATGCAGCTTTAACAGCTTCTGTCTCGGCTTTATCGCCTGCAGGAGTCGAAGTACCGTGGGCATTAATATAGTCAATTTCATCCGCATTGACCCCAGCATGTCCCATAGCCATTTGCATACAACGTTTTGCGCCATCGCCGCCTGGTGCTGGTGACGTCATATGATAGGCATCCGCACTCATACCGTAACCTGAAACCTCGGCATAAATATTCGCACCACGGGCTTTCGCGTGTTCGTATTCCTCAAGAACAACAACGCCAGCACCGTCGCCTAGTACAAAGCCATCGCGATCTTTGTCCCATGGACGACTTGCTGATTGCGGGTCGTCATTGCGAGTAGATAACACGCTTGAGCGGAAGCAATGCCGGAGGGGACGTGACCGACTGCGCGATTTCGATCAGACTCACGGTTTCGCCGTGATAACCAATGCCGGCTTCAACAGCGAGTTGATTTCTTTTAATCCCACTACCGGGCTCAAGAGACCGGCACCCTCTTCGCCCCGGGAGCCTACGTGCTCTATGATATCGAGATTTCCCCGGAGGGAGAGCTTTTTGTCTGCGATCAGACCGCCACCAATCCGGGAATAAGGATATTCGATACCGGGAGCGGGACCGAGATTACCTCTGCTCCGATAGATACCGGCCTGCCTCCTTTTGATATCACTTTTTGCCGGGATGTGCCTACTGCGACCGCCCTGCCTCCGGTCCTGTCCCTGAAGCAGAATTATCCCAATCCTTTTAATCCGGTGACCACCATCTCCTTTTCCCTGTCCCGGGAAGGTTATATCGAGCTGGTCTTCGACGCGGTCGGGCGCAGGATCAAAATCCTGGCGCGCGGACATGAAGAGGCGGATCCCACCGATCTGCTGGCTCGGCACCGATGACCGCGGCTGGCCGGTCGCCAGCGGTTTCTATTTTGCCACTCTGGAATCAAGGGGAATCCGGAGCACGATCAAGATGCTGCTGATAAGATAGCCGTCATAAGCTACTCGTCGAGCCATTTTTCGGCATCAGCCACGTTGTTGAAATTCTTGAGGAATATCGCCATTCCCGACTGATTGCAGATCGATTCGACCGCCCATTTGGTCATGGTGGAGTTCAGCACGGTGGCCACTTTGCTTACGCCGGTTTCGATGATCATCTTCTGCAGGTTTTCATGCAGGGTGGCTACCGGCGCGGGGGCTTTCATCTCACGCAGATCGGTAATTATGGTAAACTGATTTTCAGTTTCCGCCAGGACTGTTTCCCAATCTTCTTTCACCCGGGGGACTTCCTCCACTTTACGCCAGAACCCGATTACCTTCCAGTAGATCCGGTTTTTTTCCGAGCCATTGGTAACTCAGTTCGTAGTATTGGTTTTTGATCAAAGCCGCTCCCCTCTGGGTAGAGTTCCGATCGTAGATAGTGAATATCTTTCTGCCAATTGTTTTGGGCAAATCAAGGTTAACAAAAGAGATTCCGGGATGTCAAATGCCAATCCGTCCGGATTCCCATAAAAAGCTTGCCTTTTCATGATATATTAGTAATAATAATTATTATTAATAGAGGAGAGGATATGGAAGGCACGAACTGGCAGAGAAAAACCCGGCAACGGAACTGATCCTGGCGGAATTGAGAAAACTCAAAAGTCACCCGTCGGCCTCCGATCTTTATGAAATCGTCCGCCGAAAACTACCCCGCATCAGCCTCGGAACGGTATATCGGAACCTTGAGGATATGTCACGGGCCGGTTTGATCCGCAAAATCTCGGGAAGAGGAAACCGCATCCGTTATGACGGCAACCGGGAGGAGCATTGCCACCTGCGCTGTGCCGGCTGCGGACGGTTGGTCGATCTGCCCGAGGAAAGGATTTCCGTTCCCGGCAGCCTCTCTCAAGATGCGAAAGGATGGGAGATTACCGGTTACCGCGTGGAATATGCCGATCTGCTCCTTGCCTGCGCGTCAGGATAAGATTTTTAGTTGAGAAGTGCGGGCAAAAAAGGTAAATTCAAT
>CALODD010000110.1:0-23795 GCA_942491945.1 uncultured Gammaproteobacteria bacterium | reverse complement strand
AGAATTAGTTCATCGTTAACTTGAAAAGGAAACGATGATGAAAAAGATAAGTGCCGAGAAAGCAGTTCGGGATATACGCTGAGCCACCCGCAGAAAGTATTCAGCTGAAGAGAAAATCCGTATTGTCCTGGAAGGACTCTGAGGTGAGGAATCGATATCGGAGCTATGTCGCCGAGAAGGCATTAACAGCAATGTGTATTACCGCTGGTCGAAAGAGTTCATGGAAGCCGGTAAGAAACGTTTAGCTGGTGATATTGTCCGAGAGGCAACGACCGATGAAGTGAAAGAGCTCAGGGGCAGAAGCGGCCGCCTTGAAAGAAGCGCTGGCTGAATCGGTCATGGAAAATCGCTTACTGAAAAAAAGCGTGATCGAGGATGGGGAGTCCGATACATGAGGCATTCGGCAGCAGAGAAGTACGAGATTATCCGTACCGTTGAAGAATCCAATCTACCGGTCAGACAAACGTTACGGCGCTTGGGTGTCGGTAAGTCCGCTTTCTACCACTGGCTCAAACGCTATCAGGACGACGGCATTGATGGACTGGAAGACAGGAAGCCATCCGCACTGGCCGCCTGGAATCGTGTGCCACAAGCACATAGGGATGCGGTCATTGAGCTCGCACTGGATCAACCGGCACTCTCGCCTCGTGAGGTTGCTGTCAGTTACACAGATCAGGAGAGCTACTTCGTCTCAGAATCGACGGTATACCGCATTCTCAAGGCCGAAGACCTGATCACGAGTCCAGCGTATATCCTGATGCAGGCCAGTGATCAGTTCCCGCCGTGTTAATGAACTGTGGCAGACGGACTTCACCTACTTCAAGATCATCGGCTGGGGCTGGTATTACCTGTCCACTATCCTGGATGACTACTCTCGATACATCGTTGCGTGGCGTCTGTGTAGCAGCATGAGTGCTACTGATGTGCAAGATACGCTGGATGATGCCTTGGCCTTTACTGGATTAGATCAAGTCAAGGTGAAACATAAACCTAGATTGCTTTCTGACACCAACCCTGCTATCTATCCGGCGAGTTATCCGGTTATCTGGAGAAGCAAGGCATGACGCATACCCGTGGTGCGCCGTACCATCCGCAGACGCAAGGCAAAATTGAGCGTTGGCATCGATCTATGAAGAATCAGATCCTGCTTAATCACTATTATCTGCCCAATGAACTACAAGAGCATCTGCAGCGATTTATCAATTACTACAACCATGAACGGTATCATGAATCGTTAAATAACCTGACTCCAGCGGATGTGTTTTATGGAAGGGATCAGGACATTCTGGAACAACGTCAACAGATCAAATTAAATACGATGATCCAACGACGGAAAATGTATTACGATAGGCAGTACAATTTAACCCAATAGATGAGCTGATCTGTCTCTTAACTTCAGGCCAACATCTGTCCGGATGCTTTGACGACGTACAGTGATAACATTGCTTATATCGCCCCTCCTAAAAACCCTAAGAATTGGGAAGCCAAAGGTGCCTACATACCACCTAGTACGTTAAATTATCTTCTTGACTGGTTGAAAAGCACCGGTATTGATGAAGGCAATCTCTTTTCAGTGTCACCACTAATGAAAAGAAAGAATACTTCTAGGGGTCAGCACTTAACCGTCAGCCAGGTTGCCAGTCAACTGCGTAATACCATTAAAAAGCTCCCATTGGAAATTGACAGCATCTCGATTTCCAAGATTCGTAGATGCGCTATGTCTGCTCTAGAAAAGCATGGTATTGGCATCTTCGGAATCATGAAGATGGCACATCTTAAGAATGTCCAGTCTTTATACGAGTACAACGGTCCTGGTGGATTGAGTATAGACATACTAAGACTAGCTCGAATTGAGGATCGTTAGGAATAGGTGATGTCAATGGTGTCTGATTTACATTCCCCAGCGCCTATGCCAATTCCCAAACACAGGCAGATCAGAAACAATTATTTTTTTGATTACAGTATAAAACGTGGTGACTACGTTGAATTTGAAAGCGAACTCGAATGGCGTTTTTGGGGACGAGAAGAAGGGAGCCCACATATTGGTTATTTATGCCATCAACCTTATAAGATTAATGAGCGTGTGAATGGAAAGAAACTTATCTACACCTTTGATTTATGGACAAGGCATGTAAATAGTCAAGAAATATACTGGGAGGTCAAAGGCAGTGACCTACTTATAAGTAATGAAAAGGGCGAACTGGTTCCGAACAAATGGGATCTAATCGAGAAGTGGGCGTTAATTCACGAAGCAGACGTACGATTTATTACGGAGATTGAACTAGATAAAGATAAAGTTTTTATTGATAACTGGCTTGAGTTGCTACGGATGGTTGGTCCTTCATCGCCTCCGATCAATAAAGAACTTGAAGACCGTATATTTGATTCACTTGATGACGAAGGCAGTCGCTCCTGGCGGGATATTGTTAGAACATTCTATCAATATTCAGTCGAGGATGTTCAAGCTTCGATTGTGCGATTACTACATTCTGGTCGGATTGACGCACAACTAAGAAATCGTCACGTTACGCTTGAAACACCATTGAGGAAATGTCATGCCTAAGTGGGTCATATTCAACAAGATTAAAGACCCGCACTGGCGAAATCCTCATAACTGGATTGATATTACAGTACCTGATGAAGAGCTGGAACGTTACAACACCTATAAAAATATAATACTGGAGTTTTACGAAAAAGGGGGATTAAGTGACATTGCATCGAAATATGATATGACGTACCAAAACTGCTACAAAGTCATTAATCGTTGTCTTGAGCTAGACCCAGATGGTATCCCTTTGGGGTTCGCGGCACTACGAAAGCATCTCCACATAAAAGACTACGAACGCACCTCAGATTCCGAACTGGGCTATGCGGGAAAATTCACTAAATTTCTCGATGAATACCCTAAGATCAGAGAACAGATTAGAGCACTCGTATTGTCAAAGAAAGTCTATGTCCTAGATGAAGATGATAAGCAGTTACTCATTAAAACCGAAGGTGGTCATGAAACGGAAAAACGCCTAGTGGAGTGGTTCGATGAAATCTGTGCCAGCAACGGTGTTATGCAACACGAATACCCTCGGTGTCTTGATTCAAAAGGTATGTCAGGGCTTCGAGGCGAGATTAAACGTATCGATAAAGAGTATGAAGAAGAGGCTGCTTATGCTTATGGTGGCAAAGATTCTTTAAATCAGTCACTGGCGAATCAAACAAAAGAACCTGATGAAGCACGAGATCGGGAAACTCGCCCATTCGTAACAGTAGAGTGTGATGCTCATTATATGGATTTAATGATGGTGGTTTTGATTGAAACACTGGAAGGAATAATCAAACCGATATTAATCACGAGATGTTGGCTATACGTCATTATCGATGTCGCTTCCCGATCTATTCTAGGGTACCACTTAAGTTTAAATGCCAAATCTACCAGTGAAGACTTTCTCCAATGCATGAAAAATTCGCTCATCCCATGGAAGCCCATGGATCTGACGATACCTGGGCTCTTTTACCCTGAAGGGTCAGGGCTGCCCTCAGGCGTCATTGAGTCGTGTGCATGGCGTAAATTCAGACTGATTAAACTTGATAATGATAACATTCATTTGTCACCCTGGAACAAGCGTAAATTATCTGAAACCATCGGTTGTGCTATAGGTTTGGGTAAAGTTGGAGTACCCACAGTTAGGTCCGTTATTGAGAGGCTATTTAAAAAACTCGAATCATTAGGATGGCACCGCTTAGGTTCTTCTACTGGCTCAAACCCTAGAGACCCCAAACGTCATAATCCTGGGAGTTATGCCAAGAAACATAAAATTAGTTTTGATGAAATAGAGCAGGTGTTAGATGTCGTGATTGCGACAATGAATATCCATCAAACCCGAAGCGCGCCACTGTACAATGATAGCCCTCTAAATTATCTGGAAAACTATCATTTAACTGAACCCCAGATAATCACCGCTGTTAAGCCAGCACTCAGAGAACACTTACCATTTCTGATTGACCCGATAGAAGTAACAATTAGAGGATCAAAGAAAAATCGTGTTCATCCCTATATCCAGTGGGAAAGCGCCATTTACAAACATAAGTCATTACATGGTGCATGGGGCTTAATCGGTGAATCAGCCACTATGATGTTAGACCGAGAGAATGTAGCTTTTGCGCCAGTTATTCTCAACAAGTCAGGGGAACTACTCGGAAAGTTCTTAGCACAGCCGCCATGGCACAAGCCGCATTCAGACCGGACACGAAAGAAAATAATCGTTCAGACAAGGCGAGGGGAGTTCCATCTTGGAAGAGATGCCATTATCTCTTATGAACATCATCTGGCTTCAAACATGGAAAGCTCTGCAAGAACAGCGAAGGAAATGAAGCGAGTTATGGAAGAGAAACCTGGGAATACTGAAAAAGGCACTATTGAAGCACCCATTAAAACACAACGACATACGCCTTCTAATGATGATTTTAAGCCAAATAAAAATCATTGGATTGAAATGAATAATGTTAGAGCCAGCAAAAATAGGGCGCGATAGCTGCGAGATTTATCATGAAATCGATAATGGATAAAGATGCGTTTAGTCCGTTTAAATATCGCAGAGATCTTGTACCCACTATATCAACAATAGAGCTACTCAACACTATAGCTCAATGGATTATGAACGGAGTTCCCGGTGGGATGGTATATGGGTTCTCGCGTGCAGGTAAAAGCAGTGCAATTACGTTAATCAGCCAGACTCTACAAGACTACCTAAAATTAAACTGGCCCTGTTTTATCTTTACAACAGTGGAAGGTAGGGGAACAACTATCAATACATTTTTTGAACATTGTCTGGAAGATATACGTCATATCGACCCGAGTGCTGGAAATGCTCAGACCAAACGTAGAAACCTGATAAATTCTATCGTAGCGAGTTGTCATCATAATCATAGCAACGATGTGATTATTTTTATCGATGATGCGCAATGGTTAGTAGAATCTCAGTATGCATGGATCATCGATATACATACCCAGCTCATTAATCGGGATATTCGACCATTGGTTATTTTAGTTGGTCAACAAGAGCTTAAAGATACTCCTGCAGTCTTAAGAGGGGCATTGCAATGGCCTTCGGTCGGCCGTTTTATGCAAGAAACATTTCATTTCAGAGGTGTTGAAGGTATTGACGATATCGATAGATTACTAGAGGCACTTGATTCTTGCGTGCCTGCAGATGAAACATCAGAACAATCCTATACACAGCTTGCCGTCGGTAAAGCCTATAAAGCCGGATTTAGACTTACGGATAATAAAGAGACCATATGGGATGGAATCCTGGCGGCACGTCATGAGAAAACCGGTGGTATTCCGTTTGATGAATGCCCAATGCAGGTCGCATGGCCAGGGCTTATAGGGTTACTGGGGGATTTATCGGATAACGACTCGAAGTCCTTAAAGCTTAATGAAGATGTCGTGAAGAAAGCTTTTCTACAATACGGTGGCAGTATGCTGGGTGTAACCTATAATTAGTCACGTATACTCTGCATCGGTATTCTCGATAAATTGAACCTTTTGGTAAACGATGCACCTAACGCTTATTGCTATTTTTGTTGAGCTAAAATATCCTTAACGGTAGATATGTTGAGTAACGTTAAAAAAAGTTTGTCGATTTTGTTGGTGGTGCTGCTTTTTGCCAGTCCGCTTGAAGCTGTCTTTGCGGCGGCTATGGGCTCACAGGGACATGCACAGTGCACCATGGACATGAATGCTCAGGGTATTCAACATCAAGACCAGCATGGTAATCATACAGACGATAATCAGCAGCATGAACCATGCACTCAAGGGAAATGCTCACATACGATGTGTGCAACCCCCGTGTTTTCAATGAACACTAATCCCGGTATTACACTTCCGCACCTTGCGGACAGCCGCATTAATGGGATTCATTCTCTGCAGATAGTCAGCTACCCAACCTCTCTATACCGCCCCCCAAGGGTTTAATTCCTTTCTAGTCAAAATGTGATCTCGTACCCGAGATCCGTCTAATTTTTAGTTTTTTAGGCCTATTGCGCATCGCGGAGGCCTGTGACAAAGGAATTTCATACATGAAACGTTTATTTCTCCCTCAGAGTGAGGGAATCTCGTTGTCTCGTCGTCGTTTTGTACAAGGGGTAGCCGCAGGTAGTGCTCTGTTAGGTATGGGCGCTGCACCGACTAGCCTGGTTGCAGCCATGCGATCGAAGCAGGAAGCAAAAACACTTCAGGGCAATCGATTCGATTTAACCTACAGCCCTACAAAGGTTAACTTTACAGGTCAGGATCGATTTGCGACTGCAATTAATGGCACAGTTCCAGCGCCAACATTACGTTGGAAAGAGGGTGAGGAAGTAACAATCAATGTTACTAATCACTTAGCAGAAGACACATCAATCCATTGGCATGGTCTGATCTTACCAAGTGGTCAGGATGGCGTACCGAATATCAGCGATGGTTTTTCAGGTATTAAACCCGGTGAAACATTCACTTATCGTTTTCCAATCATTCAAAGTGGTACCTACTGGTATCACAGCCACTCAGGCTTTCAGGAACCAACAGGCGCTTACGGTGCCATCATTATCGATCCTAAAGAACCTGATCCCGTCAGTTATGACAGAGACTATGCCGTCGTGCTATCTGACTGGAGCGATGAAGATCCAAACAATATTTATGCGAAGCTGAAAAAGCTATCTCACTACTACAACTTTCGTGAACGCACCATTTTCGATGCCATGAATGAAGTAGGAGAAAAGGGATGGGATGGTTTCTGGTCTGATCGTGGCATGTGGAATGAAATGCGTATGTCTGACCGCGATATCTCTGATGTAACTGGGTATACCTATACCTATCTGATGAATGGCCATACACCCGAAGATAACTGGGCAGGCCTTTTCAAACGTGGTGAAAAAATACGGCTTCGTTTTATCAATGCGGCAGCGATGACGTTCTTCGATATTCGCATCCCAGGGTTAAAGATGACTGTGGTTGCTGCTGATGGGCAAAATGTTCAACCCGTATCTGTAGATGAGTTTCGAATCGGCGTTGCTGAAACTTACGATGTAATCGTTGAACCCAGCAGCGAGCAAGCCTACAGCATCTTTGCTCAAACAATAGATCGCAGTGGGTTCTCTGCCGGAACACTGACACCCAATATCGCCATGAAAGCATCACCTCCACCGATGGACGCTGCGCCAATCCTTGGACACGGCGACATGGGTATGAGCATGGAAGGTATGGATCATAGTGGCCATAACATGGGTGGTATGGATCACGGCAAGCAGAGCATGGGTGGCATGGACCATAGCAAGCACAACATGAGTGGCATGGATAGCAAGCACAACATGGGTGGCATGGACCATAGCAAGCACAACATGGGTGGCATGGACCATAGCAAGCAAGCACAACATGGGTGGCATGGACCATAGCAAGCACAACATGGGTGGCATGGACCACAGCAAGCACAACATGGGGGGCATGGGAGGTATGAGTGCTAAACCAAAACTGCCGTATGGAAACGGAAAAGCGGGTTATGGCAGTAACCGTCCTATTACGCATGCTGATACGGAATATGGGCCACATATCGATATGCGCGCAGATGTACCACAGTACCTGATAGATGATCCAGGTATTGGGTTACGCGGTAATGGGCGGCGAGTACTAACTTATGCCGATTTAAAAAATCTCTATAAAACGCCAGACCCTCGTGAGCCAGAGCGCGAAATAGACCTGCATCTAACTGGAAATATGAGTCGCTATATGTGGTCGATGAACGGCGTGAAGTTCGCTGATGCAGAGCCGCTCAAATTCAAGTATGGCGAACGGTTACGAATTAATTTCGTTAACGACACCATGATGAACCACCCGATGCACCTACATGGCATGTGGAGTGATCTAGAAACAGGTGATCCAGATTACATCCCACGTAAGCACACGACCATCGTTCAGCCTGGTGCACGACTCAGCTACTTAGTCACTGCTGACGCAATGGGTGGGTGGGCATTTCACTGTCATCTTTTCTTTCACATGCTCGGCATGTTTAGAAAAGTAGAAGTCAGCTAGGAGATGATCATGAAGAAACTACTTATTACTACATTATTCGTACTGGTCTCTATCAATGTTCATGCTGGCGGCCGTGGTGATGATCCATTGCTCACCAAAGTGATGATCAATCAGTTGGAGGTGCGAGAGACGGATGGTCCAAACCAAACCGTCCTGGAAGCTCAAGGCTGGATTGGTAAAGATCTGCATAAGCTATGGATTAAGGCGGATGTAGAACAAGAAGGCGGCAAAACACATGAATCTGAATTGCAGTTCTTGTACAGCAAAGCGATTGCACCGTACTGGGACTTCCAAATTGGCTGGCGTCATAACTCTCGCCCAAAACCAACACAGGATTGGTTGGCTATCGGGCTCCATGGTCTTGCTCCTTACTATTTTGAAATCGATGCTGCTGCGTTCATAGGAAAGTCTGGACAAACTGCATTTCGACTCGGAGCCGAGTACGAAATGATGTTGACTCAAAAACTTGTTCTGTCTCCAGAAGCTTCCTTTGATTTTTACGGAAAAGATGATCGCGCTGCTGATATTGGTTCCGGTCTATCGAGCTCCGAAATTGGCTTACGTCTACGCTATGAAGTCAAACGTGAATTCGCTCCGTATATAGGCATCAACTGGACCAAGAAATATGGTGATACAGCAGACTTTGCTAAAGCTGGAGGTGGGGGAACAAGCGATCGACAAATCGTTGCAGGCATACGTGCCTGGTTCTAGATCGTTAATAAGTACTGGTTCGCAGGAACCAGTACTTACTTAAATTAATGGAGAAAACAATGATAGTCAAAAAGACTAATTTACTAATGACAGTACCGGCGATGGCTTTACTTATATCAGGTATAGCGATTGCCGGTGGTAAAGATAATCACCAGCATGAAAAAGAGATGGAACATCATAGTGCCAGCAGTATGTCTTCACATCATGATGGCCATGGGGACGCACACCGCCATGATCAATGGGTAGAACCTCCAGCAGATTATGCCGTAAAGACATTTGGCCAATGGAATGATCAGGTTACAGCACAAAATGGAAAGGCGCTTTATCAGCAATACTGCGCATCTTGCCATGGAGACAGTGGGAAAGGAGATGGACCAGCTGGAACAGCACTTGAGCATGCACCGGCAGACTTAACCAATCATTTCCATAGTGCACCAGGACAAGGGGATGGTTACCTGTTTTGGCGGATATCGGAAGGCGGTGTTGTTGAACCGTTCCGTTCCCAAAAGTCTGCCATGCCTCCATTCAAATCAGTGTTATCTGAACAGCAGCGTTGGGAAGTGTTGTCGTATGTACACCAGGAATTTCATGGTGGGTTCCCTAACGAGGCTTCGGATACCCGAGACCATAAACAAAATAGTTCACATGGTCATTAATTGACTTCCATTTAAAGGAAATCCCGATGAGTAAACAAAACAAACGCACAGCCAGACATAACAGCAGTACCAGAACTAGACCACGTCATGACTTGATCATTGTTCTCACTGTTGCGTCGCTCATTTTAGTGTTCGCTGCTTATAGTGTGCTTAGTACATCAGCCATAGGTGAGGCGAACGCTGAAGAGTTCACCGTATATAAAAGCCCCACGTGTGGCTGTTGCAACAAGTGGGTTGATCACTTACGCGATAGTGGATTCGACGTTAAAGCCCACAATCGCAATGACATGCCGGCAATCAAAGCAAAGATGGGAATTAAACGTAATCAACAATCCTGTCATACCGCCGTGATCGAAGGTTACGTCATTGAAGGTCATGTTCCCGCAGCTGATATCAAGCGGCTGTTGACTGACAAGCCAGATATTCATGGTTTGACAGTGCCAGGTATGCCAATGGGTTCTCCTGGAATGGAGGGAATGCGTAAAGATAAATACGATGTTCTGGCCATCGATAAACAAGGTAACACAACCGTATTTAGCCGACATTAAGTGGAGAGCTGTCATGAAGTTATACGTCATATCGAGCGCGTTGATTGCTTTGGTTATACACACGCTGCCTTTATCGGCTAATAGTGATCGTTGGTATTCCGATGCTCAAGTTAAGCAGGGTAAGAATCTCTTTTCGGAGAACTGTGCGGTATGCCACGGGAAGAACGCCGAGGCGACTAAAGATTGGAAAAAGCGTGATGCCAATGGGAATCTAGTCCCGCCACCACTGAATGGTACAGCTCATACCTGGCATCATCCTTTTAATATCTTAAAACAGACCATCAAAAAGGGCGGTGCGGCCGTTGGCGGTACCATGCCCTCATTTGGTGAGAAATTAACCGATGCACAGATCGAGGCCATCATCGCCTGGTTTCAGTCGAAATGGAGTGATGAGATTTATTCTGCCTGGAACAAGCGTAATAAGCAGCAAGAGATTCAACCCGTCAAACAAGCTAAAGAATCTCCTAAAGATTCAATAACCGAATTACTAAGGAAACGTCTGCGTGGCGTTGAGGTTGGCCCCGCACAAGCAACATTAATAGAGGGCCTCTACCACGCCAGTATCGGTAGTGATGTCGCTTATCTTCTTTCGAACGGGCGTTATGCGTTAGTTGGTGAGTTAATTGATTTAAAGACAGGCGAGAATCTAACGGAGCTTACTAAATCTAAAGACAAGCTGAGATTACTTAAATCCTTTCCTGAGTCAGACATGGTGATATTCAAGGCAGAGGGAAAGACACGCCACACCATTACAATTTTGACTGACACTGATTGCCCATTTTGCAGGAAGCTACATAAAGATATCCCTGAGCTTCAAAAAGCAGGCATCACCATAAGATATATCGCATTTCCGAGAAACGGTAAGCAGGGCATTAATTACAACACCATGCGATCCGTTTGGTGCGCTAAAGATCGTGAAAAGGCTATGAGTATCGCTAAAGGAGCGATCGATGGCGAGCTTGATAAAGGAACTTGCAAGGCAGGTGACGCAGTTGATCGAGGTTTTGAATTCGGTCTCAAGATTGGTCTACGTGGTACGCCTGCCATTATTTTACCTAACGGGAAGATGATTGAAGGCTATGTGAAAGCAGACAAGCTAATCCAAATGATTAAGTCAAACCAATAGAGGAGTCTTAAATTAAATACATGAATATTGATTAAATAAATGTCTTGACCTGTGAGTAACACTCAGGTCCTAAACTAAAGTTGTAACGTAAATTTAATAATGAATGCAATTAATAAGGAGCATGAAATGAATCTAAAACATTTAACAATGATTTCAGTACTCGTTACTGCCACATCATTTAGTGCAGTTGTGCTGAGTGAAGAAAATACTCAAACCATGCCAATGGGTATGCCAGATATGAGCCAGCTATATGATCAGGCTCCTATGGGATACGCGCCCGGAACAATGAGTCCAATGCAGCAACAACAGATGATGCGCATGCGTCAGCAAAATGGTGGTATGCAGCCAATGGGTACTCAAGGTCAACAAGGTATGCCGATGGGCATGATGAATGGATCTCAAGGTGGGATGCCAATGATGAATATGATGGGTGGCAATACTACTGGTCCAGGAAGTATGGGAATGATGAGTAGAGATGACAGCGGCATGCCTATGATGAACATGATGGGAAAGCAGGGTGGTATGCCCATGATGGATATGATGAAAGAGCGTCATACTGAAATGAAGACTCATATGGGGACGATGGAAACACGTCTAGCCAATATTGAGAATCTTCTCCGTCAATTAGTCGACCTTCAGAAGAAAAGATAGTTGACCAACACCATGACGATGCTTGATATGAATATAGTGACCGCAGTAAAACTACTATGTCGGTTCTTTACAGTCTCTTGCGTCGTCATGGACAGTTCGGTCGTTGAATTGAATTTAAGAGGTGGAACACGCCATGGGTGATTTACTCTCAACTATTCTGTTTGCAGGACTTTTCCTCGTCATGATGCGATATGGGTGTGGTAGACATTCACATTCCGCTCCTCGTCATGATCGTAATACCTCAGCGAAACATATCGATCCCGTATGTGGAAATATGGTAGCTGAAACCGAAGGTTATGGAGTGATGTATCGCAAAAAGCTTTATCGATTTTGCTCTAAAGACTGTATGTCCGAGTTTGAGGAAGATCCTGAATTATATATATCCAGGCTAACCGGTAGCGGATCTGAGTCATGAATAAACGCCTACCACTGTTAGCAATAGGTCATGCAACCAGCCTGTTATTGAGCATCACATTTACGATATGCGTCATATTTGATTTGTTATTCCCTCAGTACGCAATGTATCAAGCATGGCAAGCATTCTTACCAGGATTCAATTGGATAAGCTGGAGTAGCTATTTTATTGGCCTAACAGAGACTTACCTGTATGGCTGGTATTTCGCGCTGACCTGGACTGGCCTATATAACGTATTTATAAATTCCACTTTAACGTCCAACCAAGTAATCAGTAAGGACGCACGATGAAATACAAAGAGGTAAGTGATCAACATAAAGATCCTGTTTGTGGCATGGAAGTCAGCCGTATTAGTGCTATCGCAGAATCAACGTATAAGGGAGTCACGTACTACTTTTGTGCGGGCATTTGCAAGGACGCCTTCGAACAGGACCCTGAACGTTATGTTCGTCATCGTTCCTCTAAACGCCCAAAGGCACAACATGGCTGATGCTATCAGAATGATCAATATATTTAACATACAGTCATATTCACATGAATTTACTCATGTGATTAGTGGTATGGCATTGAATGAAGGGTGTCAGACATGGCCTTAACTGTCAGCGAATTAGCGACCGAATCAGGCATGACTGTCCATGCAGTACGGTATTACAGTCGAATGGGGTTGCTGGCTTTCAACCGTCATCCTGATAACGGATACCGGTTGTATAAAACAACTGAAATACCTTGGCTTCAATTTATTCATAAAGCGAAAAAACTCGGTTTTACATTATCAGAAATACGTGAAATCAAGAATGATGTCGATAATGGGGATGTTCCTTGCCATCGTGTTAGGGAGATTCTTCAAAATCGTATTGTTGAAAACAGACAGCAGTTAAATGACCTCGAGCGGCTGCAAACCCGTATGGAGATAGCGCTAGAAATGTGGCGTCATGCACCTGATGACTCGCCTGATAGTGAATCTGTGTGTCATTTAATCGAGTTATACAGTCCGGAAGACAATCCTGATACTTGTCATTTTTATAGTGATAGCACCACCAAACAACCAATGTAATTCATGGAGACAGATATGAAATATTTACTAAAGTCGAATATGCGAACTATGTTTGTCGCATGCATTTTTGCGATATCACCGGCCATAGCGGATTCAAGTAATGCCGATGCAGTCAATGTTCTTAATTCACACTGGAACAAAGTCGTAAATGAGAGTGACGCACAAAAAAGACAGCAGCTCTTACAAAGTCATGAGCAAATGATGAAAGAGTATGCATCGCAAACCTCACACGACTCACATCATGTCAACATCATGAATACCATTGATTTTCATAAAAGCATGATGGGATTAATGCAGTAATCAATAATTTAAAGGAACATAATGATGATAAATATACGCACCGTTATAAATTGCATTGTAGCCTCAGTTTTGTTGGGTAGCTCAATGTTATCGCATGCATCTGATATTAACCGAAATTCAGAAACTGACAGCTACCGTATCTACTGGGGTATCGTGCCAACCAGTTTCATCAAACAAAATCCAAAGCTAGTCGATAATGATAAGTCACTACATGGTGGCATATCAGATCAAGGAAGCACGTCGTACCATGTCATGCTTGCGATCTATGACAAGGACAAGAATCAGCGCATTGTCGATGCAACGATCATCACAGAAGTTAATAGCAGTTATATCGGTCGTCCCGATGCTGTTAAGCCGTTAGAGAAAATGTTGACAAGTGGATCGGTCACGTATGGCAATTATTTTAATTTCAATACCAAAGGGACGTACGAAATAACTGCACGCATATACGAATCAGATAAAAGCGGATTTGAAAGCTTCAAGTTCAAGTATGCAGTCAACTAATAATCAATTGGAATCTATTTCTCCTGTGGAAACCTTTGCCTGGCCATACGTGGTATTCAATTATGACCGTTGATAACGAACAGTCACAAGACATAGAACATACTGATGTAGTGTGCGGTATGCATGTCACTGAAGGTACTTCGTTTTATACAAATCATGGCGGCCAGGCGTTTTTTTTCTGCAGTGATCATTGTTTAACTAAATTCACGCACAGTCCTGAGCAGTATCTCGCGCCATCTATGGCCGATGATGTTGAAGATTCAAGTTGCCCAGGTCATTCATGTGATTCGCACGAAGCGCAGTATACCTGCCCAATGCATCCTGAGATTGTTCAAGATCATCCAGGGACATGCCCAAAATGCGGTATGGCTTTAGAAACCTTAGGCGTACCTACACCCTCAACACACATTGAATATACCTGCCCGATGCATCCTGAAATCATTCAGGATCATCCTGGCACATGTCCAAAATGTGGCATGGCATTAGAAGCTATGTCAGTAACTGCGGATGAGAACAACCATGAACTGGACGATATGTCTCGACGGTTCTGGATCAGCACTATTTTAGCAATTCCCGTGTTCATCCTCGCCATGGTTGCAGATCTATACCCATCTATATTTCCTGAAAGCATCTCCATGAGAGGCGTACAGTGGGTTGAATTCTTGCTGGCCACACCCGTTGTGTTATGGGGTGGCTGGCCATTTTATGTCCGTGCAGTACAGTCTGTCATCACCAGAAACCTGAACATGTTTACCTTGATTGGACTTGGGGTATCCGTAGCGTGGGTATATAGCGTCGTTGCTTTACTCGCACCCGGTATCTTCCCGCCAGTCATGCAACATGCCGGGGGACAGGTCTCCGTATATTTTGAGGCTGCTGCCGTCATCACAACGTTGGTTTTATTAGGACAAGTTCTAGAATTACGCGCACGCAGTAATACCAATGCCGCTATTCGTGCATTACTCGACCTGGCTCCGAGCGTGGCGCATAAAGTACTAGAACACGGCTCAGAAATTGACATTCCGCTCGATCAAGTCGTGCTTGGCGACACCCTACAAGTACGGCCTGGAGAAAAGGTTCCTGTTGATGGCGTTGTACTCGAAGGTGGGAGCCGAGTCGATGAGTCTATGATTACTGGTGAGCCACTTCCAGTACTTAAACAACCCAATGATGCTGTCATAGGCGCAACCGTTAATAGTACGGGCAGCTTTATTATGCGAGCAGATAAAGTGGGGGCCGATACCATGCTTTCTCAGATTGTACGCATGGTGAGTGAAGCACAGCGCTCACGTGCCCCAATACAGAAACTTGCAGATCAGGTCTCTGGTTACTTTGTACCCGTTGTGATCGTTATCGCAATGATTGCCTTTATTGTATGGAATGTATGGGGGCCAGAGCCAAAGTTAGCATACGCCATCGTAAATGCCGTCGCTGTTTTAATAATCGCATGTCCCTGTGCTCTGGGCCTTGCTACACCCATGTCAATTATGGTCGGGACAGGCAAGGGCGCGAGTGCAGGCGTGCTCATTAAGAATGCCGAAGTCCTGGAGATCATGGAAAAAGTCGACACTGTTGTTGTCGATAAAACTGGCACCTTAACCGAAGGAAAGCCGGCGTTAGCGAGCGTTATATCACTCAGCGATTATGATAACGACCGTATTTTACAGTATGCCGCTAGCCTTGAACGTTCTAGTGAGCACCCGCTTGGCCAGGCAATCGTACAAGGCGCCAAGGCTAAACATTTAGATCTACTTCAGACGATTGCGTTTGAATCGATTACTGGGCAGGGCGTTCGGGGCATTGTTGCAGGTCATGAGATTGCTCTGGGCAATGTTCGTCTCTTACAGACACTCAAAATTGATACTGACAATATAAAAGAGCAGGCGGAGGCATTACGCGTTAAAGGCCAAACCGTGATGTTTGTTTCAATAGAAAATCGATTGGCCGGATTGATTGGTGTAGCCGACCCCATAAAAGAAACCACGCCAGAAGCAATTTCTGCCTTACATGATGAGGGCATCAAGGTAATCATGCTTACAGGTGATAGTAAAACAACGGCTCGTAGTGTTGCCAGTCAACTAGCGATTGATGGCATTGAAGCAGAAGTATTACCTGATCAGAAAGCAGCCATGGTCAAAAAGTTACAAAGTCAGGGACATATTGTTGCTATGGCAGGTGATGGCATTAATGACGCGCCGGCATTGGCGCAAGCACATGTCGGTATTGCGATGGGTGGCGGCACAGATGTTGCCATGGAAAGTGCCGGTGTAACGCTCGTTAAAGGGGACTTAAACGGCATTGTCCGTGCCCGTAAATTGAGTCGGGCCACAATGCGCAATATACGTCAAAACCTTTTCTTTGCGTTTATATATAACTCGCTTGGAGTCCCAATAGCTGCCGGTGTTCTATACCCATTTTTCGGACTGCTGTTATCACCCATTATTGCAGCAGCAGCCATGAGTTTTAGTTCGGTATCGGTAATAACGAATGCGTTACGTTTACGCAAAGTAAAACTATAACCAGTGTATTTGATATATATCAAGAAGGTAACCATTCAATAATTATGAGAGGAATTTTATTCAGTAAGTGTTATCAAATATTTAAACCATTTCTAATACATAAGGAACGATAACGATGGCAATGACTAGACGTAGATTTCTCCAGGGTGCGGCAATAGCAGGAGCTGCCAGCCTGGTCCCTATATATTTGTCACGTACGGCATTCGCGGGCTATACCTACACGCCGAATGACTTTATAAATCCATTAGCAATACCGAGAGAACATCGCGGCGAGGTATTCAATGGGAAACGTATTTTTAATCTGTTATTGCAACATGGCGAGACCGAGTTTTTCAAAGGTTATAAAACACCGACGATAGGCGTGAATACAAGCTATCTCGGACCTGTTTTGCGAGTTAACCGAGGCGATAAAGTAGCCATCAATGTCAATAATGCACTAAGCCAACCTTCGACATTACATTGGCATGGCGTTCATCTCCCTGCAAAAATGGATGGTGGTCCACATCAGGAAATAGTATCCGGACGATCATGGCATCCAAAGTTTGAAATTAAACAACCTGCATCGACGCAGTGGTTTCATTCTCACGTACATAATTATACGGGGGCGCAGGTCTACCAGGGTTTAGCAGGTCTTTTCTACATTGACGATGAGAATAGCCAGCGTCTCAATATTCCAAAGACCTATGGTGTTGACGATATACCATTGGTTATTCAAGACAGAAACTTTAATGATGATGGGTCGTTTCGATATGTGACCAACATGCATGAACGCATGGCAGGCGTGCTGGGTGGTCATATCCTGGTCAATGGTGTCGTACGACCACGTCATAAGATTGGTCATAAACTCACGCGCTTTAGAATTCTCAATGGATCGAATGCCAGAATTTATAACTTACACTTTAGTGATAATCGCGCATTTCAACAGATAGCTTCTGACGGTGGCTTTTTAGAAAAGCCAGTCACACTAACGCACTTACGTTTATCGCCCGGCGAGAGGGCTGAGATAATCGTCGAGTTTCAGAATAATGACGATGTCATGTTGCAACATAAGCCTCTGCCTTCATTGAATGCGGGCATGGGTATGGGAATGATGGCGATGATGATGTCTGGTGGTAATACGCCATTTCAGGTCATGCGATTTTCAGCCAGCAATATTGCCAACGACACAAGCGAGATACCTGAGACTTTGGCTTCATTACAGAATTGGCCTGAACAACAAGTCAATAAGGTTCGACGGTTCGGCCTGGATATGACGATGGGTATGGGCATGATGTCGGGTGGAGGCGGGCGGTCAGGATTCACGATCAATAATCAATCTTTTGATATGCAACGCATTGATGAAGTTGTCACATTGAATGACATCGAGATCTGGGAGTTTACCAATCATTCACCGATGCCTCATCCAGTGCATATACATGACATTCAATTTCGCATTCTCACGCGTAATGGCCAACCACCTGAACTCAATGAACAGGGGTTTAAAGACACCGTGTTAGTCCATCCAGATGAGACCGTGCGTTTAATCACACGCTTTGAGAACTATGCAGACGATACCGCACCCTACATGTATCACTGCCATATTCTTGAGCATGAAGACCAGGGCATGATGGGTCAATTTATAGTGACTTAACCAAAAATATGGAGATGAACTATGTGGGAATGGCACGGTACAGGATTTGGTGGAGGCTTTTTATTTATGTGGCTATTTTGGATATTTATTATTGTCATGGTTGTGATGCTGATTAAAGGGTTAGTTGGCGACAGCAAAGATCCAAGTGAGGAGACAGCGCTTGATGTTCTAAAAAAACGCTTTGCGCGTGGTGACATTGATGAAGAAGAGTTCAATCGTCGTAAAAAAGAGCTCAACGAGGATTAACATTGTCAGGTAAAACAACAAGCAAAGTGGATATTGATGGTGATTGGGAAGTGATTCGGTCAATTACGATTAAGAAACCCGTTGATAAAACGTCCAGCGTCTCACTCCAAGAACAGTTGGCTGATTGCAACGTACAGATATCTAAATTATCCATTGAAGCCAAGACGCTGAAGTTTACTTATGATGTAACGCAAACATATTTTATCGATATCGATAATGCGTTACATCAGTTGGGCTATTTACCACGCAGATCGTGGTGGCACCGCTTCAAGCGATGGTGGTATTGCACGACAGAGGACAATCTCAGAAAACTGGCTCATTCCCATCCGAAAAGCTGTTGTAATCGTCGACCTGTCAAACCTCGATAGAGCTCTAATGCGTATTGGCCATATGAGGATACCTCGTTCAGTGATCATACTGATCATCGTACTTGTCGGGCTATCGCTGCTCTATTACGTGTTATCAAGAGTAGGCCTAGTAGATATTATTACTGAACCTGATCGTTTAATTGCCTTAATTCATAACCAAGGATTGACTGGCGTATTGCTCATTATCGGTCTCATGAGTATCGCGATCATTTTAAACCCCATCCCGAGTGCGCCTATCGCCATTGTGTCAGGTGCCATTTATGGGCATACATGGGGAACACTATATATCGTGATTGGTGCTGAAATCGGTGCACTGATTGCATTTTACATTGCCAGGATGGCTGGTAGAGACATTACAGCAAGGCTAATCGGCCGTGATAAGTTCCCACAATGGATTGGCACCCAGAACGCCATGACACTGACCGTTCTATTAACACGCTTAGCACCGTTCATCTCATTTGACTGGGTGAGTTATGGGGCAGGGCTCACACCAATACATGCCTGGCGTTTTGCCTTAGCCACTTTTATCGGCCTGATGCCGGCCAGTTTTCTTCTGGCGCATTTTGGTAGCGAAATGGCAAATGATAGTTTTGACCAATTATTAGTCCTGGTCGGCATCTTAGGTTTATTCGTCTTGCTGCCACTTTTTTACGGTCTATACAGACAGCAATCTGTAAAGCCTCTCACAAGTAAAGAACATGACTAATAAACCACGCATTTCTTTGGTCTGGATCGTGCCATTACTGGTGTTTTTCATACTCGCCATCTTCCTTGGTATTGGCCTCACACGTGACCCCAGCTATGTCCCTTCGCCATTAATTGATAAACCGGTACCAGAATTTACATTAGCGCCCGTAAAAGGACGGAAACTAGGCTTGTCCAGTCAAGATTTAGGATCAGAAGTATCGCTGGTCAATGTGTTTGCTTCCTGGTGTGTTGCTTGTCGAGAAGAACACCCGTTATTGATGAAGTTAAGTCAAACAACGGATATTCCAATTCACGGTCTGAATTACAAAGATGAGCCCGATGATGCTGCAGCATGGCTGAATTACTTTGGTGATCCTTACACTCGAACGGGTGCTGATATTGATGGGAAAGTTGGAATCGACTGGGGTGTGTATGGTGTTCCAGAAACATTTGTGATTAATAAGCAGGGGCATATCGCTTATAAGCACGTGGGACCTATAAGCACAGATGATTGGCAGCAAAAAATACTCCCCATCATTCAACGAATTAGAAGCAGTAGTAACTAGATATAACGTCTACGTCTCTATCCATGAACCTTAGCACTGAAGGAATAATGATGCATATCGTACAATTCGCTCTATTTTCACTGATGATTCTATTAGGAAGTGCGGTGAATGCTATAGAGATGAAGTCATTACCTTATCCAGTAGGGCAACCGAATGCAGATAACATCGCAAAACAGGTGTTTTTTGTAAATCGGCTGTTTGCATTTTCTAAGCTGTCTATCGAACAACACCCTAAAGCAGTCGCTGTCGTTGTTGATAGCAAACCAGGCAAACGCAAACGCGTCAGCCTTGTTGAACGTCATACTAATAATACTTATGAGAATAGTGATATAGCTTCACGTGAGTTAAGTATATTCAGAACAGGGAAGCTAAAAGGAACAGCCATACTACTGACAGATTACAAGAATCCAGATCGGTCACCAGATTATCTACTACGGCTCCCGCTCATTAAGACGACACGGCGTATAGAAATCACAAACACACAAGAGACATGGGGTGGAACGGTCTTCACGTTCGCAGAAATGCTACCAAACAACCCCTCTCATGAAAAACACGAATTACTGGATGAAAAGCCATTTGAATCTTGTCTAAGTAGTATTGAAGTACCTAGACACAAATATTTACGTGATATCGATGTACCTGATCAACGCGTGTGTGATCATAAGGGGAAGCAAGTTTATCGACTTAAAAGTACGCCTGAAAAGCCCATTCATTGGTATGACTATCGTATTACGCACGTAGACGCCACGTCATTTGCAGATTATCGAACGGAGTATTTCAAGGACGGTAATATTATCAAGACAGTTGATCGGGATTGGCGCTTAGCAAGCAAACATGATCCACGAGCGCTTCAATGGCATCATTTATATGGAAAGGATCGTATCACAGGACATGAGACCTACATTGTCGTGCCGAATGCGACGATAACTATAAATTCAGATACCGACGAGTCGTTCTGGTCCGAGAAAGCATTTAATACATTAGAGTGGTAAAGGCTGTGCCCAATGGCATTTCTAGGTCAAGTCGTCCAGGGATGAAATCTAGAAAACGCGTGGCATTTTCACGGATACAAGATTTTGAGAGGCAGCTGACGCCACAGGGTGTGTGAAAACATAGCTGCTATAATTTAGCCATCAATCATCAGCAGAGATGGCCCATGAAACGCTACATTACTGGTATTGATCGAAGCCAAAGTACGTTATTCCCTGAGTCTTTGGAAGAATACATAACCGAAGATAATCCAACGCGTGTCATTGATGTCTTTGTCGATGAGCTAAATCTGGAACAGTTGGGTTTTCAGCGAGCGCAACCCAGTCATACTGGCAGACCAGCCTATCACCCCTCGACATTATTAAAGTTGTATATTTATGGTTACTTCAATCGTATCCAGTCCAGTCGTGGGCTTGAGCGAGAAACACATCGTAATATTGAACTGATGTGGCTACTCAGTGACCTTTCCCCCAACTTAGTACCACAGCATTGATGAGATAGAGCCACTTTAAGCAGCCTGTTTAGCAAACACAACTGGCGGTATATAACCCAGTGAACTGTGCGGCCTGATATGGTTGTAATGATCACGCCATTGATCGATTTCTTTTCGTGCTTCTTCCAATGATCGGAACCAATGCTGATTCAAACATTCATTCCTGAACTTGCCGTTTAGACTTTCAATGAAAGCATTCTGAGTCGGCTTACCTGGCTGAATGAACGCTAACGTCACGTTTGTCTTTTTGCTCCAGAAGAACATCGCCTTGCTGGTGAATTCGGTACCGTTATCACAAGTGATTGATTCAGGTAGTGGTCTTTGTTCGCCGAGTTGATCCAGAAAACGAGCGACCTGTTGGCCAGTGATCGATACGGAGATTAATTGACCAACCATTTCCTTGGTGTAGTCATCGACAATATTAAGCACTCGAAAACGTCGTCCGTTGCTCAGTTGGTCTGATACAAAGTCCATTGACCAGCGTTGATTCGAGCGTGAAGGGACAATCATAGGTAAGCGTGGACGTTGTAGCTTCTTGCGCTTCTTTGTACGTACCTGAAGCTTTTCCTCGGTATACAGGCGGTAAGTACGTTTCTTATTGATAACCAGCTTCTCTGCCTTCAAAAGACCATGCAGCATCAGATAACCATAGCGCGAGTATTGTGCGGCTAATGTCTTGAGACGATCTCTCAGCTCGCTGTCATCACGTTCTTTGACTTGATATCGATAGCCTGTTCGACTCAGCCCAACCAGAATACAGGCCGTTCGTTCACTGATCTGGTGCTGTTCAATCATGTAACGAACGACTGGCTTCTTACTGGTGGGCTTTACCACTTTTTTGACAGCACATCCTTCATGGCTTCGACTTCAAGCAGTTTGTCAGCCAGTAGCTTCTTGAGCTTGTTGTTCTCAGACTCCAGTTCTCGCAGCCGTTTGGCTTCATTGACTTCGAGGCCACCATACTTGCTTCGCCAGTTGTAGAACGTGCCGTTCGATATTCCGAGATCACGGCATATATCATCAACCTTGGCCCCAGATTCGTTCTGTTTAAGTGCTCGGATGATTTGTTCTTCGGTGTAACGTTTCTTCTTCATGTTGAGATCTCCTTGATTCTAGATTAATTGGAAATCTCATCGCCGTCATGGTCTTAATTTTGGGGGAAAGGTCAGATCGATGCCAACGCTCAATTTTGCCTTGCGTCTGCGGATGGTACGGCGCACCACGGGTATGCGTCATGCCTTGCTTCTCCAGATAACCGGATAACTCGCCGGATAGATAGCAGGGCCCGTTGTCCGAGAGCAATCTGAGGTTTATGTTTGACCTTGACGGGATCAAGTCCGGTAAAGTCCAGCGCATCGTTCAGTGTGTCAGTCACATCACGGGTACCCATGGTGGTACATAAACGCCAGGCAATGATAAAGCGCGAGTAATCATCTAACACCGTGGACAGGTAATACCAACCCCAGCCGATGATCTTGAAGTAGGTGAAATCCGTTTGCCATAGTTCATTGACACGCCGACTCGGATGCTGGAACCGATCACTGGCCTGCATCAAGATATAGGCGGGGCTGGTTATCAGATCATGCGCCTTTAACAAACGGTAGACGGTGGATTCCGAGACAAAGTAACGCTGTTCATCGGTATACCTGACAGCCAGTTCACGGGGTGACAGTGCGGGCTCGTCCAGGGCCAGGGTAACAAGGGCTTCACGATGCTTTTCTGGTAATTGATTCCAGACTGCCACTGGCTGAGGTTGATTATCAGCCAACGCATCAACACCACCCTCATCATAGCGTTTTAGCCAGTTATAAAAGGTAGATCGGTGAATGTCCAAGCGCTGTAGCGTTTGCCTGACCGACAGGCTGGATTGCTCCACCAGGTGAATGATCTCCACCTTCTCAGAAGCCGAATATCTCATATACCGTCCTCCCCATCCCCCAGCACGCTTTTTTCAGTAGCCGGTTTTCCATAAACACCTCAGCCAGCGTTTCTTTCAGAGCGGCTGCTTCAGCACGTAGGGTTTTGACTTCATCGGAGGTGGCTTCTCGGACAACGTCGCCTGACAAACGCTTCTTACCGGCTTCCAGAAACTCCTTGCTCCACCGGTAATAGACATTGGTATTGATGCCTTCACGACGACAGAGTTCAGCAATACTGTCTTCGCCCCGCAGACCTTCAATGACAATACGGATTTTCTCTTCAGCAGAATACTTTCTGCGGGTAAACCGGCATATATCCGAACTGCTTTCTCGGCACTTATCTTTTT